>VBJK01000175.1:4027-40333 GCA_005879655.1 Chloroflexota bacterium | reverse complement strand
GGGTATTTTTCTATAAAGAACTAAAAGAAGAGAAATGTGAAAATCGTGTAAAAAGGTGACTCATCTCTATTAAGAGAGCGTGAAAAAGCGTGCATTCCCCACTAAACAATTTCCGAGAAATATGCTATAATGAGCTTATACCCTTGATAAGGGTGCGGATTACCAGCAGTGTTTTGACTAGTAGATGCGATGCTTCCTGTCGCTGCTGTCATTCATCTCAAGTTTCTGATGGGATGAGAAAGGACCGCTTGAAACATTGCAGAAGCACTACAGTAGTGTCTCTTACAACTCTATCCCATCGTGCTATAGTTAGAGGTTGGTCAAAGATTATAACCGATCTAAAGCGAAATATTCTCCAAGAAGTTGGAAAGGGCTGGTTCTCTCGCGTTGCGTATCGCGTTAAGAAACTGGCCCTTTGGTCTTATTGCACTAGTATTGGCGGTCAAGAGCGGAGAGAAGTTGGCGGCGTGTTTCTGCGATATGCGCGTAGCATTTGTCCCTGCTTTTGCCGTTCGGGGTGTGCATTTTCCTGACTGTCAATTGTAGCTTCCGTTTACACAGAGTGATGTAGGAATACGTATAGAGCTTATTAGAGAGGGTAAGCGACCATCATTATTGCCACATCACAAAGTGATCAACAGAGAGAGGGTGAACCATGGATCTGGTGAAGCGGTTGGAAGAATACCGAGATCGTGAACGAGAACTCATGTGGGAAGGCACTTTCGCGCAATACTTCGAGATTGCTAGCAAAAAGCCAGAGGTCAGCCAACTTTCCCATGAGCGCATTTATCATATGATTATGGACGCTGGCGTAGAGACAAATCGGAACGGCGATCCGCGTTATAAATTCTTCAGTCAGGAAATCTTTGGCATCGAGAAGCCGCTCCAGCAGATTGTGGACTACTTCCATTCAGCCGCGCAGCGTCTGGAAGTACGTAAACGCGTGCTCCTCTTGATGGGTCCAGTAGGCGGCGGTAAATCTACCATTGTATACCTGCTCAAGCGTGGGTTAGAAGCATATTGCCGCATTCCGGCGGGGGCCGTCTATGCGATCAAAGATTGCCCCATGCACGAGGAGCCTCTGCACCTGATTCCTCACGACCTGCGTTCCGATGTCGAGAAGGAATTCGGTCTCTATATCGAAGGCGACCTGTGTCCCCAGTGTCGTTATATGGTCGATAATCAGTACAACGGGCGCATTGAAGATGTACCTGTTAAGCGTATTAGTTTTAGTGAAAAGTATCGCGTCGCTGTAGGTACTTTTACACCTTCAGATCCAAAGAGCCAGGATATTAGTGAACTCGTAGGAGGAATAGACCTTTCTACGATTGGTGAGGTTGGAGTTGAAAGCGATCCCCGCGCTTACCGTTTCGATGGTGAGTTGAATATTGCAAATCGTGGGCTTATGGAATTTGTAGAAATGCTGAAATGCATTTCAGGCAATTCACTCGTTTATACACATTCCGGTATCCGCCGTCTCGATTCACTGGCAACATCCGACCATCCAGTAGGCGAGTCGCGCGAGATCGGTGTGCAGGTGGCGAGCAGTACTGGCATTGAGACAACGACGCACATCTATCGCTCCGGTCTGAGTAAGACGAAGCGCATCATGACGCGGCGCGGCTTTATACAGGAAGGGACGCTTGAGCACCGTCTACAGGTGGTCAATGACGATGGTGTACTGGTCTGGCGACGGCACGATGAGTTGCAGGTCGGCGATTGGGTCGTCTTGCAAAAAGGCCAGCATCTGTGGGGCCAAGATGTCCCATTGCACTGGCAGTCGCAACGTCCACAACATGCAAAGCCGATTCACGTTCCCGAACAGATGACCCCAGAGCTGGCACGCTGGCTAGGATACCTTGTTGCCGAAGGGGATACACGTCCTGATGGCACACTGCGCTTTACCAATCAGGAAGATGAATTGCGCACTGATTATGCGCAACTTACGCAACATCTCTTCGGCATTACGCCACGTCTTTATCCAAGGGTTGTTCAACTTAATAGTGTGGCTCTCACCGATTTTCTTGCATATGTCGGCTTCAAAACGGGATCTTACAATAAAGAAATTCCGTGGTCTGTACTACAGTCTTCTCGTGCATCGGTGCTTGAGTTCCTGGCTGGCTACTTCGCTGGTGATGGCACAGTCAACCTCAATGGACGACTTTCGTGGACCACTGCTTCAGAGGAACTGGCGCAACAATTGCAAATTGTGCTGCTCAATCTAGGTGTGGTGACAGGTCGCGTCAAGCATATGGCCAGTGCTTCTAGTATGGAAGAGAAGCGTGAATACTGGAATGTTACAGCCAGCGGCGCAGATGCTGACTTGCTTGCCTCTCAGATGCACCTGCTGCCCCAGCGCAAACTGCTGGAGTATCAACGTGTATCAGCAAAGATAGCACACGATGGCCGCGCCGATCTCATCCCTAATACGGTAAACTATTGGGTTGCAATCTCAGAGGAACTCCAGCAGGTGGCAATTGCCCGCGCACGAGCCAACGCAGATTACCACTATCACAGTCCTGATTATCAGGGTGCACGACAGATTCTGGGCGAAGATTATATCAACCTGCATATGCTCGGTACCAGCACCAATACCTGTACGCGCACCATGGCAACAAAAATCCTGGACAAACTCTCTGGCTGGGTCGAGACACCTCCTGGCTTGAATACGCTCCTGAACCCATCGCTGTTCTACGACACGGTGGTTGCTATCGAGGATAGCGAGGCTGAATGTTGGGATCTGCACGTTCCTGGTTCCAACACCTTTGTTGCCAATGGCATTGTCAATCATAACTGCGACGAAAAATTCCTCTACGTCCTGTTAACCCTGAGCCAGGAGCAAAACATCAAAACTGGACGCTTCAGCATGATCTATGCTGATGAGGTGGTCGTCAGCCATACCAACGAGCATGAATACCAGGCATTCGTAGGCAATAAAAAGTCGGAAGCCTTGCAGGACCGCATCATTCTGGTCAAAGTTCCCTACAACCTGCGCGTCTCCGATGAAGTGAAAATTTATGAGAAGCTACTCAAACAGAGCGCTTTGCAGAATGTACATATCGCTCCCTATACCCTGCGTATCGCTAGCATCTTCGCTGTCCTGACACGCTTGGAAGCATCCAAGAAGGCGGGCATGAGTATCATGAAGAAACTCAAGCTCTACGATGGCGAGGACATGGAAGACTTCAAACAGAAGGATGTGCGCGAATTGCAGGAAGAGGCGATACGCGAAGGCATGGATGGCATTTCACCACGCTATGTCATCAACCGTCTGTCAAATGCGCTAGTGAAGCCAAATATCACCTGCATTAATCCGATTGATGCTCTCCGTGCACTCAAGGACGGTCTGGACCAGCATACCAGCATCACCCGTGAGGAACGTGAGCGCTACCTGAACTTCATCAGTGAAGCACGCAAAGAATACGACGAGACGGCCAAGAAAGAAGTGCAACGCGCCTTTGTCTACTCCTACGAGGAGTCCGCTCGCACGCTCTTGAATAACTATCTCGACAATGTCGAGGCGTACTGCAACAAGACGAAGTTGCGCGATCCGATCACCGATGAAGAGATGGAGCCTGATGAGCATCTGATGCGTTCCATTGAAGAGCAGATTGGTGTCTCTGAGAATGCCAAGCGCTCATTCCGTGAAGAGATCCTGATCCGCATCTCGTCTCTGGCGCGTAAGGGGCAAACATTCGACTATACCAGTCACGAGCGACTCAAGGAGGCCATTGAGAAGAAGCTGTTCGCAGACCTGCGCGATGTGGTAAAGATTACGACATCTGCGCGTACTCCCGATAAAGAACAACTGCGCAAGATCAATGAGGTGGTAAACCGCCTGATGACAGAGCATGGCTACTGTCATGTGTGCGCAAATGAAATTCTACGCTACACGGGCAGCCTCTTGAACCGATAAATAATTGGCTGCATTCGCCGGATGTAGGACGGCCAGATTATGTACCACCGTAGAGGGAAATTGCAAGCTGTGATTTGTTCTTCTACGGTCTTACTTCTTACAGGCGCAATAAATTGCGCGACTACGCCGTCCTTGTCCTAGATGCATGCATAGTAAGGAGCACGAGCGATGTCTGTCTCACAACATGATTGGTCTTTACACCGCAAGGGGCAGATCGACCAGGAGCGCCACAAAGAGAAGATCCGTGAGGCTATTAAGAAGAATCTCGGCGAGATTGTCAGTGAAGAGAGTATTATTCTCTCCGACGGCAAGAAGATGGTGCGCGTCCCTATCCGCTCTCTCGACGAGTATCGTTTCCGCTATGATCCAGGACGACAGCAACACGCCGGACAGGGGAATGGCAAGAGTAAGGTTGGCGATGTGGTAGCTCAGGAACCGCGACCAGGCAAGGGGAAGAAAGGGGACGCGGGTAAAGATCCCGGCTACGATTACTACGAGGCAGAAGTGACGATGGAAGAGCTGGCTGCGATGATCTTTGAAGATCTTAGCCTGCCTAACCTCGAACAGAAACGCCAGCAGGAGATGCAGACTGAAGCCGTGCGCTTCACCGATGTGCGCAAGAAAGGCCCCCTGACGAATCTCGATAAGAAGCGCACGATCATGGAGAATATGAAGCGCAATGCCGCCAAAGGTGATGCCAAATTTCAGGATATTAAATCTGAAGATTTGCGCTTTAAGGTGTGGGAGCCGACCATTAAGTATCAGTCAAATGCGGTTGTGCTGGCGATGATGGATGTCTCAGGGTGTCATACGGCTGGGCATCACATAGAGATGGCAGACGGATCGTATAAGGATATCTCCCAAGTCGTTGAGGAAGATCAAGTCGCATGTCTCAACCTCGAAACAATGGAGAAGACGACTTCGACTGTGATTGAGACCTTCTCAAAGATAGCTCCAGAGACACTTGCTATCGAGACCGAAGATACGGCACTACGTGCGACACCAGAGCACCGCTACTTTGTCTATGACGAGCCAAATAACCAAATTATAGAGAAGCATGCTGATGAGTTGAAAGTTGGTGATAAGCTCATCCTGATTAACTCATGGGGAAGCACCAAAGAAACTCAAGAAGCCGAAATGACGGAAGACCAAGCGTACATGTTAGGCGCTTTGCTCGGTGATGGACACATCTACATCAGTCCCAATAGCTCACATATCACATTGACTGACGAGAGTGAAGAGCGATTGCAGATCTATCGTGAGATATTCATGCGAGCGTTTGGTGTTCAGGGTGTTATTAGTAATCGCCCTGGGCCTCACAATCGGCAACGTATCCATTTCAACTCAGCACTGCTGGCTCGTTACTTGGCGACCTCGCATCCGATGTTGAAACAGCGCTCTCGTAATCGCTACATTCAAGCTAGCATTTATCGTGAGGCACCAGAAATACGAGCTGCTTTCTTGCGCGGCCTCTTCGATGCTGAGGGTACTATAGCTCATCACGCTGTGATGTTTTACTCTGCTAGTAAACAACTCATTACTCAGGTGAAGCACCTGCTCTCTTACTGGGGAATTCGAGCACGGATTCATGACTTTGAGCAGGATGAACGTCGTATGGGCGATGAGCATACAATCCGTGCTGGAATCTATTACAAGCTCTCCATCAATGCAAAAGATGTCCTCCTGTTCGCAGAGCACATAGGGTTTGGATGTCCCCAGAAACGTGCCAAGATGAAAGCATTAGTCGAGAAGCAGGCAGCTGGCATCAATGCTATGCGGAGTAAGTATATCCTGGAAGAGAACTGGCGCGAGCGTTTTGCACATCTGGCCGGACATACACGTCTCTATACCTACTATAGGAAAGAGACGCACACGCTGTCCCAACAGCAGTTGCAAACGCTTGCAGCAAGCTCTACAGCGACTCTTGATGATCAAGAATACATCCATTCTGTACTCCAACGTAGAATGATGGTCTCAAAAGTGCTGAAGATTACACAAGTTGCTGAACCTGTCCAGGTGTACGATTTTGGCGTAGCTGACCACCACAATTACATTGTAGATGGCATACTTAGCCATAACAGCATGGGAGAATTCGAGAAGTACATTGCACGTAGCTTCTACTTCTGGATGGTACGCTTCTTACGCACAAAATACAATAACGTACATATCGTGTTTATCAGCCACCATACCGAAGCCAAAGAAGTGACCGAGGAGGAGTTCTTCCACAAGGGCGAGAGCGGCGGTACGCAGGTCTCCTCGGCCTACGAGCTGGCGTTACAGATCATCCAGGAGCGCTACAATCCGCACGACTGGAACATCTACCCCTTCCACTTCTCAGATGGCGATAACCTGCCCTGGGATAATGACCGCTGTGTGCAACTGGTCAACAAGCTAATGGAGCAGTGCAACATCTTCGGCTATGGCGAGATTCGTGAAGGGCACTATCGTTCGCCTAGTACGCTCATGTCCGCGTATAATAAGATTAGCGACAAGAAATTTATTGCCGTTACCATCTCGGATAAGAAAGAGGTCTACCCGGCATTGCGTAAATTCTTTGCGCAACGTGGTGATGCTGTTCCTTCTAGATAGTCAGGAGCGTTCTTAGATGACAGAGAACACTAGCGATATTGAGCGCTTGCGTGATTCCATCGATGCTGCGTGGGAGGAGGCGCGCAAATTCGGACTCGATCCATTCCCGACGCACTTTGAGATGGTTCCTGCATCGATCATGTACGAGTTTGCCTCGTATGGCCTGCCTGGTCGTTTCAGCCACTGGACGCATGGGAAATCGTACTATCGCCAGAAGATGCAGTATGACTTTGGGTTGAGCAAGATCTATGAGATGGTAGTGAATACCAATCCTAGCTACGCCTTCCTGATGGAGATGAATAACCTGCTACAAAATACTTTTGTGGCAGCGCACGTCTTTGGGCATACTGACTTCTTCAAGAATAATGCGTACTTCCAGCATACCTCGCGTCGTATGATCGATAAGGCCGGTATACACGCCGAGCGCATTGCCAAGTACGAGTTCGATCATGGCAAAGCTGAGGTTGAGCGCTTTCTCGATGCAGCTCTCTCCATTCAGGAGCATGTCGATTACAACCTGCTGTTGCGTGGCGACGATCCGTCAAAGAAAGATGAGAAGGCAAGGGCCGCGACCTCCGAATATGATGATCTCTGGGGCTTGGAAAAGAAGGCCCAGAAGGCAGAGGAGGAGCGCGACCGACGCCCTGGCAAGCCTCCAAAGTTCCCTGAGAAGCCCGAAAAAGACCTCTTGCTCTTCCTACAGCGCCATGCTCCACACTTACAGGATTGGCAGCGCGATGTGCTAGAGATCGTGCGTACGGAGATGCTGTACTTTGTGCCTCAGATGCAGACGAAGATCATGAATGAGGGCTGGGCTTGCCTGACCGGCAATAGCCTTGTGCTTACCGAGCATGGTTTCTTGCGCTATGATGCTCTCCACGAAAAACTCGCGCAAGGCGAAGTTGTACATGTGGGAAGCGGTGACGGTGGACAGGATCAGATCACTGATCGGCATATCAGACGCAACGCCGCTACTATCCGCTTGCGCACACGGCGCGGCTTTGTCTTAGAAGGAGCTGAAGGACATAAGCTAAGCGTTGGGCCTGAGCAGTGGATGGAGCTGAAGGATGTAAAGGTTGGGCAACATATCCCATTGGCGGTCGGCGATAACGTCTGGCCTGAGCGCGTGGTGCCAGTGGTACAGCCCGCACATAAGCTCGTTGCTACAGTGGAGAATGTGGCAGTTGCAGTTGGCCTCAGTGTACATACCCGTTCCCTGGGAGATAAGACGGCATACGCTAAAGATGGTATCGATGCTGCCATGCAAAGCACAGGGTACTCTTTTGGTAACGCTGGCAAGCCACTCTATGCACATCGTTTCCCTCTGGTCTCACCAGACTATGTTAACGAAGTGTTTGCCGAGTTCCTTGGCTACCTTGTTGGTGATGGCAACATCCATCTGACAAAAAATGCCATTGGCTATACCTCTGGTGACTATGTCTTGGCGCAACGCTATGCTCAGCTCGTGCTGGATCTGTTCTCTATTGAGGCCGCTGCGTTCTGGGATGATAAGACGGTGAACGGCAAAGGTGGTCGTTGGCGCGTTGTCTTCTACTCAGCAAATGTGCTTGACCTCTTACAATCGCTTGGCATTGATCTGCGAGCAAAGGCACGTGACAAATGCATTCCTGATGCCATTCTGCGTTCACCCAAGTCCGTGATGAGTGCATTCCTGCGCGCATACTTTGACTGCGATGGTTGCACCTCCACGCAGGATGGCGTGATCTTATCCACCTTCAGCGATGAACTTGCCCAGACGCTACAGATTGTACTACTCAACTATGGTATGCTGTCGCGCCGTTCTGGACCAAATATACGTATCAAGGGCGAGTCTGCACGGCTGTTTGCACAGGAGATCGGTTTTGGCCTTGAGCGGAAACGTGACAACCTGGCACAATATGTGGCAAGCCATCGCTGGTTTAAAAAGGAAGAACCAGTGGATGAAGTGGTGAGTGTCGAGCATGATGTGGCTGATGTGTATGATATTACTGTGGATCGTATGCACCGCTATGTTGCTAATGGGATGCTCCATCATAATAGCATCTGGCATGCGCGCATCATGCGCGAACTAGGCGACCAGAGCATCATATCCGATTCCGAGGTTCTCGAATTCGCTCAACTGCACTCCAGCGTCCTCTCGCCCTCGCGTACCTCGCTTAATCCTTATTACTTGGGTTTCAAGATTTTTGAGGATATCGAGCGTCGTTGGGATAGTCCTAGCAAGGAAGAACAGGAGCGCTTCAGCCGTAGATTCCATAAAGGACGTGAGAAGATCTTTGAGGTGCGTGAACTAGATAATGATGTCTCGTTCCTGCGCAACTACCTCACCGAAGATCTCATCAAGGATCTCGATCTCTACCTCTACAAGAAAGAGGGCGACGAGTGGGTGATTGTCGAGAAAAATTGGCAGAAGGTGCGCGATACCATCGTCTCCAATATGACCAACTTCGGCTATCCGTACCTGGTCGTCGATAATGGCGATTATCGTGGCAACCGCGAACTCTACATCAAGCATCTCTACGAAGGTCAGGAGCTTGATCTGAATTACGCTGAGAAGACGCTGCAACACGTCTACTGCTGACCTACGATGGCGAGCGCAATACGAAGAGCACTTTGGAGAAATAAACCAGGCTAATCCCTTGTCTCTACAAGACAGGTAGTAGGGCTTTGGGGGTCCAGGGGGCGAAGCCGCCATGGCGGGGTTTGGGGTGTCCCCCATAGGCGCGGACTTTAGCGGGGGTCCAGGGGGCGGCAGCTCCCCTGGCGGGGCTTGGGGTATCCCCAAATACCCCTTTTCTTCCCTCCTGCCGCCGGAGGCGGCAAGAAAAAGAGGCGCTGAGGGAAGCCCTCTGCTAAAGTCCGCGCCTATGGGGTGTCCCCAAATTTTGCTATTCCCCAAAAGGTTTTGGGATTCTGCACTAGAGAGGCATTACGTGTCATGGCGGATCTTCGCTAAAGAGACCGGGAGTCTGGCGTGACCAGACTCCCGGTCTCTCTACTCCTCTGAAAAGATATCGCTCTCCCTGACTCGCTCAATCTTGAGATTCATTGCCGTAAGACGAGGAACAATATCACCGTAGCCTCGCTCTAGATAGTGAATACCAGTCACATAAGACGTGCCATGAGTCATCGCAGCCGCAATAACATACGCTAATCCAGCTCGTAAATCTGGAATATTAATACGTTTATTTGCAGCAAAAGGCGTTGGCCCAATAATGATTGCGCTATGCTCATAATTCGTATCACGATAACGGCACTGCGTACCACCTAGACAGGCACTTACCACCTGTGTCTTTGCCCCCAGTTTATCTAGTGCCCGCAGATAGCCAAAACGATCCTCGTACACCGTCTCATGAATAATCGAGATACCCTCGGCCTGCGTCAACAGAATCGCAAAAGGCTGTTGCCAATCAGTTGAAAAACCAGGATACACATCCGTTTCAATAATAGCGGGACGCAAACGCCCTTTACGGAAGAAACGTACAGAGTCAACGTCAATTAACTCAAAACCTCCCCCTACTTGCTGGTAGTAAGAGAGAAAGTTACCAAGCGTATCTGGACGAATGCCCTGCACAGTAATGTTCCCATCCGAGGCAGCGGCCAAAGAGGCCCACGAAGCTGCTTCAATGCGATCCCCCAACACTTCCATACGCGTACCTTCAAGCCGCCTTACGCCTTCAATACGCAACTCACGCCCCGACGATGTGAAAATAATTGCCCCCATAGAGCGCAACATAGTGATCAACTCAAGAATCTCTGGCTCTATGGCTGCATTAGAAATAACCGTTTTTCCTTGCGCTAACACGCTCAGGTATAAGCACGTCTCCGTAGCTCCAACGCTAGGGTAGGGCAGATGTATCTGAGTGCCTTTCAGCGCCTTACCCCGGCGAGCAATATAGCCGCCCTTTGTCTCTTCGACTACCCCGCCAAACCTGCGTATAGCATCCAGATGAAAGTCCACTGTCCGCGCACCTATATGGCACCCACCTACCACGGGCACCTCAACTTTTTCACAGCGATGAAGCATCGCACTCAAGAGAAGAATAGGTATGCGATTACTGCCCGAATGAGGCATAGGTACGGTAGACGAATTGATGGTTGAACCATCAATAATCATGGCTCCATCTGGCCTATGTTCAATGGTAACACCAACCGAGTTTAGCATCTCTTTTGTAATATCTACATCACCAATCGCAGGCACATTGGTCAATTTGGTGGGAGTATCACCCAACAAAGCCGCGACCATCGCTTTCGTGACAAAATTCTTCGCACCTAAACAAGTTATCTCACCAACTACGGGCTGACCACCTTTTATACGATAAGCATAATCATTCTGAACTGACATTATTGCTCACTCCTTAATAAGCTGCTGTTGAATATACATCCGTCCCCTCTATTATTAGAACGTCAGCAAGCAGACTTCGTGTTACAACTGAACCACTTCTCACCACTGCGCCCGCAGAAATTATACAATGTGTAGGAAGTCACCCGCTTGGATGAAATTCAACGTATCAAGGATTTGGGGGATTTACCGGTGTAAGCGACAAATGCTTCACAAGAAAGTCGCACTGATCTTTTACCGCCGACTCAAATAACGCTCCGCTATAGATATCAAAGTGATCACCATCATAGTGGCGTATCTCACAATTTGGTGCGGCTTGAGCGGCTTTGAGTGCTGCCTGCGGTGATGTCACCAGATCACGATCACAGATGCACATGAGCAGAGGACAGGACACGCGCGATGCTAGCGTGATGGGGCGATAAGTGACGATGTGTAGTAGTACTCGTGCGGCAACATGATTAGGTTTGTCATAGTTGGGGGGCAAGATTGCCTTGTAGCCTTTTAGTGCGCCGGAGGTCGCCAGTGGTGCGAGTGGTCCTTCTGGTTCAGCGACGGCGGTGATGTAATAGGGTGGCTTGCGCAGCAGTTGCTGGAAGACATCGCGTAACCCCGCAACTGTTAAGCGTAACGAGCGGGTCATGCCCTGCGGTAGGATCGTTGTCAGTCCATCGGTAAAGGGGATCTGGGCCACTACTGCTGCAATGCATTGCTCGCGTGCCGCCGTCGTAATAACGTGGCCACCGGAGAGAGAACTTCCCCATAAGGCGATACGATCTCCAAAGTGGCGATAATCGAAGACTAGTGCCGCCAAGCCAATCTTCACGAAACGTTCCGCATAGACATCTAGCAGCATATCTCGTGTAGCACCGAAGCCGTGCGCCAGGATAATACATGGATGTGGCCCCGTTCCGTCCGGTCGGTAAAGCCATGCTGCACAACGTGTGCCTTGTGAATAGAATGAGACATCGCTGCGGTTCATGAGGGCCTCCTGCACGAAAAAATGGGCTGTGCATCGCTTTCTGTTTTGTGAGACGATGAGATCGCACGTGTCTATTATAGCTCAATTGGTGAGCGGTGGCGAGTTCAGGGTAGGGCTTTTCTGCACAAAGCGGCAAGGTTGCCCAACTGGGCATGGCTAATCGTGAGCGACCAGATGAGTGATTGTCGTTGGGAGTGAACGCAATCCAGTTCGTAAAGCGACGGGATATATAGGCAGTACAGATAATAGTATTATATTTACCAATGTAAAGGATAAAACAGAGAGGAAACATTTAACTGCTTATCATTATGTTTTTGCATGGAAAAAACGAAATGAAAAACATTTGCCTGAATTGTAACTTCATTGTTGACGTTTTGTGTGCTAGACAATTGACATTGTACTCTTCCTCTGTTATACTAAGAAAAATGGCCCTTGTCTACTATATTTTGTCTACTATATTGAAATAAGAGATTGCATGAATATGCGTGAGAGAGTCTACTGGCGGGAATTGCTTGATACGATCATTCATATACGCGGTGAGCGTGAGCGTATAGCTAAGGCAATAGGCGTGACTACCGTCACACTTAGTCGTTGGGCCAGCGGCGAATCATCTCCTCGACCACGCTATCTCCGTCCCCTTGTGCTGGCCATACCTGATGAGCATAAAGTCGCATTCCAAGCTAGTATTGCGCAAGAATTTCCCTTCTCTCACTCTGATGAACTGATACAGGAGGACTTAATTGATGAGTCAATACAGGAAAACGTGAGGTTCTCACTTCCTTTTCAATTCTTCAACAGGATTCTTGCCACTCGCGCTACCGATGCCCCTCACCAAGTTTCGTGGGTGATGATGCAGCAGATCCTGCAACATGCACTCTTGCACTTAGCTACAAATGGTGTGGGCCTAAAGATTACTATTGTCCTTTGCATGCCCCCAAAAGAGGATGGCATTATTTACAGCCTGCGCGAGACAGTAGCATTGGGCACACACCCCTGGCACGAAAATGTAGAAGAACAGGCTCGGTTCTTAGGCGCAGATACTCTGGTCGGTTATACCGTCACTACAGCGCGTAGTCATCAGGTGAGAGACCTGAGAGTTGACCCCACGTTTCTGCCATACTTGCGAGACGAACACGAGATAAGTGCAGCTGCTTGCCCCATCATGTGGCATAGTCACATTGCTGGCTGTGTCCTGTTCTCAAGCACTGGGGTCGGCACATTTGAGGCCGATGAGTTGATGAACCTCCTGCAAGTCTACACCAACCTGATCGCTCTGGCATTGGCAGAAGCGGACTTCTATGACGTTTCCCTTATCCAATTGCGAGTTATGCCCACGTTCAAGGCTCAGGAGCAATATCTCGCCACTTTCCAATCGCGAGTGATTGCTTTGATGAAGGAGTCTCTTTACACTGAGCGCCCTCTTTCGCGCATGCAGGCGGAAAAGATCGCATGGCAACAGATCGAAACGCTTTTGCTTGCGTATTACAGCCATGGCTCTGAAGAGAATGATACACAAGCTCACGAACCTGCAAAGTCCGTGTCCCCCCGATGAGAAGGATCATCCTCATAAGAGCTACAACGACCGGAATGTGCACGATTCATTCCCATTAGGCAGTACAGAAAGGCAACATTCATGACTACAGCACCAGAATCTGAGAATCGCGGCAATCATTATTTCATCAAGGATAGCGAAGCGGAACTGGCCCGCCTCGTCGAGCAAGAGCGTGTGCTTTCAAAGGCGTTAGGGGGTCTGTTGCCTGAGCACACAGATCAGGCGGCTTTTGTGGAGCCATTGCAGCGCGTTCTGGATGCCACTTGCGGTTCTGGAGGATGGGTTCTGGAAATGGCACGGGCCTATCCTCATCTGCAAGTGATGGGCTTCGATATAGACGCCAATATGATCGATTATGCCAGAACGCAGGCGCAGGTAGGGAGATTAGAGAATGCCAGCTTTCGCGTGATGAATGCTCTCGATCCACTTGATTACCCCGATAACTTCTTTGATCTGGTCAACGCGCGCTTTTTGATTGTCATTGGGCAAACTGCCTGGCCACAGGTAATGCAAGAACTCTTTCGCATTACGCGACCTGACGGCTTCGTCCGACTGACCGAGGTCGAGGATGATAGTGTGACAACAAGTCCTGCCTTTGAACGCATGATGGCCATCCTTTTGCAAGCAGTCAAGCTGGGTGGTCTCTCATTTTCCCCCACAGGGCGTTCAATTGCTCTTCCTCCAAGGCTACCGTATTTTATGCGCAAAGCAGGATACCAAAATATCCAGAAACATGCCTCTATCGTTGACTGGTCAGCAGGCACACCTGCCCATGCCGCTGTTGCTCAAGATCTTCAGATTTTCTTCCGGTTGACGCATTCCTTTATGGTAGAGGTAGGTGCTGCTAAAGAAGAGGAACTAGAACAACTGCATCGAGATATCGAGATCGAACTATTGGCCGACGACTTTTGCGCTTTCTGGACCTTCTATACTGTATGGGGACAAAAGCAACAATAAGCACAAGACTGATCTGAAACTTTTAAGGACCGAGATACTTCCTTCTGGCGTTGTCATACTTTACTACCAGCCAAAAAAGTAACGGTGCGATGCGCGTAAGTCTCTAGCAAAGAGGCACTTTACTGAACGTGCCTCCAACCGTTGTGATCGACAGAAAGACCTAACTGCTCATCCCAGATTACATATGCGAGCAGTTCTGCCGATTCAACCAATCGCGGCCCGGATCGATTCAGATACTGGTTGCCATCTATTGCAAAGACCCTGCCATCCCGCACGGCTTTCAACGTAGCCCACGCGGGATGCTTTTGCAGGATTGGGACATCGAGTAGCGTACGCTCAATTGAGTAGCCACAAGGAGCGAGTATGATCACATCCGGGTCTGCGGCTTGTAGTTCCTGCCAGGTCAGCCAGGTTGAGTGCCGTCCAATCTCGCCGAAGATATTCTCGCCTCCGGCGTAAGCTACTAGTTCAGGGGTCCAGTTGCCTGTTGCCATTAAGGGGTCAAGCCACTCCAGTATCGCAACACGTGGTTTGGAGCCGAATGCAGATGTACGAGTCGCCAGCGCTGTAAGCCGTTGTTGGCAGTTCTCTACAAGAGCTTGCGCCTGATCACGCTTGTCCAGCACCACGCCTACACGCAATATATCTTCCCAGATATCCTGAAGCCGGTAGGGACAGAGAGAGACGATACGTGGCTCTAGATCCGTAAGCTGCGCAATGGCCTGAGTCACATCTCGTTCGCTGACGGCGCAGACTTCACACTGGGTCTGTGTGATGATGACATCTGGGTGCAACTCTTGCAACTTGGTGACATCTATTGCATAGATGCTCAGCGCTTTTAGAGCCGGGTCCTCTGCTTCGTACTGCCGTTGTGTGCGTTGTTTGACCTGTGCATCAATCTCGGCGCTGGTTGCAGTGATATCTATCTCGACTGTACTCACCACGGGCAAAGCTCTTACCTCCGCAGGATAATCGCATTCGTGAGAGCGCCCGACCAGCTGATCGAGACAACCAAGTGCCGCGATCATCTCTGTTGCACTGGCTAAGAGGGAAATAATACGCATATCGGCTCCTTTTTATCTGATCTGTCTAGCCCATGTTTCAGCTATCATGGCGTGATTGTATCATAAGAAAGGCTTCCAAGACTGCATGGGCGTTTGACAATGCCGTGAGCTTACGGATATACTGCGTAAATAATACGAGAGAGTGTTGTTCTCGCTAGGTGACTCAGGCTACGGGCCTGAGTGTAACAGGGAAGTTGGTGCAAATCCAACACAGTCGCGCTACTGTAACTGGCAAGCAACTCATCTCCTCACGGCGTGAGGGATCGCCACTGTTCTATCTTGGGCGGGAAGGCAAGATGAGTTGCGCACGTAGCCAGAAGTCAGGAGACCTACCTGGTGTAGTTTGCTCACGATCCTTCGCGTCAAAGGAGCGAGTGCCTCATGATCATCTGGTCTCTTTTTTTGCTCTTGGTTGACCCCTCCATTTTGTGCCTGGGAACGGCGAGCATAAGAGTTTTTCGGAGGTGTCGATGAAAAACTGTATTTTCTCCTCTTATGCATTACTTCTTCTACTTGTATCTCTTCTTTGCGGATTGACTGCATGTGGTGAGGCTACTGCGCCTACGCCAGCAACGAATGTACAGCCAACCACGGCACCGACTACTACCGCCGATGCATATGGGACACCAATTGTTTTCCCCACAACGGCCCCGCAACGGATCGTCTCGCTTGTTCCAAATATGAGTGAGATTCTCGCAGCTTTGCATCTTGAACGTCGCATGGTGGGTGTAGACTATAACACAGATTATCCGTCAGCTCTGGCCTCGCTGCCAAAAGTTTCCAATGCCGCTGGTGCGTACAATGTCGAGCAGATTGTGGCATTGAAACCTGACCTGCTCTTGAGTTGGGGAGCCGAGACCAAACAGTATGATAGCCAACTCAAACAACTCGGCTTGAAGGTCGTTGACCTGCCATTGAGCAATTTTTCGCAAACGCTACAACAAATATTACTGGTAGGACGCCTGACCTTGACACAGGAGACTGCGAGTACTCTGGTGCAACATCTCCAGCAACAAATTGACGAGATCAAGACGACAGTAGCGGGAACCACCGCGCCATCGGTCTTTTTTGAGGTCGATAATAGTACGCCGGGTAAACCATACGTCTTTGGTGGAGGTTCCTTCGGCGACAATCTGCTACAGGATGCCAACGCCGTCAATATCTTCCATAACAATCAGAGCAATGGTGGCTATCCACAGGTGACAGACGAGGCCATTATCATAGCCAATCCACAGTTCGTCATTCTCACGGAAGATCCTAAGTATGGTGGGGATGTCAAGCAAGTCTATACTCGTGCCAATTGGAGTAAGATTAACGCCATAAAAGCACACCATGTGTACCATATTGCTGTCGCTATCGTCCAGCGTCCGGGGCCGCGACTGGTGGAGGGACTGCGCTGTATCGCACAGATTGTTCATCCTGAGAAGTTTTCCGCGGCTTTGCCCGCTTATTGTTAGCGACGCCTCGCCAATAACGAGCAAGGTCGAGAAGATCAATAAAGAAAGGAATATCTCATGTCAATACAAGAACAGGCCAACGAGCCGAATGATGAGCACGAGCAACACCAAGATGAAGGGGACCCAGAAGAGAACCCTACACTCAGCGAAGAAGAACGACTAGCACGCCAACGTGCCGACCATGAGGCACGCCGCCAGCGGGCCAAAACAGCGATCAAAAAAGGGTTAGTAATTGTCAATACTGGCAACGGCAAGGGGAAGACGACGGCAGCAATGGGATTACTCCTGCGGGCCTGGGGACAAGGACTGCGCGTATGTATGCTTCAGTTCATCAAAACGAAGACGGCCAACTGGGGCGAAGAGAAAGCTGCACGCAAAATCGGTATTGAGATGCACCCTCTAGGGGATGGTTTTACCTGGCTTTCTAAGGACATCGAGAAGGATAAAATGCTGGCTCGCGAGGGCTGGCAGATCTGTCGTCAGAAGATGCTCTCTGGCGACTACGACCTGATCGTGCTGGATGAGATGACCTACGTGCTCAAGTATGGCTGGCTATCCTGGGAAGAAGTACGAGACACATTAGATCAGCGTCCAGCAGGGCTGCATGTGGTGATAACGGGCCGCTATGCTCCCCCGGAGTTGCTGGAGTATGCCGATACGGTCTCTGAGGTCACTGAGGTCAAACATCATTACCATGCCAATGTCAAGGCACAAAAAGGAATTGAGTTCTAGCATGAAGTCAGGCAGATAGAGATCAGGGAGGAAGTTCTATGAATCTGGCGAAAACACTGATGATTCAGGGAACTGCATCCTCAGTGGGCAAGAGCACTCTGGTGACAGGGCTGTGTCGTATCTTTGCACAAGAGGGCTATCGGGTTGCACCCTTTAAAGCGCAAAATATGTCTCTCAATGCCGCCGTCACCAAAGACGGAGGTGAAATCGGTCGTGCACAAGCAACACAGGCAGAAGCTGCCGGAGTCGAACCCACCGTTGCAATGAATCCCATTCTTCTCAAGCCTGAGAGCGACTCGCGTAGCCAAGTGATTGTGATGGGACGGCCCCTTGCAGCAATGGCAGCACAGGAGTACTATCAGCGTCGTACTGGCTTCCTTGAAATCGTACAACAGGCCCTGAACACGCTTCGCCAGCAGTATGATTTCATCATTCTTGAAGGAGCTGGCAGTCCAGTCGAACTGAACCTGGCACACTATGATTTGGTGAATATGCGTGTGGCTCAGCTGGCTGATGCTCCTGTGCTATTAGTGGGCGATATCAACCAGGGTGGAATTTTTGCCTCAATGCTGGGCACGTTACTGCTCTTGCAGCCAGAAGAACGCATGCGCGTCAAAGGGTTGATCGTGAATAAATTTCGTGGCGAGTACTCACTCTGGCAACCTGGGGAATGTCTGCTCGCCACGCGTAGTGGTCTCCCTGTTGTGGGAACAGTCCCATTCCTGCAAGATCTGCGTATTGCAGAAGAGGATTCCGTTCCACTAGAGGATGGTAGCGCGACATTGCTCCAGCAGCGAGCTGTTGCCCCATTAGAGGTTGTTATCCTGCGCTTTCCCTACCTGAGCAATTATGACGAGTTTGATGCATTAGCGGCAGAACCACTTATACGTGTCCATATGATCGGCAGGCATCCTGGCTCTGGCGACAAGGACACGCGCAACGCATCCGCCGCTTTGCCAGACAGGGCAGTGCCATTCTCGGTATCTGCGGGGGCTATCAGATGCTGGGAGAACGTTTGAGCGATCCGGGCGGGGTCGAGACAGAAGCAGGGACAGTCGAAGTAGGTCTGGGCCTGCTGCCTATAGAAACGATCTTTGGAGCGCTACATGACAAAGTGACGAAACAATGCCAGGTGCAGATAAATCCCCAAGTCCGGCGAGGACTGTTTGCACATCTAGACGAGCGGCACTTGCAGGTCTACCAAATCCACGTGGGGCAGACCAGAGCGAGAGATACAAGCGAGCACCACACACATACAGTCTTTCTCCAAGAGACTGGACAGACAGAGAGCTGGCTAAGTACCGATGGCTGGTGCGCTGGTAGTTATCTGCACGGGCTATTCGAGAATGACCACTTCAGACATGGCATCGTCGAGGCACTGGCGAAACGGCGGTACCATCAACCGCTGTACTCAGAACAGACTCATTTCAGTCGGCAACAGGAGTATGATCGTTTGGCAGAGGCATTGCGTCAGCACCTGGATCTCGTACAGATAACAGCATTGCGCAATCTGGGAGCATGAATGTTCTGACATCGATATCAGAGGCAAAGTCATTATTGGTGGTTGACGTATTTCTCCCTTATTAAGTATACTTGTTCTAGGTTGTTCATTCCCTCATCTCTCTGCTAGAGAGAATAAATCTGTGTTGCTGAGCTAGTTCGGGAGGTCTATTGACACACATTCCTATTTATACTATTGGGCATGGTAATCGCTCATTGGACGAATTCATCGAGCTACTGCAGCGCTATCACATAGCGTTTCTGATCGATATTCGTTCTCAACCATACTCACGCTACAATCCACAATTTTCTAAGGCAGCGTTGGAGAAATCCATCCCGCAACACAATACACGCTATGTCTTTATGGGAGATACGCTAGGAGGCAGACCAGCAGATGAGACATGCTATCTCAATGGCCACGTTGATTATGTCAAAGTGCGTGAGAAAGCATTCTTCCAGCAAGGCATGGCGCGCCTGCGTACAGCATGGGAAAAGCAATTGCACGTCGCTTTAATGTGTTCTGAAATGAAACCACAAGAGTGTCATCGCAGCAAATTAATCGGCAATGCACTCATAGAACAACACATTGCTGTAGCCCATATTGATGAGTTAGGAGCTTGCAAAGAACAGCAAGCCGTCAATAACCTCTTGCTGGGAGGACAGGCAACGCTGTTTGCAGAGCTTCCACTTGTAGAGGTCAACGGTAAAGTAGGACGCGCACGTAAAAAAGTAAAATCTTTTGGTGAGAGTACGTAGATGAATCTGCAACTTGTCACAATTGGCGTATACGGCTTTAGCAGTGAAAATTTTTTCAGTGCATTAGCAGCCGCAAATGTTGAAGTGTTTTGTGATATACGCTTGCGTCGTGGAATGCGGGGTTCTACCTATGCATTTGCGAATAGCCAGCGCTTACAGCAGAAGTTGGCAGAGCTAGCTATCCGTTATGAGCATTGTAAGCATCTGGCCCCTTCGCTCACGACGAGGAAGATGCAACGAGAAGCGGATGTAGCACTTGGTGAGGCAAAACGCCAACGCAAGCTGTTAAGTAGCGCTTTTGTAGAAAGCTACGAGCAGGAGTGTCTGGCATCATTGAACATTCAACAGTTCGTCGAGCTAGTTGGTCCAGAGACCCGTATTGCGGCATTGTGCTGCGTCGAACAGGAACCCGCAGCATGTCATCGCTCCCTCTTAGCCACGCACCTGGCTGAAGCATTGGGCATACAGGTCAGACATATCAAACCGTAGAGTAGCAACCGGTTATAACACCACTGATGACAGTAGAGTGGGATTGTAGGTGATGCATATGGAGAAGAGACCACCACGTCCAAGAGGTCGTATCGAGAGAGTCCTCATTGTAGCCAAAACACATATGTGGAATGGCTTATGTGTCAGCGGGCTGACACAGGAAACGAATAGAAGTATCCGCTTGCTGACTGCTCACCGCGATCATCAGCCGAGCAATGCCCCTTATGAAGTCGGACAAGTATGGCAGATTGAGTATCGGCTAATAACCAGCACAACGCCTCCCCATGTAGAAGATGTCCGTGTAATGCATGCGCGTTATCTCGGTCAGCAACCAAATATGCGCAAAACATTGTTGAGCCGCGTGCAACCCTGGCAAGGTGATGTGCGCAATCTCTACGATGGTTGCCTTATGCTTGGTCCGAGAAGCGCCTATATTACTCGTTCAGGCGGTATCCCACATTGTAGCACAGGGTACTGGTTGCCTGTGCGTCCACTAACGCTCTGCCATATCGACGAAAGAGCCTATTATGAGATTGCATATGACATTGACGGAGGCAGCACAGGGACGCTACGTATCCGTTTCGTCGGTTGTGCGGAAACTGTGCCTGAGCTACCACCTAGCACATTGGTACGTGTTTCTCTTGCCCGCTGGTGGAAGCAATCCGATGCAGATGAGGAACGTTGCTATTTGCAGTTATCAGGATGGTATCAGTAATCTTACCCGTAGCAGCAACAGAGTCGATAGTTATTCATCTGCATATAATAACTATATAATTCAAGAAAATTGCTTGCTATTGCAATATTAACTTTTTATGCTTATAATGATAATGATACAGAGATATCTTCTCTAGTATATCTACATACATGAGTATTCAACGCTGAGTCTGTATTTTTGAAAGGGTGGGGATATGTTGTATAAGCAGGAGCGCTATATCATTTCGTCAATTATTTTGTGGTTGAGTCTTGCGTTTATGGTGATGATGGGACAACCTGGTTACACTCTTATACCACAGCAAATACTCCCGTTGTCTACGAATTCGATGAAAAACTTGCAGTCTATGCCCAGAGTGGCGGCTGTAGCAGATCGGCCACGTGTAGAGGCGAGTGTTCCACCACGAGTTCCCACTCCGCCAACAGCCTCTATTACGCCAGCCATTACCATCACAGCAACGACCAATGTGAGCCAGCATCCGGCATCAGTACAGCAGAATGCCGTACCTCCACTGACTCCTTCACCAACTCCTTCAGCTGTAGCGAGTACGCCCACACAAACGTTCTGGCCCTTGCTTGCGACAGTGACCCCTACAGTGGCCATTACACCCACGATGCCGGTGACACCCACAGTGAGCACACCAGCAGCAGCAACGCCCGCTCCGACACTAACGCCAGTGCCTAGCAGAGCACCGACACCGCAAGCAACACCAGCTACTATGCCAACGGTGGGAGCGGGCGTTACACCAACCGCCACCATAAAGAAGCCGCTGAGTTCAGAAAACCACACTGCCAAGCGGGAAAAACTAACCACGACTTAACCAAATCATCACTTCTAAGCATTTTGGCTCTAGTGCAAAATCCCAAAACCTTTTGGGGAATGGGAGCATTTGGGGACACCCCAAACCCCGCCAGGGTGGCTTCGCCCCCTGGACCCCTAAGCCCTACTACCTCTCTTGTTTCTGCACTAGGAGAGTTTTGAGTAGTTCTATTGCTAAGCAATGTAGAGTGTCAGAAGACGTAAGTTTGAGCCAGGTGATGAAATGACCGCATAGAGTAGTAAGTGCAACATATTTCGTGATAAGGCGCTAGAAACATATAGGCAAAATCACGAGCAATTGCCAATAATCCAGTCATCCTATTACTCGATAAAGCGACCAGTAGTCTAGATGTGATGACGGAGAAAGCTGTAGAACAGAGCCTTAATCAATTAGCCTGCACACAGATTATTATTGCTGATCGTTTGAGCACTATGCGCAATGCAGACCTGATTTTAGTGATAGATGATGGAAAGATCATCGAGCGCGGCAACCACCAACAGTTACTAAAACAAGGGGGATACTATGCACAACTCATCAAAAGCCAGTTAGCAAGTGGAGAAGTGGTCGCTTAGCCGTCCGTGCTCTTGCTATTATGCGCTACTATGCGTATATTCTAGTGGGATCTCAGAAGAGTAAAAATTTCCATACTAGGGAGTACTAATTATGATTATCCTGCTACTAGCACTGATCGGGACCATCATCGTTATGGCCATCTTGACCATTGGGCGCTTAGCGTTTGGTCGCCGTGAGAAGTTTGATGGACGCAGTTTTTTTCGCTGGTTCATTGGCTATTTCGTTTTCAATTACTTGTTCTCTTTATTCTCTTTATATAGTTTTCTTCCCGCATTCACGGGTCCTTTTTGGGGTTGGCAATGGGTATTCTGGCCGCTGCTATTGAGTAGCATCGGCAACTTTTTTGCCTTCGCTCGACCTGCTATGGATGTGCTGGAGGATATTGCCGCCACTAGCCAGGGTGCAAGCCTCTCCTCAACGCGTAGTTCTACCCGTCAAAGCGCCACAACAAATTATTCACGTGGCGCTGTTGCGGCTGGTATCCTTGGCTTGATTGCCGCTGGTGGAATTGGTATTGCAGCTCCGGTTTTGATTACTATCTTTACCACCTGGTTTGATGTCAATGCCAAGGCATTAGCCACAATACCAAATGTGAAGATGCAGACCTCCTCTGTGCTACCACCTACGGACGCGAGGCATATTGTGCTGGTCAGTCAGAGCGTGGCATCCTATAAAGGACAACAGATACTTGGTTCAAACGGGCAGAATCTTGGGTCGGCGTACCAACTGAATCCCGATAGCTATACACTGCAATCTATTAAGGGTCATCTCTATTATGTCTCGCCGCTGCGGTACAACAACATCTTTGTCAACCTTTCCAGTTCAACAACCCCCGGCTTTGTTGTGGTCGATGCCGAAGATCCCCAGGCGGTTCCTCAACTGCGTACTGACCAGGTACAGCCTAGCACTTCGCTCGGCTACTTGCCAGGGGCGCTACTCAACCAGGATCTGTTACGCCACGTCTACCTGAGCGGCTACACCTACGGACGCTTGCTTGACCCCACTTTAGAGGTGGACGATAACTACCATCCTTACTGGACCATCTCGTTAATGCAACCTATTCGCGGCTATGTTGGAGATTCACTTACCGAGGTGTTGCTGGTCGATGCCCACACTGGAGCAATTACGAAATATCGGCCCCAGGATGTGCCCAGTTGGGTTGACCGCGTCATGCCAGCCGATACGGTCACGCAGTACTTAGAGTGGTGGGGATTATATCATTCTGCTCCGTGGTTCAATCCTTCCGGCTTAGGACAGCAGGCACCAGCCAGCCAGCCAGAGCTACTCTATAACAATGTCGATCAGCCTGTCTGGCTGATTCCTATGACCTCATCCTCCGCCAAGGATAACTCCAGCACGGGCGTTTTTCTGTTCAATACGCATAAGAATCAGGCTGACTTCTATCCTTTGCAAGGTGTTGGCATTGGCGATAATGTGGAAAAGACCTTCGTATCAACGCGTGCAAATATTCGTAACTATGGTGTTGCCAGCGTTCAGTTATATCAGATCTATAATACGCCCACTTGGGTTGCTATCTATGTGCAAAGTACAGGCAGTGGTGCCATCTTCCAAGCCGTCGGTATCGTTGATGCCAAAAACTTGAACGGCAGTAATGTGCAATTTGATACTTCGCTCCCGCAAGCATTGCAGGATTATCAGCAGTGGCTGACGCAACAGGCAAATAATGGCACGGCGACGACTAATACGCAGACAGTAACCGGCAAGGTCTTACGCGTCTCGTCTGTACAGGTCAATGGCAATACACTCTATTATCTGCAAGTGGAGAAGCAGCCATTTCTCTTTACCGCTAACCTGTCCCTTTCACCCAAACTGCCGCTGGTACAGCCAGGCGATACCGTCACTGGTACGTATACAGCGGGCGATGGTCAGATTGTCAATTTAAAAACCTTTGATGACCTGAATATTGCTCTGGGCACGACACCCACGCCTGGCACTCTACCTACAGCAACACCAACGCCGGTGGTGACACCCACACCGATCAGGTAACTGTATGTATCAGTGGGATACAGTGGAGTCAGGTAGCGCCTGTTTCAGCACCTGTATACTCTGCTGTATCTCGCATTGCAGATCGCATAGGGTTGCTTGCATTTGCATTAAGCGATCCAGTACAACGGGTAGGAGGTCATTTGTCTCTTCGTGTGACGCAACGCTATCACACAAGGCTGGTAGACACCGATCTTGAGTAAGTTGGTCTTCCAGAACTTGTGCCTTTTGTGCGTCCATCTCCTGACCGGATATTTTGTGCACCAACTTGCACGCTTGCTCAAGCACTGCCACATCAAGCCAGAAGAGGTTAGCTCGTGCAGCAAGCTGAATCTGATCAGCATCGACGAGTAGCATACAGTTGTCAATTGGCTTGTTTGTAGATCTCAATGCAGATTGCAGCTGCCAGAGGACTTGCCGTAAATTCTTTTTTGACTGTGCAGTGGTGCTATCAGGCCACAACAGGCTAGCTAGCATCTCACGTGAATACGCGTGATCTCTATGTAATAGCAGGTAACAAAATAGCTCCTGCACCTTGCGAGCATCAAAACCATCTAATATCTGTCCATTGTACCGAACACAGAATTTTCCGAACAGCTGGATTTCAAACATAAGCATGGTATTCCTCAGCATTTTAAAATTTATTAGAGTTCTGATAGAAGCTCCCATAGCAGTTCTATCACATAGTCTTACATGATCAAATATGAAGAAAAGCCGCCATGTCGATATGCATAACTCTAAAGAGTATACGTGTATTACCTAATGTTTATACTAGTAAAATAGGGCAAAAAGCAAACAAGTGAAATATTACCAGTGGTTGATGGATGGCGGTTACGCTTGCTAGCTTTGCATCCTCTCCAAGGGATTATTGTATAATGTCTTCGGCACTTGCCCTTATTCATAGTTGGCACGATGGATGCTAGACGGCGAAAGATAGGTAATTATGACCCACTATTTCACGCGTGAAGAAGCAGAGGCGCTATTACCTGAGATTACAATTGTGCTACGCAAGATCCAGGAATCTTATCAGCAGATGCATTTACTAGAAGGAGAACTTGAAGCCATGCAGATGCTGGCACTGGGTAATGGCCATCATTTGCATGGGCGCATCCATAAGCTCCAAAGGGACCTTACTTTACAGACTCAGCAGTTACGTAATGCAATGGATGAACTGAGCACCTTTGGCTGCGAACTCAAAGATGCTGAGACTGGTTTGATTGACTTTTTGAGCTTACGTGATGGTGAGGAGGTGTATTTATGCTGGAGGCTTGGCGAGGGAAGGATCTCCTTCTGGCATTATCTGCATACCGGCATTGCTGGTCGCCAGCCTCTCTAGATCAGGGAAGTCACATGCTTACGATAAAAGATGTGTTGACACAAGCAACGGCACAGCTCTCTCAAGCGCGAGTGGAGAGTGCCCGTCTGGACGCTCAGGTCTTGTTGAGTCATGTGCTCGGTACTGAGCGTTCCACCTTCTTTGCCTATCCAGAGCGCGAGATAACAGCGGAGCAAGAGCAACAGTTTTTGGCCCTGATCAGGCGACGAGCACAGAGAGAACCTGTCGCTTATCTCACCGGGCATCGCGAGTTTTACGGCCTCGATCTGCTGGTCGATGCTCGTGTCCTTATTCCTCGCCCTGAAACCGAGCTGCTTGTCGAGGTAGCATTGCAGCACATCAGGCGCGCCATTGCTGCGGGGTGGAGGAACCTCGCCTTCCCTATCTCTATGCCTGCGATATCTCTGCTGCTGCACTGGAGGTAGCGCACTTGAATGGCCAGCGTCACCAAGTTGAGCAACGTGTCCGTCTCTTGCAAGGCCATTTACTAGACCCCTTGCCAGAGCCGGTTGATGTGCTGTGTGCTAATTTGCCCTATGTTGGTACTACTGAAATGACGCTCCTAACGGCTGACATTCATGCTTACGAACCCCATCTGGCACTCTTTAGCGGCCCGGATGGGCTATCGCTTGTGCAACAATTATGCAGAGATGCGCAACACTCTGGTAAGTTGAAAGCAGGAGCAGTCATGTTGCTGGAAATTGGATATCAACAGAGTGAAGCGCTAACACGCCTGCTCCTTGACCTTTGGCCTCAATCTACTGTCACCTGCCGCAAGGACTATGCCGGATGGGACCGCCTACTACAAGTCTACCTCCCTTCGTGAGTACCGCAAAGAAAATATTCATTTGCGTTTTCGGTGAGGGAGATCTATAATCGACCACAAGGGATCATACTTTTGGGATCTACCAATAATCATGCTATAGTTAATTCTCTCTTATAAGGGGCATCCGCATGGCGCTGTTGCAAATCATTTATTCTCTATTCTTGTCACTCTTGTCCAAACGTTTTCTCTTTGTCCTCATTGGAGGGGTCGTTGCATTTCTGGTTACGTACCTATTGAGCTTCGCTGTGATTGGGTGGTGTCGTAGAGCTGGCTGGCTGGATCGTCCCACGGTGGAGCGGAGAAGATTGCATAAAAAGGCGGTGCCGCGCCTGGGTGGGGTTGCGATGTTTCTGTCCTTCGTGCTGGTATCGCTTGCTGTGTATGCAACGAATTTTAGTCAGGAGGTAAAGGGAGATGAGCTGGTACGTTACTGGTTGCTCCTGGCCGCCTGTATACTGATTGTGATCGTGCATACTTATGACGATATAAAGGGCCTGAAGCCTCTCCCAAAATTACTTGCCCAGACGGTTGCAGTAGTGATTGTGCTCGGTCCTTTTGCTGGCCAATTCCACGGAACCTTCTTCTTCGGTTTTAGTAATCCTTTTTTTCATCGCGATAATCTGCCCTGGTTTCAGGAGTCGATATTGACGCTGTTCATCCACGATACCGCTATCACCTGGTTGGCGGTCCCGGCGATTCTCTTGACGTGGTTCTGGATTGTTGGTATGATGAATACGGTCAATCTGATCGATGGCTCTGATGGCCTCGCCACTGGTATTGTCGGTCTAACTGGCTTGTTCATCACGATCATCAGTTGGACTCTGCACCAATACAGCCTTGCTATTCTCTCAGCGATTTTTACGGGTGCGGTTTTGGGTTTCTTGCCGCACAATTGGCATCCTGCGAAGATCTTTATGGGGGATAGCGGCTCGCAATTTCTGGGTCTCGGTTTGGCAGTA
Source organism: Chloroflexota bacterium (assembly GCA_005879655.1). The sequence continues at coordinate 12,770 of VBJK01000175.1, read as the reverse complement.
CTCTCGATTATCGGGGGGGCCAAAGCAGCACTCGCCTTAATGGTGTTGGGTATACCGATCCTGGATGTGGCGGTGGTTATGATTGGTCGTATCAGACGTGGTCAATCCCCGGTTCATTTCGATTTGAACCATATCCACCACCGTTTATTGGCTACTGGCCTGACGGTGCAACAGCTCTGCTATGTGTTTTATGGCTTTACGTTCCTGTTTGGCGTGCTGGCGCTTTTCCTGTCGCGCATCTACAAACTACTGGGGCTTGGCCTGGTTGGTATGACGATGATTGCGCTCTTTATCTGGATTGATTATCGCCAACGCCATGGCGCTCTCCCGGCTGTGCTTGACAAGCCATTGCCAAAATCACTAGAGGGACAGGACGGCAATGCCGATATGGATGTAACAGTAGGTATTCCCCATCCACCTTCGGCAGGCCATCTATGAAGGAGAACATTTCCATGAGCAGCCCAACTTCAGTTACGGAAATTGATTTGTCCCCTATCTCTGGAAAAACATATTGGAACTCTGTACGTGAATGGCGTGAAGAATTTATTTACTTTCTGCTCGTTGATCGCTTTCACGATGACCGGCATCGTGCTACGGCGCGCACGTCGGCACGAGCTGAGAGAATTGACAAGGCAAATAACCTCGACGAGATATCCGCGCAAGTTGCCACACGGTTGGGCAACTTCTGCGGTGGTACTCTGCGCGGTATTCTAACTCATCTGGATTACATTAAAAATCTTGGTTGTACAGCGCTATGGTTAAGTCCCATATTTGAGAATAATGGTTCTCCTGATCCTGACACTGGCAGCTATCATGGCTACTCCATCCAAAACTACCTCGCTATCGATCCCCGTTTTGGTACCAAGCAGGACTTGATTGATCTAGTCGATGCTGCCCACTCCCTTGGCATGCGCGTGTTTCTAGATGTGGTGACTAATCACTCCGGGGACAATTGGTTCTATCCATCAGATCATCCATACGATTATTCCAATGACCTCCAATTCCCTTTTGGAGGCTGGCGGCTAGATAACCGACCGGTGCCTCTGGAACTGCGCAATCCCCAGTTCTATCATCGCAGGGGACAAATTCGGAACTGGGATGCTTACCCTGAGTATGAGCACGGAGATTTTTTTTCTCTGAAGGATTATGATAATGATGATGATGCCGATGGCTTGCGCTTGCTCGATACCTTAGTCAAGGCACACTGCTACTGGATACGCGAGGCGGATATCGATGGATTTCGCATGGATGCCGTCAAACACATGGGAGCGTTGGCAGTGAGCCGTTTTTGCCAGGGAGTCCGCGAGTTTGCCCAGGGCCTGGGCAAGCACAGTTTTTTCTTGTTCGGCGAGCTGATCGCTGGCGATGATGCCATTGATCGCTATACTGGTCCCAATACTCCAGTCAATGCTAATGATGGAAATATCTATTTTGGTCTTAATTCCGTGCTTGATTTCCCGCTCTACTGGACGCTACCAGGGGCTATCAAAGGGCTTAGCGCGCCAGCCGATCTTATTCGTCGTTATGAGAACTTGAGAGGCCACGCGCTAAACCGTGGTGAGTTGGGACGCTTCTTAGTTACTTTCCTGGATAATCATGATCAAGTTGGGCAAGGCGATAAAAAGCGCTTTGCAACAGGTGCTCACGATGCCCAGGTGATAGCTGGTATAGGCTATCTGCTTTGTGCTCTGGGAGCCTCGTGCATCTACTATGGCACCGAGCAAGGCTTCGCTGGCCACGGCCAGAATGACAAGTTTATTCGGGAGCCTATGTTTGACCTGCTGGATCAGGAACAAAACTATCTCAATCCCGATGCCACCATCTATCAAGAGATTGTCAAGATTGCTCATGTTTGCCGAACAACGGAGGCCCTACGCTTCGGTCGCATGTATTTCCGGCAAATATCGGGGAACGGGCACGACTTTGGTTTTCCGCAAGGGCATCCCTGTACATTAGCATTTTCCCGCATTCTCGCCTACCAGGAAGTTCTGGTAGCTTATAATACATCGACTACTGAGTCGCGCAAGGATTATGTAGTTGTAGATAGTGTGCTTCACCAAAAAGGTGACAGGATGAATTTTCTCTACGGTGAGGGGGAATTTGTGACGGTGCAAAGCCATCCTGATACGTCGTTATTTGTTCAACTTGAGCTTGCGCCGATGCAGTTTGTCATTTTGCAGTAGGCAGGACAAGCCCAACGCAAGAGTTACCCCTACGATGCGCGTTAAGCGGGGGTCCAGGGGCCGTAGCCTCCCTGGCGGGGTGTGGGGTGTCCCAAATACCCCTTTTCTTCCCTTATGCCGCCTCCGGCGGCAAGAACAAAGATGCCGCCTTGATAGCCAAATAAGAAGAACAGAGGAAACGAGACTCTTTTGTTTCACCTGAACACTTGTTCGTTGACTTTTTATCTTTGTAGCATGTATATTACACATAACCCTCAGTTTCTCTCTTAGGGCTATAAGCTGTAGTGCTCCTGTGTAGGTTGCTCATCCACACTTTCTGCCTGATATATGCCTATTGTGAGGAGAGACCATTTCTTCTCAAGCATCATGAGGTCTCGTATACCCGATACCCGTGAAAAGGAGAAAAGACTATGACTAGACGCCCCGATTTAGCAGGAGTTCGGATTAAGAGCCCGAATCAACCACAAGTGTACCTTATTGACGATGATGGGACCCAACGAAATAGAGGAAGGTCCCAGCATCACTAGTGGAGCAATCCTAGCTAGAGGCTTTAATACTCCACAAGTCTATCTGATTTCTAACGGCCACAAAAGATGGGTAGTCAGTCCAGAGGCAATGGATAAGTTTTACTTCTCGTGGGATGCCGTAAAGGAGGTTCCTCTTATTCTACTCGACTCTATAGCCTCTGGTCCAAATATCAGCTGATCAGCCAAGTGTACGGTCGTTTTCACCGGAATCTAGATGTGTGTATACATGCATGGTAGATGACGGCAAGGTTGAGCGATTTTTGAAGTGCTCAAGCTCAAATGCTTGCGAATTGCCATTAAAGTTCGAAACTCGCTCAACTTTGCTGTGATGTACCACCTCTAGTAGACTCCAACCTTACTTTCCAGCTGGAACATACGCTTGAGGAAATAGCCCGTGTAAGATTGTTCGTTTTCTGCCACCTCCTCCGGCGTACCTTGCGCGATGACACGACCACCCTTATCGCCGCCTTCGGGACCAAGATCGATAATCCAGTCCGCACATTTGATCACATCCAGGTTATGCTCGATCACAACAATAGAGTTACCCGCATCAACCAGCCGTTGCAAAACATCCAGCAAACGGTCAACATCAGCGAAGTGCAGGCCCGTGGTTGGCTCATCCAGGATATACATCGTACGTCCTGTGGCACGGCGTGACAGTTCAGTGGCTAGCTTCACACGTTGCGCCTCACCGCCGGAGAGCGTCGTAGCGGGCTGCCCCAGGCGCATATAACCCAAACCTACGTCATTGAGCGTTTTCATCTTGTTGTAAACCGAGGGCACATTAGAGAAGAAGTCTGTAGCCTCCTCAACGGTCATATCCAGTACATCAGCAATGGACTTGCCCTTGTAGTGGATCTCCAGCGCTTCACGGTTGTAACGTTTCCCCTGGCAAACTTCGCAGGGTACATAGACATCGGGCAAGAAATTCATCTCGATCTTGACGATACCCTCACCCCTACACGCTTCACAGCGTCCACCTTTGATGTTAAATGAGAAACGCCCCGGCATGTAGCCGCGTATACGCGCCTCCGGCACCTGAGAGAATAATTCGCGGATACCAGTAAAGGCATTAGTATATGTTGCCGGATTAGAACGAGGTGTACGCCCAATGGGCGATTGATCGATGTCAATCACTTTATCCAGTGCTACCAACCCTTCAATAGTATCGTGATCGCCGGGTTTCTCGTGTGCACGAGCAAAGACATGCGACAATTTGCGGTACAGAATATCGGTGATGAGCGTACTCTTGCCGGAGCCAGATACACCCGTAACAAGCACAAACTTACCTAGAGGAATCTCAACTGTGATATCCTTCAGATTGTTTTCTCGTGCACCTTTGATGACAAGATTATGCCCATTGCCCGGACGGCGCTCCAGTGGCAGTTCAATGCGTTTGCGTCGTGAGAGGTAATCGCCGGTCAGCGAAGCGGGATTGGCAATGATCTCCTCGAAGGTACCTTCGGCAACCACTTTTCCGCCGTGTTCCCCTGCGCCTGGCCCAATATCGATAATGTGGTCGGCGGCTCGCATCGTATCTTCATCGTGCTCGACAACCAGCAGTGTATTGCCCAGGTTGCGCAGACGAACCAACGTTTTGATCAGTCGTTCATTATCGCGCTGATGCAGACCGATGCTCGGCTCGTCCAGAATATAGAGCACACCCATCAGACCAGAACCGATCTGCGTTGCCAGACGAATACGCTGCGCCTCGCCACCGGAAAGGCTCATGGCGGCCCGATTAAGCGTCAGATAGTCCAGCCCAACATCGAGTAAGAATTGCAGACGTGCCCCAATCTCCTTTAAGACCTGACGGGCAATAAAGCGCTCTCGCTCGCTCAATGTGCTCAGGACGAGTGGACCTTCGGTATCGATCTTTGCCAGTGGATCGCTGGGCTGTGGCTCATCGCTACTTTGTTGCTTAGGATAGCCATGCACTGGCACTACTGCTTTTTCTGATACATGCCCGCTACTATCAACTTCCTCAAAGAAGCGCTGGGCGTGCACAATCGAAAGACTTGTCACCTGTACAATATTGCGCCCACCGATGGTCACGGCCAATGCCTCTGGTTTCAGCCGGGCACCGCGACAAGCGGGACACAGGCGTGAGGACATATATCCTTCGATCTCTTCGCGTATCATCTCGCTCTCAGTCTGTTTGTAGCGCCGATCTAGCTCAGAGATAACACCTTCAAAATGAACAGCATGAGCTTTGGTCTGGCCACCTTGATTGGTATAGCGAATATGCAATGGTTCAGTAGAGCCATACAAGATCTTGTGCTTGACATCTTCGCTGAGATCCTGCCAGGGAGCCTCAAGATCGAAGCTATAGCGATGGGCCAGCGCTTCCAGAATCGTTCTGTACCACTGACTGCCATTCACAACCTTACTCCATGGCGCGATCGCACCTTCTAAAATACTGAGTTCAGGGTGCGTGACAATCAGTTCGGCATCCAGTTCTCGCTGCATGCCAAGACCCGTACAGGTGGGACAGGCACCGTGTGGACTGTTAAAGCTGAACGTACGAGGTGCGACCTCTGGCAAGCTGATACCACAATAAACACAGGCCGCTTTCTCCGAGAAAAGAATCTCTTCACCGCCTACTACTGAGACAAGCACAACGCTATTGCCAAGCTTGAGAGTCGTCTCCAACGAGTCGGTCAGGCGCTGGCGAAATGCCGGGTCAACGCCTTCAGGCAGTGGCACGTTAGCCCCATCCTCTTCGTCGTGTTGCAAGGCTGTGGGTGCATTCACATCGTAGAGCGCTGGCCGTTCAGCCACCATTTTGAGCGTTGCAGCAGAGCGCTCAGTCACTGAACTCTTCCCTGTACGAATAACCAAACGATCAACTACAACCTCAATAGTATGTTTTTTCTGCTTATCTAGTTCAATCTCCTCATCGAGTTCACGAATTTCGCCATCTACACGCACACGCACGTAACCGGAGCGACGCATCTCCTCGAAGACATTTTTATATTCACCTTTACGTCCCTGCACTAACGGCGCTAACAAAAGAATACGCTCACCCTCTGGCAGACTCAGCACCGCATCAACAATCTGCTGAAGCGTTTGTTGACTGACCTCGCGTCCGCATTTGGGGCAGTGCTGGTGCCCGATGCGTGCATAAAGCAGCCGTAGATAGTCATAGATCTCAGTCACGGTCCCCACAGTAGAACGTGGGTTATGAGTGGCACCCTTTTGATCAATAGAGATCGCCGGGGAAAGTCCATCGATATGCTCGACATCCGGCTTCTCCATCTTATCCAGAAACTGGCGTGCATAGGCCGACAATGACTCAACATAGCGGCGTTGCCCTTCTGCGAAGATGGTATCAAAAGCAAGGCTACTCTTGCCGGAACCAGAAAGTCCTGTAATGACTACCAACTTATCACGCGGAATGGTAACATTGATATTCTTTAAATTGTGCTCTTTTGCACCACGGACAACAATTTTATCTTGTGGCATAGCATTCTAACCATCGGTCACTTACTACCGTAAATTACTAGAAAAGTTCCTTCCCAGCAGCTGCCAGGGAGCACGTATTGTATACTACAGATCAGTAAAACTTAGGTAATAGTTTGATACAAACGTTCCACCTAACACTACTATACTCTGCTTCCGTCGTCAAGGGGTAATATGCTCCCCCACACGGAACGTCCTATTGTGTAATCCACGTAGGATGTAATGAACCGGTTACAATAAAATAGATCACACAGATCATCATGATCTGTTATCTGAATACGCCAGTGGAGATAGCACATGCCTCAAATGTGCTATGATAAAGAAGGTATGAACGCAGAATTGAATTTTGAGAAGCGTTATCGTTTCGTTCGTGAGGTCATTGAGACCGCCGTTTTAACGGTTCTTATGTTCCTGATCATCAATCTAGCCGTACAGAATTTTAATATTCAGGGCACCAGCATGGAACCACGGCTGCATAATTTCGAGCGTCTGATGGTAGACAAGGGGAGTTATGTCGTTCATCCCCCTGCACGTGGGGATGTAATCGTTTTTGTGGCTCCTCCGCAGCCCGACATGCTACGGTCAATGGAGTAAGACTCGACGAGTCGTCTTATGTGGACTCACAGCGCATGGGAGCCTCACCAACTGACAGGCCAGTACGCGACCTTGTCGTGCCACCCGACGAATACTTTGTGATGGGGGATAATCGTATGGGTAGCTATGACTCACGGTCCTGGGGCTTTATGCCAAGGAAGAATATCATAGGGCGCGCCACGCTCATCTACTGGCCGCTCGGCATGGATAACAACGGCCTCTTGCCCGACGTATCTGCCGTCTTTGCTTCTGTCCAGCAAAGAGTCGCCGCTAGAACTGGTACACAATAACGTCAACTTTGAAGATACACCGCGTAAGGGGAAACAGGTGGAAATACAAATTGATTTTGAGAAGCGTTATCGGCTAGTCAGAGAAATCATTGAAACCATTGTTTTGACAGTACTTATGTTCCTGGTAATCCGTCTGGCCGTACAGAATTTTAACATCGACGGTATGAGTATGGAACCAGGTTTACACAATCAACAGCTGATTCTTGTAGATAAATGGTCCTACCTGTTTCATCCTCCAGCGCGTGGTGATACCATCGTTTTTATTGCCCCGCCTAATCCGTCACAAGACTATATTAAGCGGATTATTGGTCTACCTGGCGATGTGATTAGCATCCAGAACACAACCGTGTCAGTAAATGGGAAACAGCTCGATGAACCATATGTTGTTGCTCGGCGTCAGGGGAATCCTTACCCGTCATTTACCAATCGTGTTGTACCAGAGAATGCCTACTTTGTGCTGGGCGATAACCGGGCTGGCAGTTCTGACTCGCGCGACTGGGGCTGTGTTCCGAAGAACAACATTATCGGACGAGCCGCGCTCGTTTACTGGCCTCTGGGACAGAATAATAACGGCTCACTCCCCAATTATGATAATGTTTATACGGTTCCTGCCCCCACTCAATCAGCATCCAGTACCTGTCCTATCATCGCTACACCACATAGCGAAGCTCGGATCACATCATCTAGAACTAGCAGTTTGCATGTTGTTACACTTTTTGTCCTGCTCATGCCCGGCGTCTTCGTTGGTGTCAGTCGCCGCAAACGCGGCACATGTTCCGCTCATGGTGCCACTCATGGCAATAGCATCATGCAATGAATGGCACTAGTCTAATTGAACATCGATGGTAGTATCTCGTATCTGAAACTTTTTTATCGGGTGATTGATACGTGATTGTGCAGCGGCTAGATGGCGATTCATGGTGGCAGTTATCTCCTCAGGGGACATCACCAGTCCCATGATCCCTTCGACCGTGACATTTTTCGCCACAAGGTGTCCGTTCTGCTCAAGGACTGGCGTAACGCTCATTGCACACGCTTGGCCGTAAGCATCGAAGGTCAGATGTATCGCACCAGACGCAATATGCGCCTGAGCATTTTGCACCGGGCTAGACGAAACTAAGTTGCGCGCCAGCAAGCTGTTTAGCTCTGCGTCTGTTACTGTCAATGGCCCCGGCGGCGGCAACTGTGCAGGTAAAGTCGGCACAGAATCAACAGCATTCGCCATTGCCTGATCGAGCTGCCTTTGCACTATGTTGTGCAGATACGGACGGGCCACGAATATCCAACTTGCCCCTACGAGCAGAAGTAGCAGAACAAGTGTCCCAAGACAACCGAGCATGCAACCACCACGACGCCGTGTCCGCTTTGCTACATTCTTTGACTGTTTTTTATTATTTTGCTGTTCTAGTACACGAGATCCCGTTTGATAATGTGATAATGGGTCAGGCAGCTGAGAGGGAGGCAGTTGTTGCGGTGAGTGTGCAGCTGCCTCATGCTCTGCCCTTATCGATATAGGCTGAGTTGGTTGCCAAGCCTGCGGGGCCGTTGGAGCGGATAGCGTACCAGGTGGCGGTGATGATGGCACAACATGCTCTACCTCCTGTATGCCAGCAGGCGTTACAAGATTAGAGGGCTGCGTGTCCACCGCAGGGGCTCCGCACCCTGGGCAGAAGCGTGAATGCTCAGC
>VBJK01000175.1:0-4017 GCA_005879655.1 Chloroflexota bacterium | reverse complement strand
GTATACAGCACAGACTAGTGCTAAGTACGCGTCTACCTGCTAGGTTAGAGATGGACATTGTGTAATTGGCATACGCTCTGTCTGCTCTGTTCTGCCAGCAACTCTGTCCCCCTAGTTATACGGTTGTTAGCGGAAAGAGTTCCACATCTGATCTTTAAAGTGTTCAGCACGGTATGTTATAATTTCTCTAAAGGTTGGATAGGAAGGGGCAAATGCCGCAAAAAATTAGACAGCTCAAAGCCGCCTTAGCACGAGCAGGATTTACGCAGCGACCAGCCAAAGGAAGTCATACAATGTGGGTACACCCCGCATTTCCTGGCTCTAGTGTAACGATTTCTGGCAAAGATGGAGACGATGCAGAAAAATATCAAGTCAAAGATGTTCGCCATGCGCTAAAAAAGCTAGGAGAAAAACTGTGAACCCTGAACATTACTCAATGCTCATTCAATGGGATGAAGAAGATAAGATATATGTTGTGAGTGTACCAGAACTTCCTGGATGCAGGACACACGGCAAGACGTATGAAGAGGCAATTAAAAATGCTCTCGAAGTAATTGAATTGTGGCTTGAAACTGCTAGAGATTTAGGGTGGGAGATCCCCAAGCCTCAAACGCTTGCAGCTTAATAATCAGCACACTAAGAAATATCTTTTCGGAGATTGATCGGTTATCATACAATGAAGCCCGCAAGAGATTGTCACCTATTACGTAGTAAGTTGTAGTATACTGTCACTGTCATTTTACTTGATTCTTACACGTACGTATGAAAGTCTGCGCCCACAGCCGGGCGCATATGTGTTTTAAGGATATCTATCAAAAATATGCACGAGAAGAGTCTAAATACTCTAGAATATCCAAAAATACTGGCCAAGGTTGCCAGGGAAGCCGCCTTCTCGGCCAGTAAAGCATGTGTCATGGCACTTGAGCCAACCCCAAATATGGAGGAAGCCAAACGTCGCTTGACCTATACTACCGAAGCCACGCGTTTAATTGATCTGAATGCAGACATCGGTGTGCGTGGCGCTCATGATATTCGTCCGCTACTGGTGCGCGCTGCACGCGATGGTATCCTCACGTCCAGCGATCTGGTGGAAGTGTTGGAAACGGTGCGTAGTACCCTCTATGTAGCACGTGCGCTCGATAAGCTTGATGCCGATGAATTTCCTCTGCTACACAGGCTGGGTGGCGATATACCGCAACGACCCCGCATTGTGTACCGCATCGAAGAAACAGTGAGCGAAGAGGGTGTAGTGCTGGATACTGCCAGCCCGACGCTACGCAAGATCCGTTTTGACATTCGGGGTGCAAATCAGCGTCTGCAAGAGCGTCTGCGTACACTCGTCAACGAGTTTGGTTCCGCGCTACAAGAGCCAATTATTACCATCCGTAACGACCGCTACGTCATCCCGGTCAGAGCCGAAAGTAAGGGTCAGGTACGGGGTATTGTGCACGATCAATCGTCCAGTGGCGCGACCGTCTTTATCGAGCCGATGGTCGTGGTTGAGTTGAATAACCGTGTGCGCGAGTTGCAGATTGAGGAGCGGCAGGAGATCGAGCGTATCTTGCGGGTATTGTCCAATGAGATTGGGCTAGAAGCTGAGTCGCTCAAGATTGCCGTCGAACTACTGGCCGAGTTCGATATGCATCTGGCCAAGGCGCGTTATGCTCGTATGACGCGCTCAAGTGAACCGCGCCTCAACGATCAGGGTCTGATCAATCTCTATAATGCCCGCCATCCGCTGTTGACTGGCAAGGTCGTACCGATCAACTTCACGATGGGGCGCGATTTCTTTATGGTGGTGATCACTGGCCCGAACACCGGTGGGAAGACGGTTGCCTTGAAGACTGTGGGGCTGTTGACACTGATGGCCCAGGCTGGTCTGCATATCCCTGTAGATGAGGGATCGGATATTGCACTCTTTGAGGATGTCTTTGCCGATATCGGTGATGAGCAGAGCATTGAGCAGAGCTTGAGTACCTTCTCGTCACACCTCAGCCGCATCATTGAAATCTTACAGCGCATCGATGAATTGCAGCAACGGGGTATACCCGACATTCACGGGAAGCTAGCCGAAACGCTGGTCAAGGCGCAACGCGAGCAACCATGTGTGCTGGTCCTCTTTGATGAACTGGGGGCGGGAACTGATCCCAGCGAAGGCTCGGCGCTAGCTCGTGCTATTCTGTCATACTTACTGGAACGCCACGTCAGTACTGTGGCAACGACGCACTATACCGAACTCAAAGCCTTTGCGCACGAGCTAGCGGGTGTTGTCAACGCCTCAGTTGAGTTCGATATTGAGACGCTCTCGCCGACTTACAAGCTCAGTATTGGTCTGCCTGGGCGCAGTAATGCATTAGCCATTGCGAGCCGTCTGGGGCTGAATCCGGCCATCATTGAGCGCGGTCGCCAGTTTCTGGGCAGCACTGGTGTACAAATGGAGAACCTGCTGGAGGGACTACAGACTGAGCGCAAGGCAGCTGAAGATGAGCGTTTCCACCTGAGTATGGAGCGGGCTGAGGCTGAGTACCAGCGCAAACAGTTGGAAGAGGAGCGTCATCACCTGGAAGAAGAGCGTGTACGCATTCTCAATGAGGCTCGTGGCCAAGCACGCCGTGAATTAGAGCAGGTACAGACGCAACTGGCAAAGATCAAGGTCGATGTTAGCCATACGCATACAACACGCGAACATTTGAATAAAGCACGCGATATGACACGTGGCCTTACTGAGAAAGTGACTGAGCTTCCCGGACCAGTACGCAAGAAGGCTCAGCAACCGGAAGGCGAACAGCTCGAAGGACCATTACAGATTGGTGATAGTGTGCGCGTGCCTAGCCTTGGTGGACAGATCGCCGAACTCATAGGTTTCTCGACTGATCATAGCGAAGCCGAGTTACGGCTGGGCGCACTACGTTTCCGTGTGAGCGCTGACATTGTCGAGCGTGTTAGCAAGCGCAAGGCGGCTCAAGAACGCGAAGCACCTGACATTACGGTGCCGCGCTACGAAGATCGTCCCACCGTCGCGTTACAACTGGATATGCGTGGTTGGCGCGTTGAGCAGGCATTAGAGGAGATGGAGAGCTATCTGAACGATGCAGCACTAGCCGGGATGGCTTCTGTGCGTATTGTACATGGCAAGGGCACAGGCGCGTTGCGAGCAGCAGTCCGCGAGCAACTCGCACATCATCCGTTGGTGAAGTCATATTCGTCATCACCTCCTGCGGAGGGTGGCGATGGGGTAACGGTTGTCAAACTGAATGCATAATAGCCACACCAAGAAGAACAAACACTTCAATAAGAAGGAGGACGAATGGGGAATCTGAAAGCTATATTTATTTTGTCTCGAACCTGCAACCACTCTTGCTGCATGCAGAGCCACTTGAGGAGCGCGAGCATATAGGTGAGGTGTTGTAGTCCACGTGGAGGAACTCCAGCTAAACGCCCTTCTTGGAGGTGCTGGATGAAGATATGCTTGTCAATCATTCCCTCAAGGGGTGCTTGCCGAATCATAGCATCCAAACGGTGCAGATTCCGTGCCAATCCCAGGTAATAGACTTCGTTAAAACCTACTTTCTGCTGTCGGTATCTGATCACGTCTGGAAGCCTGTCACGCATAGCTTCGGCAAGCACTGGCTTTATCTTCCCTGGCACAGGCTCAATACTCGACTGCATGCCCAAACCAAAGGTTAAGAGACGTGGATCAAGAAACGGATGGGCATGGGCAATCCCAAGGGGAGCTGCAATCGACCATCGAAACACATCCCCTGCTCTACTCAGAATTCCGTTTAAGGTCATGGACAGAGCCGTTTGCTGACACTGCTGATAGCTTTGCCAGGCATTTTCTCTCGCACGATTCTGTAGGGCATGGCGACGAGCAAAGTCTGGCAGAATCCAAGTAAGCATTGCGGGAGCATCGCACAAAGCGGTCGGAGACTGGTGCTCAAGGCAAAGGTGCTCTCGTGCTGTGTCCAAAAGAGTGGATACCCACCTAGTGGATCACGTAGACCTATCAACTCGGTG
>VBJK01000358.1 GCA_005879655.1 Chloroflexota bacterium | reverse complement strand
TTTTTGTCCCTGTGGGACCTGATAGGCAACCTGTTCAATGGTGCTCTGTGTCCCAGGAGCGGGTGTCGTGTCAACGGTGACGGGATGGTGAAGGAATTTTTCCATCAGCTTGGCCATCCCATCGGGTATGGTAGCCGAAAAGAAAGCCATGTGTCGTGTGTCAGGCGTGGTTGCCAATATCTCTTCAATGATGGGGGCGAAGCCATGATCGAGCATCTGGTCGGCCTCATCGAGGACACACAGTCGGACTTGGCTTAGCGCGAAGGTGCCACGATCGAGATGATCCTTGACGCGTCCTGGCGTGCCTACAACAATGTGCGATCCATAACGCAGTGCGGAGATTTGGTTGCCATAGGGCCGTCCTCCTACCAGCAGTGTGGTAGAAAGCCTGCGGCTGGTGGCCAGAGTGCTCAGCACAGTATGGACTTGCAGAGCCAGTTCGCGCGTTGGCACAAGAACCAGGGCCTGTACCTCACGTTTCTTGTGTGCGATCCTTTCCACCAAGGGGATGCCATAGGCGACCGTCTTGCCGGAGCCGGTAGCAGATTGCCCCACGAGGTCAATGCCAGCTAAGAGCACAGGTATGGCCTGAGCCTGAATAGGGGTAGGTTCTGTCATGTGCATAGTTGCCAGCACCGCGAGCGTCGCGGGGTGCAAAGGGAAGTCATGAAAAGAGGACATGAAAAGATCCTTTCAGCCACAATGCGCCCTTGTAGGCGCAGAAGAACTGCCTGAAGGCACAGCGCCAGCAGGCAAGTACCAGGAGCAGGCCGTAGGAGACGGGAGCAATGCTGCTAGCTGATATGAGGGAACGTGCGTGCAGGAGGAGAGTCTTCTCCAGAGGATTGCTCAGCGCTCTTTGGGATCTTTACCGAGGAACAGGGTCGATGAGGAACCTGCTCCATGCCATGCAAACAGTTCTAACCAGAGAAGTGTACCTGCTCTTTGGCTCCTCGTCAAGCAACGTTTCAAACATCCTGATATTTGCAGAGAAGGGTCATGTCTTGACATCAGGGGTTTTTAGCAGTTGCTCTGAATATCACAAAAAATGATCTTGGCATCGTCTTTTCGGGCTACCGGTCGTCTTCCTCTCCATCTTCGATTTTGAGCAACTTGGAAGGCACTGCTTGGTGGTAAGTCGCTGCTCTGACGAGAGAAGATAGTCACATATGCCGATGAAGAAATGAGCAGAAGGGACGCGTGTCAGCCATGGCCTAATTGATCATTTACAGCTATTTCAAGTGCCTGTATCAGACTAAAGCGGGCTAAGTCCTCCATCAATTGTACAGGCTTCTCTAAATCCAGACCCATAGCTGGGCAATGGGCAACCATTCTCTCCAAGGCCACGCGTGCCTCTAAGCGGGCCAGAGCTGCACCCAAACACGCATGGATGCCATGACCAAAAGATACATGAGGATTGGGAGAACGTCTCATATCAAATCGGAGAGCGTCCGCAAAATACCTTTCATCAAAATTGGCCGCCTCTGTCCAGCAAACGATATACTGCCCTGCTTTAATCTCCTGCCCTTGCAGCACCGTATCATGGCGCGCAGTACGCCACACGTTGATCGTGCTCATGTCATACCGTAACGTCTCTTCAATTGCTCCCCCTATTAACGATGGATCTTGACGCAGAGCCTGGTAGAGCTTGGGCTGTCGGCACAAACGTGCAAGCACTGAACTCAAGAGGATTGTGACACTCATATTGCCAGCCATCATCAGTTCCAAGCATACAGAGATAATTTCTTCGTCCGTTAAACGCACGCCATCGTCCTCTGCTACCAACAACGCACTCACCAGATCTTCACCCAGTTTGCTCTTGCGTTCGTTCACCAACTCCGACATATACCCCACAATTTCGTCCTTCTTGAGTTCCGATACGCCCAGCATCTGACGATACAGTTGATAAGACCAGCCCTCAAAACGCTGCCGATCTGTTGGCGGCACCCCCAATAGTTCGCCCATCACACGCACCGGCAGCGGGTATGCCAGTTCAGAAAGGATATTCATCCTTTTCTTGCCTATAGCAGCCTCTAATATCTCATCTATAAATCGGACCAGACGGGGCCTCAGTTCGCCAAGTCGCCCTGGCGTCAACGCTTGTGATACCAGCCTACCTAACTGACAATGACGCGGTGGGTCAGACATCCCTAACCCCAATGGCAAGCCCCCTGACGGTTTCTTCTCCGAGGAAAACGTCCCATGATCTAAGAGTATTTGCTGGACCTCTTGATAACCAAACACTTCCCACAAATTATACTCAGCACGGTAACGGACTGGTTGCTTCTCTTGCATGCAATGGTACCACGCCACCCGTGACTCCATAGCAGATCCTGACTCACTCCCACCTTGGCTCTTCATCCTTTGGGGTGTCTCCCCCCCAAACTCCACCAGGTACCGTGAATAGCCATACAATTCCTCAGTGACCGGTTGGTAAATCAGCGCTATCTGTGGCTTATCATGATCCTCACAAAGCGCAACGCTGATGGAAAAATACGGGATGCCCAGGAAAAAATTCTCGGCTCCGTCTAATGCGTCAATCAGCCATTGATACTCTGAACCCCTCACACAAAGCATTCCAGACTCTTCGCTTTCTATCGTGTGATCTGGAAAGGCAGCTTGAATTATGCCACGTATTGCCTCTTCTGATGCAAGGTCAACAATTGTCTGTAGGGAAGGATCTTCCCTGGCCCTTCTAAGATAGTTTTGATCTTTGAAGTACGCCAAAAGTACTTTTCCACCTGCTTTCGCTGCCTTTACCGCTATAGACATTTCGTTCTTTACTATCTTTACAGATCTCTCCATATCCAATTCCTATCTCTATTTCTATCTATATACTCTATAATCACCAAGATCAAAATAACGTGTCTTGCGCCAAAATTCAAAGCTGAAGCCGGGCCAGATCGTCGTGTTGCGCCCTTCAGCATTCAAGTACCAGCTGGCACACCCTGATTGCCATATGCTGCCTTGCAGGCGTTGCTCTATCTCTGTGTTATACATAGCTTGGCTGTTGGGCAGGACCTCAATCGCCCTGAGCTTGTGCTGCTTCATCGTGTGCAGGCAACTTAAAATATAGCCAATTTGTGACTCAATCATCAATACCACAGAGCTGTGGCTCAGTCCCGTATTCGGGCCAAGCAGCAAGAACAGATTGGGGAAGCCTGCGACGGTGGTGCCCAGGTATGCACTGGGGCAGGACTGCCAGCTGTCGGCGAGCGATTCACCATTACGCCCATGGATACAGTGTGAAAGCTGGGTTTCAATGACATGAAAAC
>VBJK01000174.1 GCA_005879655.1 Chloroflexota bacterium | reverse complement strand
CAGTCAGAAATTCAAGTTGCACTGATTGCTGAGTGGTAGCCCTATTCTACATTCCATAACCAACTACCGTATTCATACTCCGACAATACGTAATCAGCCGACAAAAAATAGGCAGATTTTCCAGCGCAGGAACACAACCAACCAGTATCAACTTACATTGTGCGCGCGTCAACGCAACATTCAGGCGGTGGGGATTGAGCAAAAATTCGCGGCGCTGACTCTGCTGCTGCGGCTCGCTGGAAGTGGCAAATGACATAATAATGACGCTACGTTCGCCGCCCTGAAAACGATCCACCGTATCCACGCTTAATGGCGAATCTATCGCTAGAGCTTGCCATGGCAAGCTAGGATCGTGGGTGAACAGATGGCGACGAATATTGGCAACCTGGGCACGGTAAGGCGCAATGATGCCGATATCGCGTTGAGCAATACCCCTGGCTAGCAGCGCCGCAACGAGCACTCGTACCGCTTGTGCTTCCTCATTGCTGGTTTTTGTTTCGGTATAGGTATCTCTTTTGTCTGCTCTCTGCTCAGCGATAGCTTCCCCATCAGATTGCATACTGCTTGCTTGTTGCGTAGTGAGTGCTTGCACATCTAAAAAGACTAGTGGGAATGCAGGATGAATGGCTCGACTGATAGTGGGTGCTTCACGGCTGATGCTCTGTTTATTGGTAGTGGTGGGAAACATTAATTTCCGGTTGGCGATGGATGAGTGGGCAAGCAGTTGTTTCTCGTAAAAGACAGTCGAGGAGAAATTGGCAATCCATTTGTTCATGCGATATTGCGTACGCAGGGAAACACAGGCACTGATGGTCAATGGTTGCTTCTGTATGTATTCATCGTTCAGGACTTTTAGGCTGCTAAAGAGCGAGATGGCTAGCCCCTGTTCGGCAGCTGTTTTGCTCAAGACGAGCGGTGGCAGCTGTTTTTCATCGCCAACTAGGATGAATTTTTTTGCAAAACGGAGTGCACCTAGTATCGCTGGGACGGTCAGTTGTCCCGCTTCATCAATAATCGCTACGTCGAAGTGTAACCCTGGATCATCCAGAGTGTGTTCCGCATCTTGCGAGGGTGGAGGTGAGTATTTGTCAGACGACCAGGTAGCGGTGGTTGAGGCAACAATGGGTGTCAGGTGCAGCAAGCTGTGTACGCTGGTCGGATCGGCAATCGCATCAACCAGTGTTTGAAGCAGGCGTGGCTTGACGTGATCGTCAACGCTGCGTTCATGTCCCAGGCGCAGATAATCATGGCAACCTTCTTTATCCAGACGTTTCAATAGATTGTCTATGGCTTGGTTGGTAAATGCCGCCAATAGTACACGTTGTCCCTGATCACAGAATCTGCATACAATCTCTGCTATGACGCTCGTTTTACCTGTACCTGGTGGACCATGAATTAAGAGATAATCTTGCATCTGTAGGGCACGTGCAACTGCAAGGTTTTGTTCCATGTTAAAGTCGCTTCTGCCAGCGAAAGGACGTTCGGTGAAGCGTGGACGTACTTTTCCGGCGACAAGGTCGCGTAAATGGGCATGGCTCTGTAACCAGCGTAACAGGTTTTGCTGTGTGCGTACGTGCACGATATCGTTATCATAGCGATCAAGCAAGGTCGGGTGGGTGATCAATTCGCGGGTCCAGACGGTGACGTGCTCGGAGCTGATCTTGAGAATAGTGCCTGTGACGACCTCGCCAGCAATAGGATCGTCGTTACTGAGCAAGATTTCGTCCCCATCGCGCAATTCTGACGTGTTGGGACAGCGAAAGGTCTGCTCCCAACCGTCTTTGTTCACAACCGGCTCGTCCAGTGGCTCTAGATCTGCAATCGCTGTACCACGCTCTAAACGTTGTGCGACGGAGAGCTTCCAGAGCATGGCCTGTTGCTCTTCACCAGCACGTCCCTCTAGCTGTAATAACCGGTAATACTTGGCAAAAAAGGCACGATCTTCATCTGTACTGACGGACCGAGGACGCAAGATATTGGCTATGGTCTCGTTTGTTGATTGTTGCGCTGTGTGCTGCTCCGGTTCTGGTGCCTGCCATTGCAGCAGTGATGAGATCTGCTGGCATGGGTTGAGCATGGAACAGCGGGTACAGCGTGAGGGACCGGGGGGAGCTGAGGGGATACCTGTCACGTGTTCAAGAATAAGAATATTGCGTATTTCATTCACACGCTGTATTTCACGAATGGTAGCAGGAATACCAATGGCCTGCGCGTGTCCTGGCGTGCCGCTATAAAGCAGTGTTGCCAATGCTTTTTTCATCTGCGAGTCGCGTCGTACTATTAAGAGCGCATGATAGCCGAGTACCTGCCAGCGATGCTCTCTTTTGGGTAAGTCTCCTGTTGCAGCGCCCGTTTTGAGTTCTAGCAGCCGTTGGCGACTGGCTTGCTGCCAGAACAGGTCGAGGCGGCCACGGAGACCGATTTCAGGTGCAAGCAGGAAGGTCTCTGCTCGCACCTGGTTGCCTTCCGTGTGGGGAGAGTGCGCCGGGTCTCTGGTCGGCATGTCCCAGAGTGTAGCACGTTCGTTTTCATACCAGTGAGCCAAACTTTCCAGGTGGGGCATCGTGTCAGCACGCATGGCGTCAAGGGAGACATTCGCTAGCGCCATGTCGAGGCTATTGAGCTGTAATGCCTGTTCTAGGTGGCGGTGTAGTGTGTCTAGTGCATTTTCACTTGACTCATTAGGGTTTGGTGTGTGTACTTCCCTTCTGGGGAGGCGGAGGGGGCCAATGTCCTTTCCCAACCCGTTTGGGATTGAAACTTGTAGCGCATTGGCTCGGCCCCGGTCGTGCTCTTTGAGCAGTTCTTTGAAGCAATAATGCACTATATTGCCGCGAATCGTTGCTGCGGAAGGTGCTGAAGGACTGAGCCGGTTGAGCAGGTGTTGGCGCGTGCAGTACTCGGCCTGGTTAAGATCGGTGATGTTGAGCAGGATATCGGGGGCTACCACCGCTAGTGTATAGGCGTTGCCTTGATAGCAGAGTCGAGGCTTGCCATTGTATTCGACAACCGTTGGCGGCGTGGGCAGGTGGTAGACACGTAATGGTAACTCGTATGTGCCAATCACATTGCCACGCGCTTTGAGTTCGCGTACCAGGCTACGGTAATATTGATCTTGCAGTCTGAGTTCGACGCGTGCTGTACCAGTATCGATGAGCAATGCGGGCGTGCGCTCCCCATCGATAACACGTTCTAGTGCGGCTATAATGCGGCCTGCCAACTCTATCCCCTGGCATGCCTGTCTGCATAGGATACACAGGAAACATGCGCGTTTTGTGCCAACGTACTGTGTTGCCATGCGCGATGCCCTCCCCAAAAAAGTTTTTTTGCCGCCCTGATCGTAGGTTAATTCTGGCACTTCGTCGGCTTGCTGCAACTGAATATAACACGGCAGTTTCATTGCTGCAAGAGGGGTAATGGTCCGGTAAAAAGCAAGCATTAGAAAAATAGCAGGGGCACACTCCTGCTATTTTTCTAATGCTTGCTTTTTACCGGACCATTACTCGAAGGTATGGTTCCCCCAGAAGGCCGCCATCACACCGTGATAGGAACTCTTGAGATTCTCGTAGAGGCGAGCGTTCTCAATCGCAAGGGCGGCGAGACTGGCGAGCACCGAAAGAAATTGTATATCATCTTCGTGAAACGTCATAGGCTCTGACGTGTAGACACGCATCACGCCGATAGCTTCGCCGTGTACCTCCAGTGGTACAGAGAGCACCGAAACTAAACCTTCTTCTCGTGCCGCTTCCTGATATTGGAAGCGTGGATCACTCCTCGCGTCCGCAATATACACAGGAGCACCGCGCAAGACTTCACTATCAATAGCGCTGTGTGTAACATCGACAGGCCCTTTTGCTAAGTAGCTACCACTCAGTCCAGAAACAGCGCTCAGTCTAAGTTGACCTGTGTCGGGGTCGAGCAAGCGCAGACCACAGGCTTTCACCTGCATGGCTTCAGCGGTACTCGTCACAACACTGTGTAGCACCTGATCTAGTTCGAGACTCGATGAAATGGTAAGTGCAGCCTGGTAAAGGGCCGTATAGTAATCTTTATGAGAACGATGTGGTGAGTTGGTGGAATGCAAGTGGGTTGCCATGCTGTCATCTCCCCGAAAAGCTATGGTTATACAACCAGTGAACAATGCCAAGAACGCGTTCGTCTTAACGTCCTCATTGTAACATAAAGAACTGGTTGCATAAGCATATTTTGTCGCTCACCACAATGCAATCTTAGCGCAGAGCAGGTTGGGGCGCGGGATCTTGCACGAGCCATACTCGGCATGGCGCGTTGGCAAGCACATAAGGTACTGTTTTGCCTAGCTCTGAGTTCGTTTTTTGTGGATTACGCACAAGACCGATCAAAATCAGTGCACAGTGATGATCCCGGGCTTCTTCAACAATAGCAGGACCAGCATCCCGTGCCTGAACAACCTCCGCCACAGCTTCACAACCAATGCGGCTGGCAATCTCCATCGCGCCATTCAGCAATTTGTCTGCCCGCTCCGATTCTTGTGTAAGAACCGCTTTGAGCGGTAATGCTCGTGGAACTTCAATAACGTGTACAAAGTGGACCTTACGTTTGGCTCCTTTTGCCATTTGACAACCTAAGTAAACTAGGTTAGAGTCAAGCTTATCACCGCAGATCACAACAGCAACATCGCCAGTGGCATTCTCTCCCAGAGCAGATTTGCTTATTTCAGTTTCTTCTCTGGCTTTGGAACCCCATAAGTGAACCATGATTTAATTTCCTCCTGATGACAGGTACTCCTTGCACGTAGAAAGGCGACCGATGCTGGCCGCCTTCTCTTAGAATGAGTCTAATCTAGCTTGGTCGTAGCTGTAACTATGAAGCTAAGCAAACATGCTTGATCATCCTCTGCTAGTTCTGCTATTACAAGTGATTGTCGAGGTTGTGTCAACTGATCTCTGAACATTACTGGTTCTCTCGTTTCAGTTTTCAATTTTCAATACCTTGTGCGGCTTTTTTCAATGCCCTTGTTCGGCTTTACACTGATCAGTCATTTCGTATGTGGCCCGAATAGTACTACAACATCAGCAAAAAATAATGAAAAATTCGGGCTACTAATGTATTGTAACGGAGACTTTTTAATTTTTCCAGTGCTACAAAGTCCACATGCTGCTGAAGAAGGAAGGGAGAGGTGAGGGGGCAAAAATTGCTACCAATTTTTGCCCCCTCACCTCTCAATGTCTTCTCGTAATAAGCTGATCGTTACTCTCTACGGCCAACGCTACGGTCGATCTTGCCGCCATTGTTGAGCAGAATAGCGCGTGCCCGCGACTTGCGGCTGATATTGTCCTCATCGGAGAACCGTAGAGCGACGACTGTACGCGCCGCTTGTTGTGATGGCCTTGGTGGCGCTGTACTGGATTTTGAGAGATCCTGGCCGATGGCTCCTCGCACACGACCACCGCGCACCACAGCAAAGCTTGCGCCTAATGCGAGGCCGAGCAAGATGCCAGCAAGAATAATGAACAGCTTGTACGGATTGGGCATGACGAAGCTGGCGGCGAAAGAGAGACCGCCCAGGACCAATGCAGGGATCAGCGCAAAGAGCATCACCAGCACTAGATTGGCCTGCGTGCGCTGTGTCTGTAAAAAGTAATTCCCTCGCGTCTGGCTAGGGCCGTGTTCGCGAAATTGCCCGGAGCCAACTGTGCCAGCTTCTAACTGATAGACCTCTTCATCTATAAACCCTTCTTTATGCAGCTTGCTTGTAGCCGCATTAGCGTGTTCCTCATCTGTAAACACAGCCAACAAGTCATAGTCGGCGTGTTGTTGTTGTTGCATAAAATCTCTCCTGTACTAAATCTCATGATTCTGAATCGAGTTGAGAACAGCAGCAATTTCGTGCCGTACGCGATCGTTATTGCTCATTTCAGTCTGAACTTTTTCCCAGCCATGCATAATCGTCGTGTGATCGCGACCACCGAGTTCTGCCCCGACCTGCTGGAGGGAAGCGCTCGTCTCTTCGCGCATGAGATACATCGCAACTTGGCGAGGCCATGAGATCTCACGACCACGCTGCTTACCACGCATCGACTCAAGATCGACATGATAATAACGGCATACCCCATGCAAAACTTCCGCAACAGTCAGGTTAGAGGATGGCTTTTTATTGCTATAAATATGCTCAAGTGCTTGCGCTGCCAACGAGGCGGTAATCGGTGCATCGTGCAGCGTGGCATAGGCAATGACACGATTGAGCGCCCCTTCGAGTTCGCGCACATTACTGCATTCTGGACGGGCGATATGTTCAATGACAGAATTGGGTATCGCAAAGTGTAGCGATTCGGCTTTGGAGCGGAGAATTGCCAGACGATGCTCGTATTCTGGTGATTGTACATCGGCCAGCAGACCCCATTCAAAGCGCGAACGCAAACGATCCTGTAAGCTGGGGATCGCCTTGGGTGGGCGATCACTAGTCATCACAATCTGTTTATTGGCATCATAGAGTGCATTAAAGGTGTGGAAAAACTCTTCTTCCGTAGACTCTTTGCCCGCGATAAACTGAATATCATCTACAAGCAAAATATCGATCTGGCGATATTTTGCGCGAAACTCTTCAGTTTTTTGATAGCGGATCGCATTGATAATCTCGTTGGTAAATTTCTCAGAGGTCACGTAGAGCACTGTTAAGCCTCTGGACTCCCCAACGTGTCCAACTGCGTGTAAAAGATGGGTTTTGCCTAGTCCTACGCCACCGTAGAGAAAGAGTGGATTGTAGATACGACCGGGATTCTCCGAAACGGCGAGGGAGGCGGCATGAGCCAGTTGGTTTGACTTGCCCACGATAAAAGCGTCAAATGTATAGCGTAGGTTAAGCAAGCCGCTATGAGGAAAGGTCATAGCGTGGATGTTTTCAGACATACCGGGCAGAATCTCCTCCGTTGTCTGTTCGGGGGGTAAGCTTGCGGGTATACTTTGTCCATTAGGTTGTGGAAAGACCGGGGCCGTCGCATGCAGTGTAGCGGCTGGCGCACTATCAGCGCTGTGCTTTTCACGTTGTGAGAGCGAAGGGCGTCCTTTAGAGAGGCGGTAAGAGCGTCTGGGTTGAGAAGGCGGCGTACCATCTCCTGTGGGCGTATGTGATTGATCCGTCGTCTCTTTTGCCACAACAAATTGTACCTCGACAGTAGTCCCTGTGATTTCGGAGAGAATGGAGCGAATGGGTTCGATAAAGCGATGCTCTAGATGAGCCTTAGCGAATGTCGTTGGGACACGCACAACAAAGACGCCATCTTGAAAAGAGATCGCGGAAGTACCCTGAAACCATGTTGTGAAAACAGCATGATTCACCTTTGTTTGTAATCGTTCTATTGTCGTTTGCCAGATCTGCCTTGCATTCACAGATGCTCACCCCTTTGGGGATACTTAAGTGTTTAATAATACAGTCATAGAGTTTATCGCTGTTAGGCTCTGCATCTAATCAAGGTTTAGCAACAAGAGCACGTTAACAACTGTTATATGGTCTTTAAGAAAAAAAAAGTTCCCTGACGATCAACGTATATCGGTGGAATGTAATGGTAGCATTAAATCAAAACGCTGTAAAGCCCCTCTTTTGGTACCAAAATGAGAGCTAGATCATAGGCTTTTGTTCCGTTTTCAGATATACTAAGCGGAAGGGGTATAATGAGGCAGCTTTGGCTGTTATAATCTTTGGGGGACCTCTTAGGGGCATATATTGGTGTCTTTCTTTCTACAAGGAGCATCTTATGCTGATGGTTCGGAGAGCATTGTTTATCACACAATGGTGTGTATTGAGCAAATGGCAGAGGAGACAGTGGCCTGGATATGTATTAAGATATGGAGTGTTGGTCGTATTGTTGGTTGCGTGTTCAGGTTTCAATCAGGACGCGAAGAATACTATAGCGGTGTCTAAATTGCATTGGTGTGGCAAACCATCCATGATTTTTCAGGATGAGGGAGCTGTCAGCTCAAAGACGGTGACAGATTGGGCACAGATCCAACCTAATCTAGGTTTCACTGTCTTTCTACCAGCAACGTTGCCTGGAGATGCTTGCCTGGTCAGTGCGTCTGGGACGTTACATGATCCCATCTTTGGCAGTAGTTTTACAATTGGTTATCTGCTGCCCGATCATAGTGCACTCAGCCTATCGGAAGCACCATTGCGTTCCCAGAATAGGGCGTTCCAGTGTAGCCCGCCGACAACTGTGACAGGGGGGAACACAACGAAGAGTGCAACGGCGGCAACGGCAAAGGAGGATGCGGTCCAACTTTGCTCTGGTGCTCGTGCTACTACAAATATAGTACTCTCTGCACGAGGAACAACTGCAACACTTGAACAATTTTTTCAGGCATTGGAACCAGATGTCAATTGGATACCGACCTGAATTACATGGAACTCTGGAACAAAGGCCATTGTTTGTGCTCTGGAGAGGAGCTTTGTGTAACTATTAAACATTCTATTCGCCTTAATAGTGGTACGTCTGCCTTACGAAGCACTGGATGGTGCTACAAAGTTGGCCTCGACGCTTAACTTTGACATTTGATATAATAATAGAAATCATGCGCTTGCACGTAATACAAGTCCACACGTGCTATAAATTGGGAGGATCTTGAATCATGGATAAATGTCCTTACTGTGGAGCCGAGACGCGGCCATCAGACAACTTCTGCCTGAATTGTGGCAACCGCCTGCTT
>VBJK01000357.1:2769-5551 GCA_005879655.1 Chloroflexota bacterium | reverse complement strand
GGCGATTTTTCATGATGTGCTGGAAATGTTGTCCGAAGTAGATCGGCCAGGGAAGAGACCTCATCCTTGCTCCAGCTAATTACCTCGACATCAGACTGGCGTACCCCTTGATAGTTTGATGGATGATCGACCCACTGTAATTTAAATGGTTCACCCTGATGCTGCTCAGAACAATGAGCATGATAGAGTTCATGCTGCTCATGCGAGGTCACACCGATATCATGCCGCGCATCTTCCGCTTTTGCTGAGATATGCCGAACCAGGCGCACTCCACATTCACAGGTTGCGGTGACCTCCCAGCCGCCACTTGGGGCAGGCCCTTCAAGAAAACCATAAATATTTATCATACACAGATTCCCCTTTTTGCTTGCTGTATCTGAATTATCCTTCTACGCAACTTCCAGTTTCGGTATCCTCAAGTGCATCGAGCAAGAGCCTGTCTGCTGCGCCTTCTAGCAGGTCAGTATAGAGCGCGAAACCCGAAAAGGTCAAGTGAAATGGCACGAAGATCAACTAACTACTATTCATGCCCCTCACGCACAAACACAATATAATCGAGATCCCCCGGCGAATGGCCATAGCCACTCAATACCACCGCAGCCTCTGCACGAAACTGCGTTCCATGGTTTACTATATGAAACAAGATCTGCCAGAGCGGAGTCTCAAACGGAACGCCTTGCGTATTCGTATAGTGCACATCGCGCTGAAGAGCCTCTTCATCCAACCCAACGAGAAATGCGTGCATAGCCTCTTCCTCCTCATGCCAATATGCCTGCAATGCCTCGAACGTCGGAAACTGCTCTTCCGAGAAGAATGACCGTGGCGAGATAGCTTCCTGACATCGCATACGCCATAGCCATTCTGCTAATACGATGTGAACTAGTGTGCCGCGCAGGCTACCGAAGCTTACTGGGGCTGGGGCTAGCAATTGGGCTGTGCTCAGCTGCTGGGCTGCTTGCCGGATGCGGTCGTTGGCCCAGCGGTTGTATGCGTAGAGGGAGAGAAGTTCTGTTTTGTGCATGGTGGATGGGTCCTTTATGGATGGTAGGTGTGACATGGGAAAAAGGTTATCTCTTGCTATCTTATCACTTTTTCCAGAGCTTTCCCTCTGCACTCCCTTGTGCTTGCCACCTCCGGCGGCACAAGGGAAGAAAAGGCGTATTTGGGGACGCCCCACATCCCGCCAGGGTGGCTTCGCCCCCTGGACCCCCGCTTATTGAATGAAGCATTCAGGTGTGGTTCTATTTATATTTGCAAATTAATTTATATTGCTAGGTATGGTACAGATTTATATAGCTTGGTTTAATTTGTATAATATATATGAGGAGTGACGTTTCTCTCAATACAGGTGTGGTTTGCTGTGTTTCAGGAAGATTGAATATTTTCCTCATTATAAGAGATTGTACAGTTAAAAATCGTAGTGTCATATTTTTAATTGATGACCTAGTTTGATTGCAATCACTATAATATCCAGGGCAACCTAGTGCAGAATCCCAAAACCTTTTGGGGAATGGGAGGATTTGGGGACTCCCCACACCCCGCCAGGGTGGCTTCACCCCTTGGACCCCCTATCGGCTCTTGCGTTTTTGCACTAGTATATCCTGAACAGAGGTGTTCTGATGCAAGAGAGCCTGTCGGTGGATGGTCAGGCGAAACGGCTTCATTCAGTTGATGAAATACTCCCGTGGGGCCAGTTGTTTGTGTATGGATTACAGCATGTGTTGGCGATGTATGCGGGCGCTGTTGCGGTACCGTTAATCGTCTCAGCTGCGCTTGGTTTGAGGCAGGATCAGCTCATTTACTTGATCAATGCTGATCTCTTCACTTGTGGTGTCGCAACGCTTATTCAAACGCTGGGGTTAGGAAGAATCCGTGTTGGGATTAAGATTCCGCTCATTCAGGGTTGCGCGTTCGCGGCGGTAACACCGATGATTCTGATCGGCAAAGCTCATGGCTTGACGGCGATTTATGGTTCGATCATCGTGGCGGGCTTGCTGACATATCTGCTCAGCCCATACTATAGCCGTCTGTTGCGTTTCTTTCCTCGCGTGGTGACTGGTAGTATCATTACCATTATTGGTATGTCATTGTTGCCGGTTGCGGTGAAGTGGTCCGCTGGCGGAGATCCTACGGCAAAAAATTATGCTAGCCCGCTAGCGATAGGGTTGACGTTTGTCGTGCTGCTTGCCATTCTGCTCCTGTATCGCTACTGCAAGGGATTTATTAGTACCGTGGCGATCCTTTTGGGCTTGATCGTTGGTATCCTGCTTGCTATTCCTCTGGGATTGGCTGACTTCTCAGGTGTGCTGCGGGCGGGCTGGATTGAGGTCACGACACCTTTTCACTATGGGCTACCTACCTTTGATCTGGCCTCCATTGTTTCTATGACGCTGGTGATGCTGGTGAGTATGGTAGAGACTACTGGCAATGTTATCGCTGTTGGTGAGATTATTGATAAGCCGATTACGCCGGATGATCTGACCAAGGCGTTGCGTGCAGACGGCCTCTCTACGGTGATAGGCGGTATTCTAAACGCTTTCCCTTATACGGCTTATGCACAAAATGTTGGTCTTGTTAGCTTGACTGGTGTTAAAAGTCGTTTTGTTGTGGCATCGGCGGGTGTTATTCTGATGATCCTGGGTCTTTTCCCGAAGTTGGCGGCTATTGTGGCTGCTATTCCAGCGCCGGTGCTGGGTGGTGCGGGACTAGCTCTGTTTGGCACGGTGGCGGCTAGCGGGATAAAGACGCTTGCAAGGGTTAAGTTTGACGATAATCGCAATGT
>VBJK01000357.1:0-2692 GCA_005879655.1 Chloroflexota bacterium | reverse complement strand
TTGTGCTTAACCTCTTTTTAGGTGCGGCTAAAAGTGAGTCGCAGGTAGTGACACCGGAGGCTATGGGAGAGGTGGTACTGGTTCCAGCGGCAGAGGATGCTGAGTCTGAGGTTTTATAAAGCATCCATTCCCTCTCACGGGATACTATCGGGGCAACCTTGCTTGCCAAATCGTATCTAGTTGAGGGGCGTTATGCACTGGCAGCCTATCACGTCAGAGAAGCGATAAAGGTGGTGCAAGCCAGCGCTTCCTTCATGAATCTGATGCGTTTGGAGGCTATTTATCGAGGATTGAAGAACAGTGACTCTGGTCAGAGTGACGATGTAGCTTTGCTGGGAATTGACCTGCTTAAGGCTCATGAGCCGACGCTGTTCAAGTAAGTCTCTCCTGCCGCCCAGGGCAATCACTATGAAATGGTATATCATCAAAGTTTTTGAAAATCAATAGTTAAATATGCAGAAATTTGATGACAGCCATGACACTGTGTTACAATAGTGAAACCGCAGCCGATAGATATTACGCAAGGGTGATATTGCATCAAAAGGATAGTCCAAAATGTACATAGATCAGCCAGCAGCGCGCTATCGAGCAGAAAAACGTCGTGTTGTCCTGTTGCCGATAGGAAGTTGTGAGCAGCACGGCCCATTTTTACCAATTGATACGGACCTGAGAATAGCGTTATTGCTGGCGGAGAAGGTTGCAAGCTGGCTTGCAGAAGATGTCGTGCTACTTCCCGCACTTCCTTTTTCTTGTTCTCATGAGCACAAAGGACTTGGAACATATGTAGGGAAAGAAAATCAAAAATATGCGTACTCCTTCACAGAAGGAACTATTGGAGACATTACCTGCCGAATTGCGTCAAAAAAGTAAAACTGGTCAAGCGTATATTGAGTTACGAAGAAAGATCTTCGTTGGGGAATATCAACCCGATCAGACACTTCTGCCAAGGGAAAATGATGCCAGAGATCGAGAAGCCTGATAGTGATGTGTATGAGTTACTACGCAAACTTGGCAAGAATCCTTGTTGGTGCACCGAAACAATAGATGTAGTACACGCAAACACTGTAGAACGTAAAATATTTGAGCTTTCCTCCGATGATCCTACACCCATGCTTAAGATAATTAGGAGATCATTTGATGCTCAAGGTAGTCCCTTAGATGTACAGTTTCTTACAGATCGTGCAGATATTTATCGTTTACACTATTCATTTTCTCTTTATGCTTCTGGCATTCCAGAAATATTTCGGGATAAATAGGTAAGAGTAAAGAGATGAATGGCCCACAACAGAAACAGCTACATGCAGCACTCTTGAGCGCTTTCCCAACGTACCAGGACTTAGAGATGATGGTGCTTTATGAGCTTAATGAGAGCCTCCTCACCATTGCTGGCAATAGCACCTATAACCATACGATATTGGAACTTATTCGCTGGACAATCGCAACAGGAAGACTAGCAGAGCTGATCAGTGGAGCACTCCAACAGAATCCTCACAGTCCTCAACTGATCCGCGTTGCTGAACAGCTGAGCTTGTCCAGCACGGCTATAGAGAGTCTTACCCCTACAGCTTCGGGAGAACACAAGCAGCAGAAACCACAAGCGAGCGACCAACTACAAGCCTACCTGCTCACACTGCGCCAGATCGTAGAACAACTACCCCGCCTGGGACTTGGCGTCTCTGACCTCATTACACCAAGCAGCGTCTCACTGGCCGATATATTCATCCCTACAGAATTTCGTGAAAGCCCAAAAGCGCTGAAACTACTGCCATTCAGCCAGGACGAGATCACAGCTATTAGCGGACTTGATCCACAACATAAGCGCTATTTCATGATCAACCCCAAAGGGGAGTGGGAGCGCACATTCGCTCGTCGGGATCGTATCAATATCTCAACGCTCTGGCAGTGCCTTTCAGCAAAGCAACCAGCAGCAGTCATTCAGGGCGGACCAGGCACTGGGAAAAGTACTCTGCTGTCGCGTATCACCCTTGCCATGACATGCCAGGGACTTGGTGGAGCAGATACACAGCTCTCACTCACACCAACACTGATCCCAATGCTGATCTTTATCAAGGAATATGCCGACTATCTCGATCACCTTTCTACTATAGCTATAGTAAATGATGAACAGAAACGTTCACTGCTGACATTCCTCATATACGATATCAAGAGCAAGCTGGAAAAGAAGGGTGTTGCCGAAGCCAAGCAGATAGCGCAACAGGCCGAGCAATGGTTATGTGCGGGCCGCTGTCTCGTCATGTTAGATGGGCTAGATGAGGTCAGTGATAAAACACGACAGGATGAAATCCAGCAAGCCATTCACAACTTTATCGAACAACAGCGCCATCCTGAAGTTCAGACTACATACAATCGCTTCTTGATCACCTCGCGTATTGCAGAATATGATGCGCCCGCGCTGGAGAACTACCGCTATTTTCTCATTGCAGAACTCTCTCAAGAACAAATGGGTGATTTCTTACCACGCTGGTATCAGGCTAGCATTAGTGGTATGTCAGACGAGGCAAAGCAAGAGAGAATCAAAGAGCTAACAGCAGAAGTTACCAGTGCAATCGACAAAAACGAAGCAGTGCGTAAACTGGCAGAAAACCCGCTCTTACTCACTTTAATGGCGATCATGCTCTACAATGGCACGTCACTGCCCGAACGTCGCGTCGAACTCTATGAAGCCGTTGCC
>VBJK01000422.1 GCA_005879655.1 Chloroflexota bacterium | reverse complement strand
GAGGCATTGGACTAGTAGAAGGAGATAACTCTATTAACCACATCTCTTCCAAATTCATGCACCAAAGCATGATAGATAGTCGGCCTTAAAGACAAGGACTGGTGAGTAAAGACGAATGAAACAACATCCTCTGGTGTAAATGGGATAGGAATAATTTGCTGGTTCTCAAACTTATCTCTTACTCCATTATCCCAAATTGCCATTAGATCGTTTATTCCTTTTTTAATCTTAACCATTCCACGCAATGCCCAAAGAGCATATTGTGTACTCACTCCAAAGCTTAAAAAGGCGATATCGGAGACAGAAAAATCAACGGACTCCCGCAGCCCTAGTTCTTCTGCTAACCCGCGACAAGCACAGCGATAGACATCTGGCGCTTCTCCGTTCGTGCCGCGATCGATTGGTCTGCTCAATCCTTCGGCAACGCTGGTTTCATATGTGCTTGGGAGGGTCCCCACATTTTTCCCTCTTTTGGTAAAGAGGGTATATCCATCAGAAGTAACGACTGCAAGGGAGACGCCAAAGGAATGAGAGAAATATGGGACTGGTTCATCCCAATCGACATCAGCAAGGTATTTTTCTCGTAGATATGGGTCTTTTAAGCTCATATTCGTTGCAAGAAAGGTGTAATAGTCTGACGGACGAAACCACAAATCGAGTGTCATGCCTTCGTTGATTGGCTCACGCCCAATCACAAAGCGGTCTAGGCTGTATGTCTCACCGTTCCAAAGAAATGGCAAGCCTTGTGCTCTTTTTTGCTTTTGCTCTTGCTCAATGTTGTTTCTGCTCGCTTGTAACTCATCAGGAAGCTCCTCAGCAAGAGGAATATAATGGGAACGAATATGTTGCGGCAAGTACATGCCAGAACCATCTCCATCAAGGATTTTCCAGGTTGTTTTGATCTTTCCAAAGGAAAAGCATCCATCTCTCTCATCACGTAGAGATGAACTGGCAGGCTTCCTGTTTATGACATTCACTTCTTTTTCTATTAGCATACTCTCGTCCTTTTCCCACTGTCCGTATAATCCTAGTTCTTGGGGCTCTACCTTACGGTTATATCTCATCGAAAAGTATGTGCATATTTGAGAAATTGAGTAATCATTGAGCACCAGTCCTCGTTCTGCGCGCTTGATAGTTGGGAGGCTAAGCCCTGTGAGGTCGGCTAGCACCTGTTGTTTAAGTCCCAGTTGCTTTCTAGCTCTTTGAAGTGGATGTATCTTGATTTCGCTCATTGCATATCCTCGTAGGGCAAAGCAAAGGGTTATTAATGTCTCCGGGTTTAACCCTTTGCAAGGATACCGTTGGAACGGTTGTAAGTCGTTCCAAAATTCTGTTAACAAGACTAACTGGTTTTGTGATGCTATCGATATAGTACCCTTTTCTCTCTCCGTTATAAAGAGAGACAATTTCTTGAAATCCTAGTGATTCAAACAGATGTTGTCCTTTCTCAGTTGCCCCTATACCATACCAGTTTTTGATCTTAAGTTGTCTATCTAGAGAGAGTGCCCATTTGATGGTGTTCTTGATGATGATACCAGCTCTTTCACTGTCCCTAGTTGGGTTATCAGTTGGCTTAACAGTAACACTACAGACGTAGACGGAGATATTAGGATCGGTCCATTGTCGAATGGCTTCTGGCGGAATATCACGTTCTCTTATCTTGTCGTTAATGAGAGAGATAATAACATCTTCATTTATGGGCATAAGCGACGAGTAGCCAACTACTTTATTCTGGTACTTCAAACTCATGCATATATTATCATTAACTTCATTCCACTCTAAGAGGGTTTGATATGGCACTATATCATCATCTCCATATAGCTCTCTCCCTATGGAAACCTCTTGCCATAGGTCACCTGGGGAAGAGGGAGAAAAGATAAGAGTGGGCTGATTACTCTTCTCTCTCTTCTTTTGTACCGCTGCTAAGGCGTCGATGGCCTCCTTGGGATATTTTCTATTCCTTTTTTCTCCTTCCGAGGGTATTTTCCCCGCATTTGCCTCTCTAATGATTGTTGACCTGGATTTTTTGAGCACTCTCATCACATCTTCAAGCTCGTAGTACCCTTTATTCATCTTATCTCCCCTTTATGTATAACCTTTGTCTGATTGCTGACATTATACACCTAAAACTTGCCTCTGTGAAGGTTGAAATTCATAGTTTTGACACTTGACACATGCCACTTTAGCAGGTATACTCTGATTAGGTTTCAGGTATCAAATGTCAAGTGTCACAAATGGTCGTTCAGGGAGTTGTTTACTGATCCTTTTGATTTCTCAACTGATCCTTGAAGTGATCCTTGGCTGATCCATTTGACCCCTGATCTGGGTTTATACTCAGATCAGACGCGGGGAACGAGATGAACCGCGTGAGTACCTTGACACAGAAAGAAGCACTTGCGGACACGAACCACAAGCGCTTCGATCGAAGCTCAGCAACGTGAAAGCTGGCCCGTGTTCTCAAGATACCCGCCAGTATTCACCAGAGGTCCGCTGAGTAGCGTGCCACAGATCGGTGTACGACCTTGGCTAGTAATATTCTAGCACAGAAGGCTCACCCGAAAGATGCAGGCGCGCAGGCACCTTTAAAACCGATCCACACATTGCGCTTCCGAGCGAGCACGGTTCGCATGGTCACACAGACCATGCGAAGCCACAAGCCATGTGTAGCCACGGCTCTGGGTCGGTTTCTTTGCATCTTAACAACATAGCTTACGCACTGTTGCGCCAGTAGAAGGCGGTGGTGGTAATCGGCCAAATGCTCTGGGGAGATCGAAGACGGCACGGGTAGAGACGGGAACATAGGAAGAGGCGAAGGGAAGAGCAGAGTAGCGAGAACGTAGAGGGGGCGAAGGCGCGAGATCATGGGAAGACGATAGCAGACGTATTGGGAAACATGAGAACGGTGAGGGGAACTGATAGCAGTAAGGAGGAGGGCGTAAGTCGAATTTTGGGCTAGATAACTTGGCGAGAGTCGCTCTAGGGTTATTCTCCGTCGAGTCGTGCAGGAAGTGGACAGCCTCCACGCCGCTGGTGGACTGCTATGTATGCCCGTCTGTGAGGGATAACAGGAATGTCTTGGAGCTGTACAGTGCAACGTTCCTCCCTCACCCTTTATTTTCTTCTCACATTGTTCTTCCAATCTTTCATCATACATAAAGGAGCACTCAATGGTCACATCAGTACAAAAACAAGCCAAACGGGTAAAAATCCGCGTACCAGTTCAGCCAGTTCGACCGCCCTACTGTTGCCTAGGTTGCAAGTCGAAGAAAAATGCCCCAACCATTGGG
>VBJK01000421.1 GCA_005879655.1 Chloroflexota bacterium | reverse complement strand
CCGTCCCCTACGCCGTCCCCTACGCGGTCTCCTACGCCGTCCCCTGCGTGGTCCCCTACGCCGTCCCCTGCGTGGTCCCCTACGTGGTCCCCTGCGTGGTCTCCTACGCCGTCCCCTACGCCGTCCCCTACGCCGTCCCCTACGCCGTCTCCTACGCCGTCCCCTGCGGGGGGTGGCAGGCTTATTTTAACGGCCCGCTCACTGGCATAGATGTGCACATCGCCTTCCAGCCAGGGCTGTACACGCAAAGCATATTCCAACCCAGCCCTGGTGAGTACAACGAGTGCGATGCGTCTGAGAGATCTTATATCAGCCATCATGCTCACCCTGCTCCATCCGGTAGCCTCCTGGTAATGCAGGATCTTGGGTCATGCTGGCACTTCTCTTACTCTCCATCTTCTGCATCTCTCGTTTCTTCGTCGCAGATGCCCCCACGAAACAGGTGTTTGTATCCCGGCAGATAAAGGTGTGACCTATGCTCCACTTCGCCCTCATGCACATTGTCACAAGCAAGTACCCAACCTACAAGAATCAGTGCTTGCCGTGCGATACGCGCTTGCTTGACATCAGGCACCAGCATGGCAAGCGTCGAACGAATAATCTGCTGATCCGGCCATGTCGCACGGTACACAACCACAACCGGCGTGTCAGAGCTATATCCACCAGCGAGCAACTCTTCGACAATTTGTCGGACACGCGTAATACTCAGAAAGATACACAGGGTTGTGCCATGGCTAGCAAAAGAGCGTAGCGTCTCTTTTTCAGGCATCGGGATGCGGCCAGCATGTCTGGTCAAGATCAGCGATTGCGCCACGTCGGGCACCGTTAATTCAACACCTACTGCGGCGGCGGCGGCAAAGACCGAAGAAACACCAGGGATGATGATATATTTGATGCCGTGACGATCAAGCGCACGTTGCTGCTCATAGAGTGCTCCATACACACTTGGATCGCCGCTTTGCAAGCGCACCACAAATTGCCCATTGGAAACAGCCTTCACCATGATATCAATCATCATTTCAAGCGTTAATGCCGCACTGCCATAGATAGTTGCCTCCGGCTGAGCATGGCGACAAACGTCGGGTGAGACCAGTGAGTCTGCGTAAAGAATGACATCGGCTTGCGCAATCAAGCGCTGCGCCTTCAACGTCAGTAGATCAGGGTCCCCCGGCCCGGCCCCCACAAATGCAACCTGCGCCTCAGTTTCATGGCTTGCTAGTGGCATATGGCTTCCTCACAATCACCAGCGAAAAATAATCTAACTTCTGCTTGCGCAACCGTGACAGATCGCAGACGATTTCTTCGCGGTCAGTGCTACAGCGCTGTACGAAGATCGCATGTTGGACGAGATTCAGCTCTTCTAGCGTGTCCAATACCAGATCGAAGACCGTATGCACTTTCAACAGTACGACAGTCTCAAAGAGCTGGAGCACCTGACGAAGATTTCCTGAGCCGGTTCGGCGCACTGCATGGGCAGCTGGTATTACTGCAATTCCTTCATCCCAAGCAGCCAGGGGCAGGCAGGCTGATGCAGCGGCAGCCGTAATGGAAGAGATGCCAGGAACCACTTGCACACAAATGTCGGGAGAGTATTGCTTCACTGCCTCAAGCAGATAGCCAAAGGTGCTGTAGAGCAGAGGATCACCCTCTGTGGCAAAGGCAACAGAGAGGCCCGCCTGTAAACGCTCTAGCACCAATGTCACTGCCTGTTCACGCGCCGGGAGCGCCAGCTGTGGATCTCGCACCATGGGAAATGATACCAGCAATACTTCCTGTCGCTCATGATCAAGTAGATGCTCAATGATGCTGCCAGCATAGCTCTGTCCGTGAGCACTTGTAGGCAGGCAGATCACGGGACTTGTGCGTAGTATCTGCTGGGCACGCAGTGTGAGCAGATCTGGGGCACCTGGTCCAACGCCTACGCCGTAGAGCGTTCCTGGTCTATGTGGCTTGCTCTCACTCACCCCCCCAGGGCACCCACAAGGGATGCCGCGACACGGGTACGCATCGGCTTGCGAGGTGTGTTCGTACCCGTGTCGCGGCATCCCTTGTGGGTGCCCTGGAGGGTGGGGGGTGGGAGACTTATTTACACCGTATGGCTGGTTGCCCTCAGACATCGGCCTGGCTCCTCTCCGCAATAGACTGTTCCTGTTGTTGCGCATCTAGCAGCAATGGCGAGGTTCCGGGTGCGTGAGCAGTCAATACAAAAACTGGATGCAACGCGGCAAAGCGGGTAATGTCAAGGATCTTCTGTGAGCGGGCAATGTTGACCAGTGTACACTCCACAGTCCAATTGGCCTGACGCAGAAGGCTGGTGGCTTCGCACAGATGCTCGAAACTTGCCAGATTGACGACCAGGCAGCCTTGAGGGTGCAGCCGCGTCATGGCGACCTCAAGAATGGTACTCAAGGCCCCGCCGCTTCCACCAACAAAGATAGCGTCAGGGTCAGGCAAATCTTGCAAAACTTGGGGTGCTCGGCCTGCGATAATGGTGACATTGAGAGCATTGAAAGAGCGGCAATTGGCTTCGATTGCAGCTCTTGCTTCAGCGTCATTTTCAATAGCGTAGACATGTCCCTGACTTAGCAGACCTGCCGCCTCTATGGCCACCGCACCAGTGCCACTGCCTATGTCCCATAAAATGGTGTGCTGGTGCAGTTGCAGGTTTGCCAGAGTGATCGCACGCACTTCACGCTTGGTCATCGTATTACGGCCAGGACGGCGTTGTACGAACGCTTCGTCAGGTAGCCCTAAGAGGGCCTGCTGCAATCTTTTATCTGACATCTTGCTCCCCCGCATAACCAAGAATACTGCCATCAAAATCACACATCAGCACATTGACATTGAGCTGATGCCCCACATAGGTTTGCGAAGCATTGCGCGCTCGCTGACAAACGAGGTCAAAAACACCACAAATGTTGTACGAGAGCATCAATTCTTGAAAATGGCGGGCCGTATTGGCCTGTAGCACCTGTGCTACGATCTCTGCGGAAGCACCACATGCTTTGGCAACCTCTGCCATACCTTGCAAGTCTACCGCAGCACCAGCCACATGTGTCTGCATGCGACCATCGCCAATCTTGGAGAGCTTGCCAATCATACCGACCAGCGTGACACAACGCACCCCCTTGGCTACGCAGTCACGCAAGGCGTAGCCGGTAAACTCTCCCATTTGGATGTACGCTTCTTCTGGCAAGGGAATATAGCGGCGTCCAAATGTTTCACTGCGGCTACCCGTCGTCAGCAGAAGATGTTCCCGGCAACCACAGGCAACGGCGACATCAATG
>VBJK01000420.1 GCA_005879655.1 Chloroflexota bacterium | reverse complement strand
ATCGTCGGGCTTTTGGCCATCGTCTCGGAGACCTGGCACTGATGCAGAATGTGCTGGCTGACCTGGCTCTTGAGTCCGAAGCAGCGACGATACTGGCCATGCGGCTGGCACGGGCATGTGATCAGGCAGAGGAAAATCTGCATGAAAAGATGATCAAACGACTTGGCACGGCCATTGGCAAATACTGGGTCACTAAACGCGGTCCTGCTCATGTTGCCGAGGCTCTGGAGTGCTTGGGAGGTAATGGGTATGTTGAGGAGAGCGTGATGCCCAGGCTTTATCGGGAGGCTCCGCTCAATTCGATCTGGGAAGGATCGGGCAATGTCAATGCTTTGGATGTCCTACGGGCGCTGGGCAAGGAGCCGCAGATGCAGAGCTGTTTCTTTGAAGAACTGGCGAGAGCTTCTCAAGCCGATTCACGCCTGGATGCTGCGATTGAGTCTCTTCAGCGTCAACTGGCGGACATGGATATGCAGGAGTGGCGGGCAAGGTCTCTGGTGGAGCAGATGGCTCTGGTTTTGCAGGGGGCGCTGCTGGTGCAACACGGTCATCCTGCTGTTGCTGATGCTTTCTGTGCTACGCGTCTGGCTGGTGATTGGGGGCGGGCTTTTGGGACGTTGCCAAGAGGTGTGGATGCGATGGCTGTCATTGAGCGGTCAAGGCCAACGTGAGAGCGTGGGGAAATGGATAACATGCCTGACCGTTTCTATGACTATCTCGATTTGATCAGACGAAATCAGAGGGATAGCTGACTCATGTAACGTCAGTTTCGTTCTTCTTACATGACGTTTAACTGCGGTAAGGCTCGTGTAACAGCTATGATCCGTCGTCCCTCACATTTTTTGGCTTTTGGGGTGGACAAAGAAATGGTAACTCCTCAGCTCCCTTGCGTCATTGAAACAAAAGCCCCAAAGGGAACGAGAGCAATACTAGCCATGCTCCTTCATACAAAGCCTACTATACCGAGTATGTGCAAGGGTCTATCGGCAACCGCGAGCTTCCTCGCTCTCGTAAGCTACCAGCACCTTATAGCACTCATCGCGCATCTGCTCATGCCTCTACTGGCCTATCTCAACAACCAGTACGGAGCCTGTTGCCGACATTAGGGAGACAACCCTGTCTTCTGTGCTTGTTTACTGCGCATCTGGATTGAGCTTAAATAATCCTGAATTTATGACATCAACATTATAAATGCATTGAGGTATCATTCAAACCTGCTCACTGGCTTCTCTTAATCTTAGAACTGCATCAGTAATCAAGTTTCCAGCACGATTTATCTCATCATCTCTAGTGAAACGACCAACTCCTATCCGCACAGTACTATAAGCCGCTGATCTGCTCATTCCAAGAGCTGTCAAGACATGGGATGGTTCAAGAGCACCTGAAGTACATGCCGAACCTGTACTGATAGCAAGCTCCGGCACGTTAACAATAAGGGCCTCTGCATCAATTCCAGGAAAGGTTAAGCTACTGTTACCAGGAAGCCTATGACCGATGGCTCCATTTCTCTCTAGAGAAGGAAGAGAGCAGAATAGTTGCTCTTCTAGCTGATCACGAAGTGCTGCAATATGTACAGGTTCTTCTGAAAGGTATTCGGTGCATAATTGGCATGCCTTGCCAAATCCGACTATGCCAGGTACATTGAGAGTTCCTGAGCGTAGATCGTACTCTTGGCCTCCTCCAAACAGCAGGGGCTTGATTGGCAAAGCGTATGATCCACCCCTCATGTATAATGCACCCACACCTTTAGGACCATACAGTTTATGAGCGCTAATTGAGAGTAAATCCACATCCCAGGTTTCGACATCCACTGGGATTTTTCCTACGGCCTGTGCCGCATCACAATGAAATAATGCCCCTTTTTCATGAGCAATTAGAGTCAACTGCTCAATTGGATAAATTGTCCCTATTTCATTATTAGCTGCTTAGATAGATACAATCAATGTATCATTTGTAATAGCTTCTTTTACAATATTAATATCAAGTTGGCTGTCACGATTGACAGGAAGGATAATAACCCCGAAACCTTGCTTCTGAAGTTCTTTGCAAGGCCCAAGAACTGACTTGTGTTCAATAGCAGTCGTTACAATACGCCTCCTTTTTCCTTTGCCGCTTGCAATTCCTAAAAGCGCAAGATTGTTACTCTCTGTTGCCCCCCCTGTAAAAATAATCTCCTGAGAACGAGCGTTGATTAATTCTGCTACCTGACTTCTTGCTTGTTCCACTGCCTGCATAGCCATTTTACCGAGTTGATGAAGTGAGCTTGAAGGGTTGCCGAAGTTACTACTAAAGTATGGCACCATAGCCTGCACTACTTGAGGGTCACAAGGTGTAGTGGCATGATAATCTAAGTAAATAACATTTTTCATACTCAGGTATGCTTAAAAATGTAGGAACAACCTGGAAAAACATAAGGATACACGAAGAAAGAAGGCGTATCATGGCAGAGCAGCAATTCACGGCGAGCTTGAGTCGGAGTCAGGGCAGGAGTGCCTGGTGTCTTATTTTCCGCCATCCGCTTCGCAAGGATGGCCAGGGACGCGTGGGATTGAGAGTGAGACGTGGTTTAGGAACCAGTGATCTGCTTGAAGCTGAACGTTTGAAGGATCAGATGAATGAACTCCTTAGCCATCAAGAGTGGTGGACACCTGTAGCACGAGAGAGAGAGTGCGGAACGTTTCTATGATCATCGGATCGTGAGTGCTTTTTACGATCACCTGACTCCTGTGGAACACGACTTCTGGACGCTACGGGAGCGTTCTATTCCCTTGCCCACTACTGAGAATGGTTACACCCGTGTCTTACTCATTGGCACGACAGGGGCAGGCAAAACGACCCTCGTCCGGCAACTTCTCGGAACTGACCCATTAGAGCGTTTCCCTTCTACTTCGGCTGCCAAGACAACCACCTGTGACTTGGAGATCGTGTGTGCAGAAGGTCCTTTTAAAGCTGTAGTCACCTTTCTCCCCAAAGATAGGGTGCAAATGTATGTCGAAGAATGTGTCGTCGCCGCCGTTCTGGCTCAAGTAGAAATGAGAGGGCCTCAGGCTGTTTTGCGTAAGCTGCTCGACCATAGTGAACAACGCTTTCGCCTGAGCTATATTCTCGGAGACTCCTCATCAGCGCATCAGAAAAATGATCACTTTTCTGATGATGAAGACGATGAGGATACAAATGATGATACCGCACAGGACCTCATTCCTGCACAAGAGCGTCAGAGAAATGCTGAAGATCTCCAAAGGTATCTTCTCACGATACAATCACTCGCTGAGAC
>VBJK01000419.1 GCA_005879655.1 Chloroflexota bacterium | reverse complement strand
TTGTGCGATCCTTCACCAATTCCATGGCAACCATCCCACCCAATCCTCGTACATCGCCCACCAGAGGATACGTCTCTTGCAACTGTAAAAAGCGCCTCGTCACCACCTGCCCAATTTCGCGCGAGCGTGCCGCCAGATCTTCTTGCTCATAGATATCGATGGCCGCTAAGGCAGCTGCACAGGCAACGGGATTGCCGCCATATGTGCCTCCAATCATACCGGGTGCAGGAGCATCCATCAGCTCAGCTCGCCCAACGACGCCACTAATCGGCATACCGCCCCCCATAGACTTGGCAATGACGAGTAGATCGGGAGCGATACCATCATGCTCAACGGCGAACATCCGGCCCGTACGGCAAAAACCTGTCTGAATTTCATCGGCGACAAAAAGAATGCCGTGCTCCTCGCAAAGCGCTTTTAGCTCTCTGAGAAAGCCCGGCGGAGCAACGATAAAGCCACCTTCACCCTGCACTGGCTCGATCACCACTGCGGCCACTTGATCCGGGGCAACTTCATCGTTAAACATACGTTCTAATTCAGCAAGACAGAGTTGTGACGCTTCCTGGGGAGACATCTCCATGCGATAGGGGTATGGAAAGGGAGCACGATAGACTTCTGGTGCATATGGTCCGAAGCGATACTTATACGGTTTCACCTTGGCAGTCATCGTCATAGTCATCAGGGTACGGCCATGAAAGGCGTGATCAAACACAATAATCGCTGGCCGTCCCGTGGCGTAGCGAGCAATCTTCACGGCATTCTCGACGGCCTCTGCCCCGCTGTTAAAGAAAGCCGCTTTCTTAGGAAAGTCGCCCGGCGTGAGCTTGACCAGTCGTTCAGCCAAAGCTACATAGGATTCGTACATCATCACGCCGAAACAGGTATGAGTGAATTTCTCCGCTTGCTCGATAATAGCCTTTACTACTTGCGGTCGTGAATGTCCAACATTCATGACACCGATGCCCCCGGCGAAGTCGATAAAGCGCTTGCCATCTACATCTTCAATGATGGCCCCCTCGGCTTTAGCGGCAAAGACGGTCATTGTCGATGGGACGCTATGCGCGACGAATTGTTGGCGTCTTGCCATGAGGTCAAGCGACTTTGCTCCAGGGATGTGTAATTGCGGAAGTCCATCGGGCATATGTTGTCTCCTGCTTGGAAAATGGTTGTTTGGCGTTGCCACCAGTGTACATGGGTGTTTGTTCTTTGCTGCTGACGACGCTTCTTTATCCATTCTATCATATTGGCGATGAAGGCAAAATGAAGGCCGTCGAGCGCTCAGGACAACCACAAGGGATCGCCCAAGACGCATCAACCTAAGCCGGGGGTCCAGGGGGCTTCGCCCGCCTTTCGGGGTTTGAGGTGTCCCCAAGCTCTCCCTTTCACTCCTCTCGCCGCAGGCGGCGAAGAAAAGAGGTATTTGGGGACACCCCACACCCCGTCAAAGGGCTTGCTGCCCTTTGCAATCCTGCTGTCAAGCGTTAGGTTGATGCATATTGGGCAATCCCTTGTGCTTGCCCTGCGGCGGTCGGTGTACAAGCTACCTATTTAAGCTACGCCATTAAGTGAATGATCCTTTTTACTGCGCAGATGTTGGGCAGCTGCCTTGAGACGCGCCTCACTACGCTCACCGAAACCAGACAACTCACGAATACGCTGTTGCTGGGCCGCCCACCACAGCTTTTCGGGCGAATCGATCCCCAGTTCCTCATACAAACGGATGGCAGTAACCGGACCTACATGCTCGACCGCCATTAATGCCCGTACCCCCGCTGGCAGCATCTGCACACATGGGCCGTTCTGGAAAGTCATCGCACCTGACTGGACAAGCTCGGCAATGCGTGTGCGGAGACGCTCACCCAGACCAAGTACAGGCAACTCCTCGCCACGGGCCAGAATATCGGCAGCTGGCTCTGCTAGATCGAGGACACCACGAGCAGCATTGCGATATGCTTGAATACGATATGGATTGCCATTTTGATTGGTTAGCAGATCAGCAATTCCGGCCAGTACTTCTGCTATCTGGCGATTGGTTATCTTGGGTGGCGTTGTGGGTGCTAATTCCATCCCAGGTAACATTTGCTGCACGGGCTGTTTGCGGCTACGGCTATGCAATGTAGGTGGCAATATCTGGATTGTTTGAGTAAGCTGCATAATGTTCATAGTACACTAAAGCCCTTCCCTTGTTGACACGCTATTTTCATCTTTGTGGCTAACGGAAAATCATTGAAGAATGTTAAAAAAACCTTGTTGAAATATCTAAGTTAGTGTACTGTTTACATTGAAACCACGTTCTAATTATACCATGTAAGAGCAGATATGTCAAACAAAAAGCATACAATTCGCGCAAATTTACGAGACAATAGCGCCACAAGGGATTGCCCATAGGTATGAAGTTAAGCAGAGGGATTGCCTCTGCTTAACTTCATACCTATGGGCAATCCCTTGTGGTTGCTGCCCTAACGCGCCAAGAGGCTTCTTTAAGCAATATGCCCTTTGTGGGTGCCCTGGGAGGGCAAATGCGAAAGCAAGCTTCTTTGAACCGTGCTAGCATGCCCTCCCATACCGAAAATTCAGATGGTTGTGAAGCTATGATCTTGCAGTGTCCGGCGGCTGATCTGGATTGCGCTCGCTAGGTGATTGCAGGTCCGGTCTATCCGCTGTGAACGGCTGATCTGGACCACGCTCCCCAGGCCGCAAGTCCTCTGGCCTATCCATTGTGGGTTGCTGATCTGCATTACGCTCCCCTGACTGTAAGTCCTCTGGCCTATCCGTTCTGCGGGGCTGATCTGCATTACGCTCCCCTGGCTGTAAGTCCTCTGGCCTATCCGTTCTGCGGGGCTGATCTATATCACGCTCCCCTGGCTGTAAGTCCTCTGGCCTATCCGTTCTGCGGGGCTGACCTGGAGTATACTCCTCAGGACGAGTCTGTTGCGGGGGTAAGGTCTCATATTGGCTGCCAGACATAGCAGCAGGAGAGGATGTAGTAGTGGCAGGACGAGCATATTCTGAAGATGTTGTTCCCGCATAGTTCGTTGATGGCTGCGTTGTTGCAGTCGCTGCTACTTGTGTGTTTGCATCGTAAGCGCCGTTTTGG
>VBJK01000173.1 GCA_005879655.1 Chloroflexota bacterium | reverse complement strand
TTACTTATTCCCTTGATTCTGCTGATTGCCACCCAGTAGCCCGCCAAACATGCCACCCAACATACCACCGACGCGCTTCTCTGCCTCTTTTTGCGCGCCGCCCAACATGTCATTAACGCGTCTCTCTGCCTCTTGCTGCACGGTATCTAGTACACCAGACGCCGCATCTTTCGCCTGCTCGGCATAGAGCTGGCCACCCGGAATCTTAGTAGCAACGTTATCGATAACCTGCTCAACTTGTTGTTCAGCCATATCACGTACTCCACCCAATAAGCCCTGGCTTTGTTGTTGTTCTGCAATGCTTTGATTTGTAGCAGGATTTTGTGGTTGCTGATTGTATTGAGCTTGCTGATTGTCGTTGTTCATTGGAAAGCGTCCTTTCAACTTTCGCTTGATGCTGCTTCACTTTGTATTTGCCAGTAACAGTATATGACTCCGCTGGTAAATTGTAAAATTGTGGAAGTGATAGAAAAGTGGATGAAGCGAGACTATTGTGCGTCTAATGTATCAATCATGGCACGTATAAAACCTATCCCGACTGAGAGCCAATCAAACGAGCGTGTCCAGGCTACCCACTCCCGCTGTGTGGGCCAACCGGGCCGATAACGATCAATCATCTCTTTTGGCATCGCCACGGCCCACTT
Source organism: Chloroflexota bacterium (assembly GCA_005879655.1). The sequence goes on along the minus strand of VBJK01000173.1, from coordinate 8,577 downwards.
ACTGCCCTCCCCCAAGCCACCGGGCGTAATGCACATGACAATATTAAATACGGTCTCATGGGGCAAGTTTTTTTTCCAATCAGGCAATGTTTTCAAGAGTAGCTCACGCCGCCACAGGCTAAATAATACTGGCGTCTCCACCGTATCGGCTCCTTTACGCAAGGCAACGACCTGCCCAACAACTACCGAGCGCTCCCACTCTGGAAAACGTAACCAAACGGCATAGCGATATTCATCCAGGCCCATCGCTTTGCGAAACTCTGCATATCCCTCACGCTGAAGACGACGCTCTGTATCACTTTGCCAGAGCTTGACCATTGCATCTAGTCGTTTCTTCTTATCCTCTTCGCTCAAATTCGCAAAAGAACCGGTATTGGGTGGATAGCTGATAGGTTGCATTTTATACGCCTCTCAATCAATATCGTACAGGTTATCTATGATAGCACACAATATATCTTAAAGTAAACTCTGCGTTACTCCACCTCTTGTGGGGTGCACGTCAATTTCTTGCGCCGAGGCTAGGGGCAACCACATGGGACAATACCGGTCAAATAAGGCCACGCAGGGCAACCACAAGGGATTGCCCCTACAATGGTACGAACGCGCATCACAGGTTGATTCGTACCATTGTAGGGGCAATCCCTTGTGGTTGCCCTGCGTGGCCTCGGCGCAAAAAATTGACGTGCACCCCCTACTCCATGTAGCCTAACGCCGCCCGGAAGTTCTTTGTAAGCCATGTCCTCAAATCCTCAGCTAATGGTGCATGGAAGGTAGATAACACGTTGTCAGGATAACGGCGAAACGAGAGACTGTATGCGTGCAGAAATTGGCGCGATAGTGTCGCCTGACTACTTATCTCTGGTCCAGCGTAGAGTTGGTCGCCAACGATGGCATAACCGAGTGCCGCAAGGTGTGCACGAATCTGATGTGTCCTACCAGTAATTGGATGCACCTCCAACAATGCATAACCATGTTCAGTAATGCATACTTTCAACTGCGTTATTGCCTGCTGTCCATCTTCCCCCACAATACAGCGCCGCCGATCATCAGGGTCACGCTGTATTGGTCCGTCTAACAGATACTCTTCGTCACCAGAGGCCGCAAAGAGGAAAGAGCGATCAACGGCAATACTGTCACCACTCGCTAAGCGCTTCGTCACGGCAAAGTCTGTGAGCGGTTTGGTCCAAGTTGCGGCACCTTCTTGTACAACCGCCAGATAGCGTTTCATGATTGTATGGTCGTTAAACTGTCGTACAATGTGCCGACGAGAGCGCTCGGTACGCGCAAGTGCGACAATGCCAGAGGTGTCCTTATCTAAACGATGCAGTAAACAGGGTCGGGGTGATAATCCTTCTTCATCCCACAGTCGCTTGGTGCGCATTTGTCGGAGCATCTCTTGTACAGCTGGTGGTGCTTGTGTCCACTCTGGCTCGTCGGGTAGCTCAGGGGGCCGCCAACCATCGTCACCCAGTTCTGTAACATAGTCCAATAGCTCGTTCCACATCGTATCATCGGCATGTTTATAGGTAGGATGTATGACGATCCCTGGCTTTTTATTGACAATTAAAAGATGATGGTCTTGATATATTACTGAGAAGCCTGCCGTTGGCTTTGCCCTCCTTGATTCTCTGGCATTACGTGTTTGCATAGTACATTTTTCTCGTAGAAAAGGCAAGAGAGTACTCTGCCACCTTGCCAAAAACATTGTACAATACAGCGAGTTAACCATTAGCGCCTCACCAGAAGGAGGAAAGCCATGCCTCAGATCAAAGGACCTGCACTATTTCTGGCACAATTCGCACAGGATGTTCCCCCTTATAATACTCTGCAAAATATTAGCGCATGGGCCAAAAACCTTGGCTATGTCGGTATACAGCTGCCAGGATGGGATAAACATTTTATCGATCTGGACAAAGCATCTACATCACAGCAGTATTGCGACGATCTGAAAGGGCAATGTAACGGCTTAGCAATTACTGAGATCGCTACCCACCTGTTGGGACAGCTAGTGGCAGTGCACCCAACCTATGATATCATGTTTGACACCTTCGCACCTCAAACGCTACACAATAACCCTACAGCGCGTACAGCATGGGCTAACGATCAGATGATCAAGGCCATCAAGGCATCACATAATCTAGGCTTAACCGCTATGCCAACCTTCTCAGGCGCATTGCTCTGGCATACCGTCTACCCCTGGCCTCAGCGCCCGGCAGGATTGGTCGCTATGGGCTTCACAGAATTGGCCCGGCGCTGGCAACCTATCTTACATACCGCCGAAGAATATGGCATTAACCTCGCTTACGAGATCCATCCAGGAGAAGACCTGCACGATGGCATAACATTTGAACGCTTTCTGGCCGCTACAGGACATCACCCACGCGTCCATATCCTCTATGACCCTTCACACTTCATTCTGCAATGCCTGGACTATATCGGCTACCTGGATGTCTATAAAGAGTATATTAAGGCGTTTCATGTGAAAGATGCTGAATATCATGCCGGAGCACGCTCCGGTGTCTATGGGGGCTATCAGGATTGGCAGGATCGTCCCGGTCGCTTCCGTAGCCTGGGTGACGGTCAGGTTGACTTCAAGCGGGTCTTCTCTAAGCTCACACAAAACGGCTACACTGGCTGGGCTGTGCTCGAATGGGAATGCTGTATTAAAGACTCGGTACAAGGTGCACGCGAGGGAGCAACGTTTATTAAGAGTATGCTCATCGATACGCCTAGCAGAGCTTTTGACGATTTCGCGGGTGGCTCTACTGATGAAACAACTAACCGCCACATTCTTGGCCTCACATAACATCAGGTAAGGGAGCAAGACACTTTTTAGAGAGGAAGCAGAGACTATGCCAGGAGATGTTTCCCATAGAAAACTACGAGGTGGCATTGTTGGCGGCGGCCAGGGGTCCTTCATTGGTGCCATCCATCGTGTCGCCGCCGAACTCGATGGGCAGGCCGAAGTCATCGCCGGAGCAATGTCTACTGATCCGCAACGCGCCCAGGCATCAGCTGCGGCCTGGTACCTGAAGCGCTCGTACAATAGCTATACAGAAATGGCTGAAGCCGAGTCACAGCTGGCAGATGGTATTGACTTCGTGATGGTTGCCACCCCTAACCATGTCCACTTTCCAGTCGCCAAAACGTTCTTAGAGCATGGTATCCACGTCATCTGCGACAAACCTATGACGTTCTCTCTTGCCGAAGCCAAGCAATTAGTAGTACTCGTTGAACGCAGTAAGCTGATCTTTGCGCTCACCCACAACTATACCGGCTATCCTGCTGTACGCCATGCCCGCCACTTGGTACGCAGCAACGCAATAGGCGAAATCCGCAAAGTACTGGTGGAATATCTCCAGGACTGGTTGATGGAACCACTGGAGAAGACAGGTAGCAAGCAAGCTGCATGGCGCACAGACCCTACGCGCTCAGGCATCGCTGGCAGCATTGGAGACATCGGTACCCATGGCGAAAACCTGTTGCAGTTTGTGACAGAGCTGAAAATCACAGCGCTATGTGCTGATCTCACAACCTTTATTGAAGGACGGCTGCTCGATGACGACGCGAACCTGCTCCTACGCCTCGCAAACGGAGGCAAAGGGATTTTGACGTGCTCACAGATCGCCGCCGGTGAAGAGAACGGACTGAGCATCCGTGTCTACGGCAGTAAGGCTGGATTGGCATGGTATCAGCAAGAGCCGAATACACTGCTTTTCAAACCACATGGACAGCCACAGCAGATCTTGCGCACTGGCCAGGGGTATATGAGCAACGATGCAAAACTAGCCACACGTACACCAGCAGGACATCCAGAAGGTTTCTACGAAGCCTTCGCTACTATCTACAAGCTGGCCCTTGCTGATATGCGTCACATTGCAATGGGTGAAAAGCCAGTAGGCGGATATCCAACGATCTATGATGGTTTGCGCGGTATGCAGTTTATTGTCAAAGCCGTTGAGAGTGCTCAAAAAGGAGCAGTCTGGGTTGACATAGACGGCTGACCTCCACCACTAGTGAGCATCCGCCGGGTAGATGCCGAGCAACGAGAACATCGCCTGCGCACCTGGCTTAGCCTCAGGCAGATTCGAGACAAACAAAGCAATAGAACCACCAGCATAACTGGCATCAGTAATAGTCGCCAAGGTTTGCCCATTGACCGAAAAGGCCATATTTGCTCCCTGAGCAGTAATGCTAATATGATTAATCCCTGCCTGACTGTCAGTAGGAGTAGCCATGGCACCCTGAGCAGGAGTACCTCCACTTTGTATAGCATGATTATACGTATAATCTGCTAGCCTTTTATCGGTTGTCTTGCCATCTGTATCCACTGTACCTTTAAAAATTGTAAATGTACGGTCCCCATATAATTCAAAACGATAATATGTTGCTAAGGGGCTATTCTGATTGGCACCACCTCGAATATAGATCCCATAGCCATTATTCTGATCACCTTGCGTAAGTCTGGCATCAACAAACAATTTGAAATCGCTAAAAGGACGTGTCCCCGGAACCAGTTCCCATATTAATTTATTTTCATCATTTTCCAGAATAAGTGCACTTTGCTGAATATTGACATTATATTTGCCGACCGCAGATTGCGTATTCCAGCCATTTATGTTCCCTCTACCGAATTGATCAGCAAAAAGAGGGACTGTGTTTGGCACGACTGTGGGTGCCACCATAGGTGTTGCAGAAACAGTTCCATCCGCTCTAGGGACTAATTTCCAGACACCAGCACTGCCAGCGATAACTAACAGCAGTATCACGACTAGAATAACAATACGTCTAACATTGGGACCTTCCTGGGTCATGAAGAGGCCACTGGTAACTAACGGCTTATTCATACCCGATACCGGATTACCCAGATTAGAGCCTTGTGCAGGAGATGATACCCCGCTATACAGATTGCCATCCCCTAGCTGCTGCCCCGGCCCCCCGTAATGCATGCCGGAGGAAGGATCAAAGCCCGGACTCCCCTGACCCGGTGGTACTAGCCCCGGTCCTGGCCCACCCATGGGTGCTCCCATAGGAACGTTGACCGGCTGCTTCATGGGAACATTTCCGGGGCCACCCATAGGTGCGTTAGGTTGTCCTGGTCCTCCATAATACATGCCGGAGGAAGGACCGAAGCCCGGACTCCCCTGACCCGGTGGTACCATTCCCGGCCCTGGCCCTCCCATAGGTGCGTTGACCGGCTGCTTCATGGGAACATTTCCGGGGCCACCCATAGGAGCATTGAGCGGCTGCCCCATGGGAACATTTGCTGGCACTGGCACAAACGGGTTTGAGTAACCACAATTCCCACAACGAACCACATTGGAAGCGAGCGGTCCCCCACACCGCTGACACGGTCGGAGCGGCATGCCTCCAAAGGGTGAGTTTGGTGAGGACATAAACGAAACCTCCGTAAAAAACCGAAGAATATCTCCCGTAGAGTATCTCATAGATTCCTCTGCGTGTCCAATAGATGTCTAAGCGGGTAGCATATTTCGGTAATTTAACGATAGCAGGAGATAGCCTTCTTAAGTAGTCCTCTCGCTTTCTCCTTAAAAAGTCGATCTCAACGCATACTTAAAACAGGGATCTCTCGCCTAATATCAAAGTGTAAACATGCGTGTGCTTTACGTAATGCTGTTTCTACTTCTAGTGGCGCTGTCCCACGTGCAAAGATAAAGCCAAGATAGCTTGCGCCTTCTGGCAATGGCACAAGGGAATGATTGAGCTTTGCGGTAATTTCTACGCCCGTCACCAAAGGCACAGCTTCAGCCTCCGCAATGCCATGCACAGCCTTCAGCATCCCTGCGCCAGGTATAGGTATCATCATCACCCCCACCGCATGAGCGTCACGATCAAATGTTTCGATCTGCTCACCCACTGCATGACGCAAAATCAGTTCTTCTAAGCACATGCCAGCCCCAAACTCTAAGATGGTAGAACATAATCCACCAATCGAACGTCCGGCAATCTCTAACATCCAGGGACCATCTTCATTCACACGCAATTCCGCATGCACTGGCCCCTCGTACAAACCCAGCGATGCCGCAGCAGCCGCCACACATTGCGCGATGGCTTGCTGCGTGGACTCTATTAAGCGAGATGGCGTCACATAGATCGTCTCTTCAAAGAAAGGCCCGTCCAACGGATCTGGCTTATCAAACAATGCTAACACCCGCAGTTGCCCATGGGTAAGCAGCCCTTCCAGCGCGACCTCAACACCAGGGATAAAATCCTCTACCAGAAGCTCCGAGTATCCTTCGCTTAACAATAAACGGTGCAAACGCCGAAAATTTGCCACAAATTCAGCAGGATTATTCGCACGCATCACCCCCCGGCTCCCCGACAAACGGCGCGGCTTCAATACGCAAGGATACGTCACCTGAGCTGCAACTCGCTGAGGGTCAGCGTGCAAGGAGAAGTTGCGAAAGACGGGACAAGGCACACCCGCCGCTGACATCACACTGCGCATTACATATTTATCACGAGCAGCTTCTGCCGCTCCTGGTGAATTATGAGGCAAGCCCAAAGCGACAGCAGCCAGCGAAGACAATTCAGTGGCACTATCATCTACCGATAAAATGGCGTCAATAGGATGTTCACGAGCATACTCAAGAATCGTACGAACTGCACCGTCTTGATCTGCAAAGTCAAGACCCAGGGGTACATGCCAATAGTGAGCCAACTTTTCCGGCAGGTCTATACCTACCACAGCTTCAAGCTGTAATTGCTGCGCCGCACTTAAAAAGGCACCAGCACGATATGTTGCTGGCGACATCAAGAGCAAAACACGTTTGCGCTTCTTCTCGTTCTCAATTTCCATTAGGAACCTTCTTGATGGACAAAAAAAATCTTAGCTGATGATACCGTACTGTACCTTCATGAGCAAGATGCGCTGCACGGATTGGTCAATACGCTCCACACTCAATCTTCCCTCTTGTAGAGCTTCCTTGAAAGCAGTCATGACTTTCGCCACGGTACCCAAAGTATATGGCCCTTCCACAATATCATTGCCAGCCAGAATAGCCAGCACCGCAGCTTCCCCTATCGTCCAACGCTCGGTAATACCTCTCATGTAGAGGCCATCAGTAATCACTACTCCATCATACTTTAACTCGCCGCGCAATAGGCCATTAATAGCTTTGGGTGACAATTCAGCTGGTAAATCGGGATCAATGGCTGGCATCAGCACGTCTGTTGACATGACCATAGCAGGTTTCTTAGCAGGAATCATCAGCTTGTAGGGAGCCAGGTCAATCGCGCTCAACTCATCCATACTGCGAGGGACGATCGGTAGTCCGTTGTGAGGATCAGAGGTGATGGCACCTAAGCCAGGAAAATGTTTTAAACATCCGGCAACATGATTGGCTTGCAAACCATCGAGAAATGCTCCTGCATAAGTTGCAACAGTATCAGGATCACGCCCAAATATGCGCGATTGCAATATAGAGGGATCTACAGTACGTACATCCACAACAGGTGCAAGATCAGCATTCATGCCCAGCTCTTGCATCCATTGCGCGAATTGCATCCCTTGCACGGAGGCTACTTGCGGATCTCCACTCTTCGCCATCTCTTGCGCTGAAGGCAATGCGCCATGAAAGCGAAACAGGCGGTTAACTAAGCCACCCTCCTGGTCGGTGGCGATCAGCAAAGGAATCTGGGCATCGCTTTGTGCTTGATAGGAAAATGCATTAACACTACTTATATCATTATAAGGAGGCTCAAAATTGCGATTACTCTCTTGATACATAAACCCACCAACATATTGTTCAGTAATCATGGCCTGCAAATCGCTTCTTTGATAGCTATTGCCCAGATACTCTACCAGAAGAAGCTGACCTAATTTCTGATCTAGCGACATATTCTGCATAAGGGCATGAACAACAGCTAGCGATCTTTGCAGCATCCCTGCTGACGACCCCGCATGCGAGCTAGCATTCTTCGCTGACACTGTTGCTGCATTGTCAGTGGGTGGCGAAATCATAGCACACCCTGAGCTACTAGCTAGCAGAAAAGCAAGGCAACACAAGATATTGACAAAGCCAATATATCGGTAGATGGACATACATCCTTGAGCCGTATGAAGTTTTCTTTGCATAGACACATCTCCAATATGAAGAGATAAGTTAAGCGTCTCCCATAGAGGATAAAAAACGCTTCATCTGTTATTATATATCTATTGTACTGTAAGATGCTTTCTGACGGAATTTCCTTTTATCTCTTTGCATTTATTCTCAGTCTTGTACTTTTATCCGTATTATCTTTTTTTATTGACTCTGGCAGCAGAGGGAAAAAGAGGCTACGAGAACGGCTCGTACCACACCAGGAGGGTGGTTAGACCTCCTCTACTCTCCTGCTTGCCGATGATTACAGGTAAACGCATTAGTTTTGCAATAACCCCAAGAAATCGTTGCATTTATCTTGTATACACAGTACAATCTCCTACAGCGCATTAATGAGAACCGCTCTGAAGATCGAGGTTATTACCAGCTATAAAAGTTCCGTTATCGAATAATTCATCTTATAGCCCGTATAACACGATTTATCTCTACTATAAATGAGCAAATGGGAGAATAG
>VBJK01000418.1 GCA_005879655.1 Chloroflexota bacterium | reverse complement strand
AGTCAGACTGCTAGAAAGGTAGGCCCGCAAGGACATGAACGAAGGTATGATCAAGCGCATCATCTGAGACGATGAAATCTATCGACGCACTGAAGAGCCTGTGGAGCGCCAGTAGCAGCAGCAGAGGCGTATTCGGCTGAGCCATCTCGGCTGACATAATCGATTGACTCGTATGTACTCATCCAATCTGAGGCGGTCTTGGCCTTGCGATCAGGCAAGAGGTCTATGACCTTGTGATTTTGTATGTCTACTAGGATCGTGCCGAACGTTCGTCCACGTCGGAACGAAAAGTCGTCTATCCCAAGCTGAACCACTTGCTTAACTGGTGCCGCAGGATGCGCCATGATCCGACGCAGAACAGTCATCCATGAAGCTTGCATTCCTAGTCGATCGCCTAAACGCGCTCCCAGCTTGCCAGAAGTCGCAAGACCTATATCCTCCATGGCTTGGAAAAAACGGGTCGTTACGCGTGCGTCATCTGCTCAATGAAGGGAGCAAGACGCGAGACTTCGATTTTACGAGTGCATGTCGTCTCATCACAAAAGAATTTGCGCACATGCAGGATCAAGCGAACGCGCTGCCCTACACATGACATATCTGTCAGCTGGCGGCTGTACTGGCTGTGGCAACGTGTGGCATTTGTTCCACAAAGCGGGCAGCGAGGATTCACCTGTGTTGAGATAACTGTGAGAGTAATCTCCTTCTCAACTACATCACCGCTGACCACTTCTAATCCTTCTGGTAAACCCAATAATGCTTCTATTTTCATCGACGCTTCCACCATCCTCTCTCCAAATGTTTTTGTTTTTTTAGAACGCTTGTTTGGATGATTTTATTCCCCTTCTTCAAGGTCTCTGCAATCTCATCCATCACCAAATGTGTGTATGAACCATTCCAATAGCGGAATCTGGATAATTATACTGGCGGATAGGCAGTTAGAGTGCTATGACCCACCAAGCCGAATGAGACTCTTGGCAGCGCAAAAAGGAACCATCTTCTCTATGGTATTGCCTGTCACATGACCAACATAATTCTACAAATTCGGCCATCAGAATCGATCTTACACAAACTTGGTGAATCGGCTATTGCGGAGCTAGGAACACACTTCAAGAAAAGGCTTGTGGAGCGGGTAGACATTTTCAAACTACTCCACTGATGGGCTTTCTTCACCAAGTTTGTGTAAGATCGTCAGAATTTCCAAATTTACACAGTACACGTCTTGCTTCCGTGAGCGAGCGAGAAGTCTATGTATGGAAAGGACCCTGAGCATTTGTGATCCAGATCTGGTCATCAAAATCACACGCTTGCTGCCTGCTCAAGTGCCTGAACAAAGGCCAGCACACTGGCAAAACGCTGATGTGGATCTTTAGCCAGTGCCTTGAGCACAACCTGCTCAACTGCCAATGAGATTGAGGGGACGTGAGCATGTAAAGGAGGTGGAGGCATAGTAATATGCTGGATGGCAATCTCTTGCAGACGTGCACCGCCGAATGGCGTAACTCCACAGAGCCATTCGTAGACGACGACAGCTAGCGCATACTGATCACTGGCCAGATGGGGCTTGCCATGAAGTTGTTCGGGGGCCATGTAGTAAGCGGTGCCAAACAGCTCTTGTGTTTTCATCGAATGGGTTCTATGTGCCGCAACCGCGATGCCGAAGTCCGAGAGCAGCACAATACGTTGGTCTACCAGCATGTTTTCCGGTTTGACATCCCGGTGAATCACACGCTGATCATGCGCATACTGGAGCGCTACAGCGATCTGCTTCGCATAGGCGACAACTAAATGCGCAGAGAGTTGCGAACCTCGCGGATGCAGATCTCGCAGTGTTCCTCCCTGTGCGTAATCCATTACGAGGAAGGGGATTGTTCCTTCCGTCCCAAAGTCCAGTAGCCGCAGAATGTGGGGATGCTTGAGCATGGCAAGAGTTTGTGCTTCACGCAGAAAACTCTGCTCATCTTGTGGAGTAATCTGCTGGAGGACTTTGAGAGCTGCCAGTGTATTGAGGCGAATATGTTGGCCGAGATAGACATTTCCGTTGCCACCTGAACCAAGCTGGCGAATGATGCGATAATTGCCTAGTCGAGAAGGAATCTGTGCCCCTGGAAAAGGCTGGGGAGATGAGGGATGTGCCGTGGGTTGACCTAGCACAGTTGGCTGGTTGAAGAAAGAAGGCGGTGCTTGGGCTGCGGCTGCGTCCCGCAGATCAACCATCATAGGTGCATCAGCAGCCATCGAGGAGACATCTGCCTGTACCTGCACAGTAATGTAGAGACTGCCACGCGGTTCCGCGCCCTGGACTCCAAGAAGGCCCTCGCTAGGCAGATGGAGGCATGTCCCGTTTGCTATACCCGGTGGAATGTCTACTTGGAGTTGCCGTTGGTGTGGTAAGACTGCATAGCCCTCGCATGTCTTACAGCGTTTAACTGCCAGGAGTAAGCCTGGCACCATGCCTTGGCTGCACAGAGGGCAATGCATATTCGATTGGAAGGTGATCATGCGACGCGAACCACTTCTCGCCTCTTGAGCCGTAATCTCAAGAGTCAAGCGAATGTTTTTTGCTTCTTCTAAAAGATCAACATTGAGCAGGTGGTGGTAGTCCATGCCTATGAATACTCTTCTTGTTCGGCTGTTATTACTGGAGACATTCTACGGAGGAGATCTCTTAGAAAAAACGTATATTCCTGCGTAATATATTGCAATTATACGTCATGTGTGAGGAAAAAGGAAAGCGTTTGACCAAGCACTTCTACGGTGACTTGCTTGGAAGCTCCTGTATGCCTCATCAATATACTGGGCAATGATTTCAGGGGTTTCAAAACGTGCGAGACTCATCTGAATATTCAGCAGATTGGTGTGGGCACTCAGTTTCTGGTCATAAGAATCATAACTCAGCGATGTCACGGTACTGTACCTGATCATAGAGACAGGAAATCCCCATTCTAAGTACATACACCCATTCGGTGTTATTACTAATACTTGATTTTTTATCATCCAATAAAGACGTAAAATGCCATAAACCAGTCCAGAGATGAGGATTGCAAGCACGGCAACGATGATCAAAAAAGGCAACCATGTGATAGGAGGCAGATGAGCGGGATCAAATGCTTCTTGTTCCGCCAACACAAGAGCAATCAGTATCCCTGGAAGAGCAACTACTGAACTCGCAATGATCGCCCATCGTATCATCCACCTACACGATGGCTGAGACATGCGCCATGTAGGTGGATGACTCTTCTGCTGTACTCTTTTGACAATGTATTCTTCAAAGAGCAGATCTTTTTCAAACAGCTCGGTTTCTCTCTGTGCTTCAA
>VBJK01000417.1 GCA_005879655.1 Chloroflexota bacterium | reverse complement strand
GATTGTGAAGAGGAAGGAAAGACTAGGTACGTCTGTTGAATTCTTGCTGCCGAATTCTGTCATCGTACACGATCCACTCTACGTCCCTGTCATGGACCGAAAGGCACTTGCCGCGTCTATCATATCGTTCGCAGCATGTCTGGACTTCGGCGTCGAGTGCGATCAGCATTCTCCCCATCACAATGGCTGTGGGTTCCCTTTTCATGTCTCTCATCACGCAGACTTCCATTCTCGTGAAGTCTCTTTTTGAACTACGTCCAGACCTTACCATCGCATCTCCTACCGAATTCTTAAGGATGACGGACGGCGGTCTGCAGGGCTTAATCCAATCTCCTTCCGAATACAAGCCCAATTCGTCGAATGCAATTGGCTGGTCTGGGCCTGTGAGAAATGCCTCCTCTTTCATCCAATCATGAAATATGTACGTTCCATTGACCAAATCAAATGTGACTTGGGAATCGCCAGAGGAAAATTGGTAAACTCCCGACGCAGACTGGCACAGGTGCCATTCCTCTCCTCCCATTGAATCCGGAAATCTCGCTTGGCTGCATCCCCATACAATAGGGCCGATCGCCTCGAGATGGATCGTCGCTTCAAACCGGTTGCAACCAAGATTCCCCGTAGGTGCAAATGCAGCCCATATCGGGATCATCGAAATGATGGAGACCATAAGGATTGGAAAGACTCTTCTGGTCCCGACGATCCGCAACAAAATGACGAGATTAAGGGATGACGCGAGGAGAGCGACGGTGAAATGCAGGACCCCGAAAAAAAGCAGCGAAAAACGAGAGTAGTAGAGAACGGCGGCAACCAATGTGGAGGGATACTTCGACGCATACCAATCAAGGAAGGCTCCAAGCACCGTGAGGAGGTTCGGCAGGGTAAAGATAACCGCGGAGAGTAAGGCACCTTCAACAGGCTCCGGAGCCTCCATTTCGTCTGTATCGGCACGATCACGTCTGCCCTGTTGATTAGCTCTTAGAATCAAGAATACAATACGTTTTCGTTCGACATACCTAGAGTATGATTGAAGTTTGGACTTTTCCTATGGAGATGGGATATGTGCGGGTTCAATTTGTAGAAGAGGGATTGGACATGACGTACATTTGACCGATTAATATACTACACTAACTTTGTAATTCTCTTGGAAAAAAGACGATCCGGTGCTTTCTGCTTGATTTGTCAAAGCATTTTGTGGTTCGTGGCGTGGCCTTGGCCAGATGAATGATGATATCAATCCATTCTACTTCCCGGAGTAACTGAGTGACACGTAATACTGGCAAACCCGACGACAAGCTTTAATTGCATATACGCCATGCACAGGTGTCATGTGGGATCTGAGCTACACGTGGCATCAACACGCTCGCACCAGCGATGACGTTCGTTTCCCAAGGCATACGGACCGAGCCGACACCCAGCCGGATGAGGTTCATCGGCAATGTTGTTTTTTCAATTAGAACTACCGCCGTTTAGTGATGGTTGCCTCACGTTAAGTCCATCGGCGTCGGTCTTCAGGTTGAATCAGCCATTATGATTGTGCGTACATTCTTCCATATCCCTTTGGCCGCCACGATTTAGTCACGCCCCACGGGACAGGCTTTCGTTGAGATGGATTTGTCATCCCGGTCAGATGTTCGACGTACGACAAACATTTGACGGCGGATGACGCAGGCCAAATTGGCGACCAGGCGACGTGGCCCCCAGCGTCACGATGGGTACACTGGACTAATGTGACGGGGTCATTTTTGGCGAGTTCGAATTCAGGCATGTGACAGGAGTTTAGTGTGATATATTCTGTGTTCAACCCCCATGGCCTCAAGAAACGGCCGCTGACGTTCTCACACTGAATCACGGTCTTCAGTATATTGCCGAAGAGCGATGGATGGTTCGCAATGTGCGCGAGATGGGTTCAATATCACCGTTCCCGACGATGGTTCAAGGCAGGTTTTGCGGGCCCCCAGAAAACAATGTTGTCGCTCCTGAGTCCTCAGTCGGGTCGTTGATGATAGTCACTTATACAGACTTGACCGGGAATCTGGTAGTTCTGGACTTGGCCCCCGATGACGAAACCGAGGGGCTACCAGCAAGTCCTACCGATCCGGTCGGAGAGGCAGCTCTTGACCTCGAGAGGAATTTCTGATGATAGGTGTCCCTCGGGGATACGCTGGCATCGATACTTGAAGTGTTGCCAAATATAGACCCAAAGGTATCTCGTCTGTTGTCTTTGCTGAGGGAAGTACGTGCGACAACTGTTTGAGAGATCAATCCAAGGTCCCAACACGACCACTGTCCTGCTCTCCCAAATCCTCGAGGGACCGTACCCACTCGTCGATCTAACAACCGGAGCTGCAGCAAATTTACGAGAGACACCACATGACGTAGATTACACCACAACGAATCGCTCCTACCCATATGAGAATTGTAAAAAGATCGCGTACCTCCTTCTTGGTCCGAACTGACATAGGTACGACGTGCTCTCGTCGAAGTTCCGAAATCTGCCGGCGACCGTCATTAAAATAGCGTTCTCAAATCACAACCACCTCTACGCGCCGACCTATATTCACCTCCACGAATCGCATCCGAGTGACTATAGTTCACTTAAGAGGGCGCGTGCCGTCAAATCCAGCATTGTAGGAGACTTACAAACTCCGGCCGGTCGACTACTTTTGGCGGAAATCGCTTTCGTTGAGTCTTGGTTGGAGGGAAGTGATAAGAAAGGAAAACATAAACGAAAGATACCGAGGGATGGAGGTGTTGAAGTATCAACCAGTCGACTTGAGAATGAAGAACGCGAAATACACGAAGGGGTATTGCAATGGTATCTCCATCTATTGTTGTCTTGATCGCAGCGGATGTTGTTTCGATGAATATGCGGCGAATTACATGACGTCTTGTGCCGATGGACATGTATTTTGTCATGAGTGTGCGCGAAAGAATTCGGAGATGACGATGGGCGGCGGTCGACATCTTTTGAAATGTATAGATGTGTCCGGTTGCTAGGCGGAATTCAGGGCGATGGAAATCCCTCGGTTCTTGGATGCAAAGACGATTGGGTTGATGGACAAACTACGATTCGCAGACGCG
>VBJK01000416.1 GCA_005879655.1 Chloroflexota bacterium | reverse complement strand
CGTGGCTTTTTGGAACACTGAAGAGAAGAGATTGATGCGCACTCTTGTTTATACAGATCGCTATGTTCCGGTTGCAGACTACCACCTGCCAGCTTCTCGTCGCATTGTCATTTACGACGATGAGGGGGTCAATGCCCATAGCATCACCTTCAGTGCCCACGAACTGCTCTAATGTTTTGAGCTTTCCCACGGGTTGCGCAACCCGTGGGCCCTATGGCTCACCTCCATTACTGATCTCCCCTCCTTAGCTCGGATCAACCCTGGCTCTCCTTACACCACACCATTGAGAGACGTACTCCACAGCTTCTACAGTAGATACCCGTGGCGTTGCATTGGTGGCCCTGATCTACGCTGGTTCGCACGTTGCATGCCAACACCAACTATTGCCCTACCACCTAACCACAGCGATACGCCCTACGCACATCATCGACTTACGATGAAGAGCCATGGAACGGCTCGGCCTCCGTTGGTTGCTCTGTGTCATGCGTTGTTCTCTTCGCCGTGAGCCTCGTGCCTCGCCGTCGAGGGCGCTCGTTAGCAGATGCGGAAGGTGTTGGTCATCTCCATGATCTATCAATGCGAACAGAAGCGTTCTCATTGCACACACCCATGCTCAATGCTCTCATCCGTGTTGCTTTGTGCTCATCATCTCTGTCATCCCATAACCAGATTGACGAGGCATGAGGCTCGGCCACTCTGCTTCTCGTACCTTGCATTCGCATCGTTTGCACAACGAGACACACACGATACAAGAGGGCCACGGCAGAAAAGCTCACTCTGGAAAAGCTCTTTTCTCTTCTTCATCCCACTCCACCAGCAATTGTTTGACTCCGTGAAATAACAGATCGGGTGTATAGCTGATCTCTTGATCGGGAACCAGACGTAAGGAGGGCAGACGTTGACTCAACTGCTCTAGGGCCACCCGTGTTTCCAAGCGGGCCAGTGGTGCTCCCAGACAGAAATGGACGCCATAGCCGAATGCCAGATGCCGGTTGGTCCTCTCGCGCTGCGGATCAAAGGTTTCAGCAGCGGGGAACACCGCCTCGTCGTGATCGGCTGATGCCAGCAGCACCTCGATCATGGCTCCTTTGGGAATGGTTTGCCCTCCCAGTTCCACCTCCTGGTTCGCCCGCCGGTAGGTCGCCAACGAGGGTGGATTGAAGCGTAAAAGCTCCTCGATGAGAGCCGGAATCCTTTCTTGCTTCTCCCGGATGGCTTGCCAGTAGGCGCGGTCAGACAGGAGCACGAGCAGACCATTGCCCAGGAATTTCACCGAGGTTTCAAAACCAGCTCCGAAGAGCAGGAACAGCAGGTTGGCGGCTTCAAGGACACTCAAGGGGGCCTGTCCAGCGTCTACCGCTGTGAGCAAGTCGCTGGCCAGATCATCTTGTGGGGCCTTGCGACGCTGCTCGACGAGATCATAGATATACTGCTCCATCGCCACATAGCTCTGCGCTAGCAGGAGCTGTTGCGAGGCTTCTGGCTGCGTGGTGATCAGGTCCGTCGCGTCGTTATGCCACTGGTGAAGTCTGGGCAGATCCTCTTCAGGAACGTTCATCAAGCTGGCAATCACCAGGATGGGAAAAGGGCGAGCAAAGCGTTGCATGAAATCCAGGTGGGTGTCTGGCGCAAACTGATCGATGAGCCGGTCGGCAAACTGGCGGATGCGCGGTTCCAGGCCAGCCATGCGGCTCGCAGACATGGCTTTGGTGACTGAGTTGCGCAGCCGCGTATGGATCGGAGGATCAATATCCAGCAGTTTCGGTACGGTGGCAAATGGACGTGAACGCATGAGTTCCGCGACGGCAGGCGTGTACCTGTTTTTCCCGATTTGCAAAACGGAGATGGAGAAGCGCTTGGGATCTTTGAGGATCGTTAACACATCGTCGTAGCGGCTGACCACCCAGGCTGATGTCCTTGGGCTAAAGAAGACGGGTTCGGCCCTTCGCATACGAGCATACATGATGTAAGGGTTGGCACTATGGGCCACACTCATCGGAGCATACGCTTGCCCCAATGGCTCTTGGCCGCTCTCGCAAGGAACCGCAGGGCTCTGATGCTGATGGGGATGCGTGTCTTCTTGCATAGGTGGATCTCCTTTCTCTAGAGTCTGTGAGGGACTCAACTTCAAAAAGATGACAGCATAAAGGATGACAACGAGAACATCTTCCCCAACTGAGGTGAGCGACGAAGAATGGGCCTTTGTTGCACGTATCTTCCATGGTTTCCCGAAGAGGGACTTCTTTACGAGGTCTTCAGCGGCTCGCCCTTTACTTGCTCACTCACAGGCTTCATCTGCTTCACTGTCCTAAAACTGCGCACATACAGCAGACCACCCAGTGCCAGGACCACTGAGAACGCGATCATCAGGTTGCTGTAGGCAAAGCCACGCGACATCGAGACCGCCGGTACAAGGGCCATCTCTAACCATTTGCCTGACAGGATTTTGCCTACCAGCGCCGTTCCCAGCGCTCCTGAGATGATGGAGACCAGATTGAATAAACCCATACCCACCCCCGTCTCATGCTCCGACAGCGTTTGGGAGACACTGTTGATCATTGCCGTCTGCACAAGTGAGAAGCCGACATAGGTCAAGAGCAAAGCGGCAGCGACAATGAGAGCTGACACGCCCATCAGCAAGGACATCACGATCAGACTGGCCATCAGCAGCAGCAGTCCAATACAGACCACAAAACTGTTTCCTTTGCGATCAGCCAGGGTGCCCGCAATGGGACCGAAGGCCACTGAGCTGATAGCACCCGGAAACAGGATCAAGCCAATCTGGCTCGTGTTGAGCCTGTAGATATCATTGAGCATCAGTGGTACGAGAAACAGGATGCCGATGACAATAGAAAACAGACAGAAGCCAACAATCACCCCAGTACGGAATTTGGCATTCTTGAACAATGACGGTTTGATAAAGGGATCAGAGGTGCTGCGCATGCGAAGCAGAAACAGAACAAGCATGACTGCAAAAGCCACCAGGTAATACCATTCGCTAAAGTTCAAAAAGACGACGAGGGTTCCTACAGTCAACGCGACAAGCACGGCACCAGGAATATCTACCGTCCCCTCTCGGCGCGCTTCCTGTGGCAGTTGCCGATCAAAAAAGGGGATTGCCACCAGGATGAGCAAGGGAATCAAGAAGAGATAGGCCCAGTGAAACGTTGCCGCCACAAAACCGCCAATGACTGGACCAAGACCTATCGCCAAGGAAACCGTCGAGGTGATGAAGCCGAAGATCTTGCCACGTTCGGACTCAGCGAAGTAACGGGCGACAACGACGAAGACCAGAGCAGGAATGGCTGACGCTCCGATCCCCTGA
>VBJK01000415.1 GCA_005879655.1 Chloroflexota bacterium | reverse complement strand
GGTTATGTCACATTATGATGACTAGACAGAGAGAACCTATAGATAGGGGAAATGCGAGCGTTGTCTGTGTCTATACACAGGCAACGTTTGCACTCCCCTCATCTACCAGCGCGCGAAAAAATACTCTACTCAGCCGCAAAGGTCCAGCGCCACTGTTTAAGTTGCCAGTCTCTCCCCTCTACGGCAAGGGCACCAGCATAACCAGCAGGGGGAGTGAGAGCTTGCAATGACCAGCGCTGAACCTCTCGTCTATCTTCGCGGCTGGCCAATAGCCGTGCAGCTTCACCAGGCCGTAACGAGACATCAAAGGAATCGAGCGGCAGAGACAATCCCCTCCCCCTGGCCTTAATATAGGCTTCTTTACGCGTCCAGCAGTTATAAAAGCCCGCATGTCTCACAGAGAGTGGTAGAGCTTGTAAAGTTACCTGTTCATAGGGCGAAAAACTATGTTCTGCTAACTGCTCAAACTCTATAACCCTCATATATTCAATATCAACACCCACAAGTCGGTTAGAGGTAAAGGCCAGTAGCGCAAAATCCTGAGAATGCGAGATGTTAAACTGCAATATCGGTGTACGTGACGTAAGATCTAAAAACGGCTTCCCATACTCGTTGTAGGAAAAACGTAATTGTGCCGGTGGCATCGTAAGATAACGACCAAGGAGTATCCTTAGTACGCCACGCGCCACAATAAAATGATGGCGGTCCTTCTCGAAGTAAAAGCGATTGGCTCTCGTCAATTCATCGGCGGAAAGCAGGGGTCGTAGCGTTTGGATGGTGGCAGGCGCAGCTACTAAGGAAGCACACCAGACGTGGACCTCAGCTGGTGAAAGCACCGGGGGAAGATCGGGCACAGACCATGAGCACTCAGCATTATACATAGATGTAACTCTCAGACAAAAAAATAGCCCTTCATTCAGTAACAAGAGCTGTGACGTTACTTATTGCACTATAACGCAGAGCGTGATACAAACGCAAATGGCCTATCCTTGTGTATAAAGAAGGAAACACAATATTCGGTCAAGCCACTCTAATGTATTGACATTCCACAACAATCATGCTAGGATAGCCGAGTAATCGCAGGAGGTTTCTCGTGAGAGGACAATTAGAGTGACCCTTACATGCCATCTCAGAGTATTACTCGCCAAGGTGAATGTTGAACGAGGAAAACAAGGAAAACCTGCTTTGAGTTTACGTCGCTTGGCTGAAGAGTGCGGTGTATCGCTGAGTGTCCTGGCCTCGTTAAATACGGGGCGTAGCCAACGCATTGACTATCGTACTATTGATCAGCTCCTGATATACTTCAACGGCTATTTGCACGTGACAACCAATGATCTACTCGTTTGGGAGCAACCAGCAGAAAAAGATACTTCTGGGCAAGAGCTACGAGTGTAGTAAAAAAAATAACTAAAAAGGATTGTTCATGGCTGTTCTACTAAAATCACGACAAGAAATTGCCCATCTACGTGAGGCAGGACGCGTGGTAGCGCAGACGTATGAGATGCTGCGTCCTTATACGAAGCCCGGTGTCTCAACCGCTGAGCTGGATCGTATCGCCGAAGATTTTATTCGTAGCAAGGGGGCAACACCCATCTATAAAGGCTATGGGGCACGTCCAGCACGACCTGGTTATCCAGGGATCCCACCGTTTCCAGGGACAATCTGTGCCTCGGTGAATGATGCCGTTTGTCATGGCATTCCCAGCGCTAAGCATATACTCAAAGAGGGCGATATCATCGGTATCGACATTGGTGTGCTCTATAAAGGTTGGGTTGGCGATTCTTGCACGACATTCGCGGTCGGTACGCTTGACAGCGCATCACAAAAACTGCTCGCTGTGGCCAAGCGCTGCATGGAACTGGGTATCGAACAGGCCTGTGCCAACAATCATATAGGCGATATAGGCGCTGCCATCCAGAGCTATGCCGAGGCCAATGGCTTCACTACTGTACGCGAACTCGTCGGTCACGGCGTAGGTCGCTCCCTGCATGAAGATCCCCAAGTACCACACTTTGGACGTGCAGGTACTGGCATGAAGCTACGGCCAGGTATGGTATTCACCGTCGAACCGATGATTAATGCCGGGAAGGCCGCGACCCGTCTGCTGGCCGATCGTTGGACCGTTTCTACCGCAGATGGCTCACGTTCAGCGCAATTTGAGCACACGCTGGCGGTAACTGATGGTGCACCAGAATTGCTTACTCTTCCCTGAAGAGAGACACACAAGGCATGGGAGGTAGCTCTGTGAAACAGCCCATACAGTTTCGTCGTGCATTGCGCGCAGTTATTGACCGTGCGGATACCAGGCATCGCAAAGCGACTGGCAAACCGCTCTCTCTTTCTGTGATTGCACGTGACGTTGGTATAAGCCTGATTGTGCTCACACAGGTGCTAGATGGAGAGAAGATACTCGACACCTCCCATCTTTTACCACTCCTGGTCTATCTAGGTGCAGACGAAGGAGAGCAGCGCTTTATCTTTCATCTTGCAGAAATTGCGCAAAGAGAAGGCGCTGCTGCCAAGCTAAAAAAAGGACTCGACACGGATAGGTCCTCGGCGGCACTTTTTCGGCGATCCAATGACACAGACCCAACTACTGAGCGTATTACTGAAAAAGGCCCTTTACTATAGCATAAGCATCAGCGCTCACGCTTCTTTGGTGAAATGCAGATTGTCACTCCTAACACGTTTAAATCCCACTGATAAAGACTCTCAAGATCCTCAACTTGAGAGGATAGTAGCCATTTAGCATAGAGAGGTGTATGATATTTGTCTGCACTACTGCAAGCCTCTCTAATACAGCCTAATGTTGTTTCGTAGTTCCCAAACAAGTATTTGCCGTCTAGTTTAGGCGATAAGTCATAGTAACATGCGTGAATAGGCATATTGTTATGTATTAGTGCTAATCGCCGTATTGTTCCATTGGTATACGTCTGTATTGAACTCCAAGTTCTAGTAGGTAATAACCGCAATCTTTCTAGCTGTGGTGAAGAAGGATAATGCTGTCTGATAATCTCAGCCTCACTATCACTCATTGGTGCACAACGGGCAGGCGTTGCCCTCCACAAGTATGCAACGTCAACTCGTGGGCATAACGCGTCCAGCCAATCAATTGACAGTCGTAGCCAATGTGGAGAAACTACCTCAACCTCTATGCGGTTGATGAGCAGGCTAAAAGCTCGTTGCTTCTTGTCTAGTTTAAGCTTAGGCCAAACAGCGTCAAAGTTGCCTAGTAAACAGTGGAGTTCAATTTCTGACGTTGCTGCAAGTCGTTCAACTCTTCCTCAAGCATGGCATACAAAGGGTCATCAACGCTGGTCTTCATGCGCTTCTTAGCATTCTCTCCCAGTTGCTTCTTAATACCCTCTAACTGGTCGTTAACACTTACAAAGTCAGTAGATTGCTGATCGTACACCTGCTCTAGTGTTGTCTTTACTCTATCCCTTACTCTTTTATCAACAGCTACAAGTGCCTTTAAGCGTTCAATGACAATAGCATCAAAGGGCGCTACAGGAACACTAAAAAGTTTATCTATAAGCATTCCATGCTCTTGGGCGCTGTATCCTCTATAATAAAGCTTAGCCCTATCCTCATCGACAGATGTATAAGTAGTCCTGTCTTGCGACGGAGGAGTAGCGAGCAAACGACCGTGAAATAAAGCGTCGGGCGGCGTGTCGCGTGTCTTTCTAATACGTGTTACACCTTTGGGGCTGTCAACTGGTACACCGTCCAGCGTATAGCCTGTAAGACGTGCGTAACCTTCCGCAAACAGAGCGTAATCTAGAATAGCGTCATGATGACCAGGGATAGTGTCTGGCTTGTCAAGATCCGGCTTCCACCAGCCGATGTACATCACGTTCGTTAACCATTGCTTTATAGTCTGAGAGTTACGCGGTTTATATCCTACTTCTGGTATAAGCCGTAGGGTAGTCTTAATGATGTACTTTTCTCGTGCCTCATCTGGTATCTCACGGAAAAGGTAAGCCTGTTGCGCAACCTCCCTATTTAGCTTGCCCATATCCCAGTCTAAAGCCCGTGCCCGTAATGCCAGTTTGCGCATTACTTCAGCCCACGGCTCGTATACAACGATGATTTGGTCTTGTTTTCTACCCTTTACAGCAAAGCCAGGAGGCAAGGTACGTCCATCATAGCCCCCCTTATCAGCCTTCTCATGTTGGCATTGTTGCATATATTTGACGTGACCCTCAATGTAGCCGTAAGCCTCCTTCATTTTCTCCTGGAAGGCTAAAAGGTCTTGATATCGTGTAAAGTCATATACCCTTGTTTTACCTGATTCTGTAGATGGAACAATAATCTTGACGCGTTTCTCCTCACAGAGCTTAGTAAAAGGTCCCACCTGGTCCATGTGCTTGTTTCTAAACAACCTGTCTTCTCTGCCAACAACAATAGTACCGACTATACCCGCGTTTATATCCCTATAAAGGCGGTCTAGTACCTTTCTCTGGTCAATGCGTTTTTGTCCAGATACACCAGCACCCTCGTCATACAATAGAACTCTAGGTGTATCGTCGCCGTATAGCAATGCACTGTAGTCCTGTAATCCTAGTTGATGCTCACGTGATTCAACATACTCGATGTCAGCACCTTTCCCCGACTGCCGTATTAAATTAGCTGTAACCCGCGTTTTGTCGATGACTGGCAATGTTCCAAATCCGACAATGGCTATACGGCGTGCTCCTGGATTGAGAAATGTAAACCTCGGTTGTGGCATATGTTGTTCCCTTTCACTTGCTGGATCGTCTTGTCATCTGCAAGACGATATGTATGCATAAAATGCACTGTTGCCTAAAAAAGTCATTGTGTCGATGACACGTGATTGTGTTACAATAGGGCTGATAGACAGCGTGTCCTG
>VBJK01000172.1 GCA_005879655.1 Chloroflexota bacterium | reverse complement strand
AAGGGTATTTGAAAAGTTGGCTAAAATCCATAGACATTTCATTCCTTTCTCTCCCTCGTTTGTCCAAGGGGCGCTTACGCTACAGCGGAGCGGGAACGAGCAATTGGACTTCCTAGGTCGGAAATGCAGCACGCTTACTTCTGCCATTGTATCACATCTCTTTGGCAAGATACTCGTGAGCTTATATCAAATTCTAGAGAGTACTGTACATTCAAGGGCCAACTTGCTGCTCTCCCAATATACACTAATTAACCGGATTTGATATTACTTCTCACTCTCGGACTATTTACAGCGGTTCGCGGCAGTCTTGACCTGCGAGAGGATGTGAGGAACCCCGCAACCCAAGGTATACTAACGGTTCAATCTTTCAGCGAACCGCTGTAACGGTGCTTTGTTGACTTGGGAATTTCCCCGCTTGGGAAGAAAGAGATGAGATTTACTGTCGTTCGCTGAATCGGCTTGTCATCACCTCTTAATAGAAGAGTTAAGAGGATGAATTCCCAAGTCAACAAAGCACCGATAAAGGCAGAAGAGGCTCATTAGAGTTTGAAAACAGCCCATTATATGTAGTGGTGCCATCCCTTTTCAGCCTAGCACCTCCCTAGATTTCCCCGGAGTCTGCTCATCCTCGATTTGCGCAAAACTTTAGGGTTCTTACGCAACTTTGCTGATTGAGTAGAGTAACTCTTGAGTGCGGATGAGAATGACTGGCCTTGCAAGCCAAATCTTGTCATTGCCGAGACTTGTCATTTCGAGAATCAGCAAAGTTGCGTAAGAACCAGAGATTTTTGCAAAAATCTCTGGCCCCTCAGCGGTTCATTCAATCTGTTTGGTTAATGCCTCTCTTAGCATGACCTCACGCTCTTCAACATCAGGCTCAGCCTTGACAGAGTACCAAGCCGCTAGAGAGTTCAGCCTAGCGCCTCTTTTGTCCCTTCCGGCCCTGAAGACAAGACTAAATCCTCATCATAATCAGCAGGTACCGTTACATCTACGCCACGCTTTGCACCAACCGCCTCAAAGACAGGTGTTAGCACAACAGCCAGTACCAGGTTCAGGACGAGTGCAAGCACTGCTTCATAGATGGGTGGCAGATTAAAGACCGAGAAGACCGATGCCTTGAGTCCTGTCGCAATGATATTTGGCTCTATTTGTCCACATTTTCAAAAATTAGTTTCCATACTCCTTAGAGGACAGTATGAAGGAAAAGGTCGGTGTCGTTTGGGCTTTGTGTTCCGCTTCTTTCTATGCCCCAGCAAAATAGATACCTGCTGTAATAATGGAGTAGCAGAGGCAATGATACTGCACGCCACTATCACGGCAAGCAGAAAGTGACGCAAAGCCACCTCCAGCTTATTCTACAGTATTTTTTTGTGCATGGTCAAACGAGTAGAGAGGATACCCTTACCCTACGCTACAAAGCAACCCTAGCCCCTGGCGCTCTGCAAGCTGTACCGCCTTGACAAATGGTCCGGCATAAGCAGGAAGTACCTCATCGATCATACGCCCTCCCTGCGTTCCCGCCGCCTGTTGCATAAGAAATTGTTGATAATCCGCCTCAGCCTGCACCCGATCAGGAAGCTGCACATCGCGCAGGATGAGCGCCAGTTGCCGGATCTCGTCGGGGGTCAGATAACCAATGTAGCAACCAAAAGGGTCGCCAGACAGGTAGCCAAAAGGCATACTGCGCCGCCCACATACTAACAGCTCAAACAGGGCCATAGCACATATGGAGATCTTGGCCAGCCAGCCACGCAAGTGCAGCGTCGTCGGCAGACGGCCAACCATAATTCCTACCGCCGTGATCTCTGGCAAGTCGTCGTCCGTCTCGCTTGGAGCCGCTATCCCCGCAAGGGCTGTTATCTCATCGATGCTGATGCGCTGCCACGGCAAACAATACTCCTCGATCAGCGCACCCCAGACCGTGCGTAGCGCCTCCGCAGACTGATGGAGCCGAGGCGTATGCAAATGCGCATAGCGATCACTTACCCGCGTAAACGCTTCCGCTGAGCAGAGCAACTCGTATTCACGACGTATGCGTGAACTGCGCGGCAACTGTTTGACAAAAGCTTGAGCACGTGGCCAGGTTAAAAGATCGCGCAGGGGGGCCGGGACAGCTTCCTCCTCCTGAGCACAACGTGTTTGCGTAAATAGTTGGTATACAGCAGATGCGTCTTCTGCATTTATCCATTGTTTCAGGGATGGCATGATATGTTCTGCATATATATGCCAGTCAAAACCGTGAACTCGTACAATCATTTTTTTCGCCCTTCAACCTACGGTACTGTGATACCATGGAAGTACTAGTTTCCCCTGAAAGTTTCTGCTTATCGTTACTATAGTATTATTATCTTACCGGTATCTGTGCCCTTTTCCAAATCTATGGGTCTAAGGTACTCTCATGAGGCAAGTACTTTTACAGAATCTTTACAAATCTGCGATGACATTACGGGTAAGTCCAGGTATACTAAAGCTTGACATATGGCAGGTTTTCTAAATCTACTCTACCGTTACTGATCAAAATGTATAAATCTATAAAAAAACCAGGAGGTCTTTTTTATGCAACTACCCTGGTGGGGAAGACGTGGTACGATTATTGCTTTGATTATTGTCGTACTGACCGTTATATTACCAGCGATATTCTTACGAGGGCCAATCTCTAACGTCTTTAATAAGCCGACTGCACAGTACCAGACACAGGCGGTCAAGCAAGGTGATTTATCTATTACCATTGGTGCCACCGGGCCTATGCAATCTTCTGTGTATAATTTAACTTTCAGCGGCACTGGTACTAGCTCAGCTAGAATTGAAGAGATCAATGTGGCTGTGGGACAGAAGGTAAAGAAGAGCCAGCGCTTAGCTATCATTGATAAGACAATCTTGCAGAATGCCTACAATCAGCAATTAGCCATTGTCCAGGCAGATCAGAACAATATCGCCGCCGCTCAGAATAGTTTGGGAACTACTCAAGGCGTAGGCACTGCCAATGTGGCTGCGGATCAGACTGCATTGGCGAGTGACCAGCAAGCATGACGCAACAGCAGGTAAATGCAGCGATTGCTGCTGCTAATGCTAAACTACAGTCTGATCTGAACTCTTGTTCTGCAACAGCTACTGCTATAGCTGTTAATGCAACAGCTACAGTTCAAGCTGGTAGGAACGGAAATTCGTACGCAACGCCAGCTGTTCCAGCAAATCCAAATGCCACATCTACTCTAAAACCAGATTACAGCACATGTGCACAGCTTGCCCAAAAAAATCGTGATTCAACTGTAGCCACTCAAAATCAACTCCTGCAAAGCGCACAAGCCAAAGTCTCTGCTGATCAACAAAGGCTAAATCTTGATACTGCTACTGGCAACGCAAACATTCAGACGGCACAGTCGAGGGTCAACACTGATCAAGCGAGGATCAATACCGATCAAGCAAGTGCCAACAACTCCAGTGCAAGCTCGCAGAGTTCGGTAACTTCGCTCCAGAGTAAGCTCAATCAGGACTTGACACAGTTAGCGGCTTATAAGCGAGATATGGATAATGCCATACTGCTGGCTCCTCACGATGGAGTTGTCACCGTGATCAATGGTAACGTGGGTGGGATACCTGGTGTGCCTGCCAATGCAAGTAGCGCCAGCACGACAACCACCGCCAGCACCTTTATTCAGCTCGTTGATACTCAGGCGTTGCAAGTGCAAGCCAATGTGAACGAAACCGACACGGGAAGTCTGCAAGTTGGCGATGCAGCCACCTTTACTGTGAATGCGTTTAACGGACGCACATTTATAGGCACCGTCAGTGCCATTTCGCCCAATGGTCAGACGGTTTCAAACGTAGTGACGTACCCTGTAACGATTGATGTGAATGCGAGTAGTCTGCAAGGAGCGAATCTGCTGCCGAACATGACAGCGAATGTGACGATTACTGTTGTGCAGCATAGTGGTGTTTTGCTGATCCCAGTAGAGGCAGTGAACTTTGCACGCCTATCCAGCACGAGCAACCCTACTACGGGCAGGCAGGCACTCGTCGAATCTAAGGCGGTGGCTCAGGCCATGAGGCAGGCGCGTCAGCTGCTAGCGAACCTAGAAAGTAACAACGCGGATATTGTGGCAGTAAGTCCAATTCCAACCTTTGTACTTGAAAAACCTGACGATAATTTTGTAGTTAAACCAGTTGTTCTTGGGCTGACAGACGGCACACAATACGAGGTGTTAGACGGTTTGACTACTAATGATGTCATTGTTGATGGCAACCGTACCGGCGAGCAGTTTGGCAGACCAGGCGGCACGAATACTACCGCTCAGGGCGGCTAAATGTTGTTCTTTGAGTGCAAGAGTTGTGCCTCATTGTAGCACACGTTGATCTGTACATGAGAGATCTCCAATATGGCAAAGAAAAACAAAAAGCGATCTGATAACGGAGAACAACAACCTCCATTCAAGGCGCGGCGACTTGTTCCAGATCAGACCGCCATTGACGAACTGCCCACACAAATAGGGTTGGTTGTTCCCACTCCTGATATGCTGGAGCTAGCTCCTCCGGCGATTGACGAGCAACCAACCAGACCGGAGGCCGTTCCTGCACCTGTTGACCAACTGCCCACGCAACAGCAGATTGTTCCTGCACCTGTTGACTCACCGCTCGCGCAACAGGAGGTAGTTGCCCCAGCGATTGATGAGCAACCAACCAAGCGGGAGGCTGTGGTTGCACCCGTTGACCCGCTGCTCGCGCAACAGCAGACTGTACATACACCCGTTGACCATCTGCCAACGATGCCGTATCAGGCAATAGCAGCACCCAATGTTGCGTTAGAGCCGCTTGAGACTGCTACAGCGATGGTGTATCCACAGACGATGATTTCAGCAGAGCCTATCACG
This sequence comes from Chloroflexota bacterium, assembly GCA_005879655.1. The sequence continues at coordinate 28,926 of VBJK01000172.1, read as the reverse complement.
GCTAGAGCAGAGCCGATGCAGAGTACTGGTAAGCCTGTAGCTAGAGATAGTGAACAGACCCCGGTGATCGCAGTTCGTAATCTGACAAAAACGTATGGGGTGGGCAAGAAAACCCTGGTGCATGCACTGCGTGGCGTCTCGCTGGAGGTATATCCGGGCGAGTTCGTTGCTATCCTGGGACCATCCGGCTCTGGTAAGTCCACCTTTATGAATCTCCTTGGCTGTCTGGACCGACCAACAAAGGGAGAATACTGGCTAGCAGGCAGGTTGGTCAGTCGCATGTCCAATGATGACCTTGCTACTATTCGTAACCAGCTCCTTGGCTTTGTCTTTCAGGGATTTAACCTGCTTGGACGCTCTACTGCACTCAAGAATGTGATGCTGCCAATGGTCTACGCCGGTATTTCCAGGAACGAGCAGGAGCGACGTGCACGCAAAGTGCTCACCCTTGTTGGTTTAGGAGAACGCGTCAATCATAAGCCACCAGAAATGTCTGGTGGCCAGCAACAGCGTGTAGCCATCGCGCGTGCACTGGTCAATGGACCATCCTTACTGCTCGCGGACGAACCAACAGGCAACCTGGATAGCCGTACCAGCGTAGAAATTATAGCGATGTTGCAGGCATTGAACGATCAGGGTCTCACCATCGTTCTCGTCACGCATGATTTGAAAGTTGCGGATTATGCGAAACGCCAGGTAGCCTTTCTCGACGGTTGCATCGTGCGCGATGAACCTGTAAGTACCAGACGCTTAGCGCGTAATGAAGTAGTAACGTCACCGGATGAGAGTCAATGACCCCACGCGTGAACGGCGGGGGCATGTCCCCTGAGATTCTTGCGGTTTCGTTGTCCAGCCTAGGTGCCACAGCCAAAGGCAAGGCATTGAAAGGAGGAAACTGGATGAGTCGTTCAGTAGCCCCGCGTGTCAGGCGTCCAACTGCTACCGTTGCGCCGCCGACCGCGCTAACACCCGTTACTCCATCCTCTACTACAGAAGCAAAAAGTCACTCTCCTAGCTTCATGCAAGAGCTATACGCGCTCAAGCAGAAGCATGGTGCTCCCCCTTTTAGTAAGCTGGGAGCAAGTTTTGGGAGCGCCATAGAAGCTATCTGGAGTAATCGCTTGCGTTCACTGCTCACGACGCTAGGTATCTTTATTGGCGTTGCTGCCGTGATTGCAGCCTTTACCTTGACGCAAGGTGTCAATGGCTACATCGCCAATATCATTGCCAGCCTGGGCACCAATACCATCATCGTCTTTCCTGGCTCTACACAAAATCGTGGCGCTGCACAGGGTTCCGGCACGGGTCAATCCCTCACCTTAGCCGATGAGCAATCACTGCTTGGCCTACCCCATGTAGCATTCGTAAGCCCAATGCTCGTAGTATCAACACAAGTCATCTATAGAAACCAGGACTGGAGTACCACTATTAATGGCACCAATGTGGATGATCAGACGATCCAGAACTGGACGCTAGCACAGGGAGACTGGTTTTCCCCGCAGGATGATCAGCGCGGCGCAGCAGTGGCGGTGCTTGGTGACACGGTCGCACATAATCTCTTTGATGCCACGAACACCAACCCCATAGGACAAACGATTCGCATTCGTAATCAGATCTTCAGAGTTATCGGTGTCCTGGCAACCAAGGGCCTAGGCCAGGATGATGTCATCTACGTACCATTCAATACTGCTCATTTGCGTCTGAATAACGTGACCTACATCAATCAAATTGTGGCCATGGCGGATAGTACCGATAACGTGCCCACAGCACAGCAGAATATTATTGATCAATTGGCAAAAAATCATCGCCTCAAAGATCCAGCGAGCTACGACTTTCAGCTTTTTAACTTTGCGCAGATCTTGCAAAGGGCGCAACAGCAAACAGTTGTGATGACCTTGTTACTGGTAGGCATTGCCGCCATCTCTTTGACGGTGGGCGGTATTGGTATTATGAATATTATGCTCGTCTCGATAACAGAACGTACCAGCGAGATTGGTCTACGCATGGCAATTGGAGCACGACGGGGCGATATCCGTAATCAATTTCTTGTTGAGGCTCTTGTATTGTGTCTGCTTGGAGCAGGGCTTGGCCTGTTGCTGGGTTTACTGATTGGTTGGGGCGTCACAACTATTTTTGGCTTGCCACTTGTGGTGACACCGATAACCATCATTATGCCAGTAGCTGTATCCATAGCTATCACCGTGATTTTTGGTATCTATCCAGCTATACAAGCCGCTCGTCTCGATCCGATAGAGGCACTGCGTGCAGTAGAATAGCCAATGCAAAGATAAGCAGAGGAGAAGAATGAGATCAAGGAGGAAACCCTGTGAGCGCTTCCGTACAGCCTCATGCCAGACAACAAGCGGCACCGCCAGCAACTCTTACTGCGCTACCTGCTGTGCCAGAGAGCGTCCCTCAGCAGGATTTTGCTATGGAAAATATGCTCCAGGAATTTCGCCTACGCAAAGCCAGACCGATTAGCCGCACGGGCGCAAATTTTACGAATGCTATCGAGGCCGTCTCAGCCAATAAGACGCGTTCCCTGCTCACCATGCTAGCCATCTTCATCGGAGTTGCTGCCGTCGTCGCCGTCTTCATTTTGACGCAAGGTGCAACTGCTTACTTTACCAATCAGATTTTGAGCCAGGGCGCGACTTCTATTACCATCGATGCAGGCATAGGACGTACGCGTGGACCCTCGCGCAGAACGACAGGTCGGCAACTTAGCTTTGAGGATTATCAAGCGGTGACAAGGTTGCCCTCTATTAGCGCCAGCAGCCCAATTTTTTCTTCCAGCGGTGGACAGGCCGTTTATCAAAAGCAGAACTGGAAGACCAGGGTGAGTGGTGTCAGTCCAGATTACGAGAATATGGCTTCCTGGGATATGGCACAAGGACTCTGGTTTAACGAAGGCGACAACGCCAGCGCACGCCCAGTAGTCGTCATTGGTGATACCGTCTATCAAAATCTCTTCGTCCCGCTGAATATCAATCCTATTGGCCAGAGCATTACCTATCGCGGACAACCGCTTAAAGTGATCGGAGTCTTAGCTCCCAAAGGTGGCTTTAACCTGGACGATGTGATATTCACGCCCTATAATACCGTGCGCTATCGTCTCAGCAACAATCCTACGAACGTCGATGAGATTATCGTACAAACAACTACCTCAGATAGCGTTAACCAGACAGTAAGAGCTATTCAGCGCGTGCTAGAGCACACTCATCATATCGCAAAAGGCATTCCTGACGATTTTACTATCACAACCGCCGATCAGCTCTTACAGCAGGTGCAGCAAGGGACCAGCATGATGACAACGCTGTTAGTAGGTATTGCCGCCATTTCTCTGACAGTTGGCGGTATCGGCGTGATGAATATCATGATTGTCTCCGTCACTGAAAGAACACGCGAGATTGGTATTCGTATGTCAATGGGAGCAAAACGGAGCGATATCCGTAGTCAGTTTCTGATGGAGGCATTGGTGCTATGTATTGTGGGAGGTATACTCGGCCTGCTGGTGGGTTTAGCAGCTGGTTATAAGGCCGCCACAAGCTTTAGTTTTCCCTTTGTCATAACACCGACAACCTTTATCTTGCCATTCGCTGTCTCCTCGACGATTGGACTGGTCTTTGGTCTCATTCCGGCGATACGAGCCTCACGACTTGACCCGATTATGGCTTTGCGACGTGCGAAATAGGCAATGAATTACGCGAGAGATATGAAGAACAGCGTACTTGCGCAATTTATTGCGCCATGCTTGCCAAACAATCTGTAGCCGTGCAATTTATGGCACCTGCGTTCTCACCTCCCGCGCAATAAATTGCGCAACTACGGGAGATGTGCATACACAGACGCAATGAATTGCGCGGCTATAAACAAAAGATTCACGCAAAATCTCGTAGCAGATGAAGAACATCGTACTTGCGCAATTTATTGTGCCATACTTGCCAAACAATCTGTAGCCGTGCAATTTATGCACCTGCGTTCGCACCTCCCGCGCAATAAATTGCGCAACTACGGGAGATGTGCATACACAGACGCAATGAATTGCGCAGCTACAAACAAAAGATTCACGCAAAATCTCGTAGTAGATGCAGTTGAATTGGTTGGCGCAACGCTCGTAATGCCTTCACCTCAATTTGGCGAATGCGTTCTCGTGTCAACTTAAACTGAGCACTCAGCTCTTCCAAAGTATGACAGTATCCATCTTGCAAGCCATAGCGCAATTCGATGACCTGACGTTCACGCTGACTCAATGTTTCTAAAGCATGCGAGATCTGGTCACGCAGTACTTCATGAGTAACGGCATCGGCAGGTGCGGTGGCGTGAGTATCTTCCAGGGAATCTGCCAGATGATACTGCTCATCATCCATCAACGGAGCATCGAGCGAGACAGGTGCCTCTGCAATACTCTGTAGCTCTACAACTCTTTCTTTTGTTATATTGAGAGCCTGTGCAAGCTCTTCAGGTAATGGGTCACGTCCCAGGGTTTGATAGAGTTGGCGAGCAATACGTTTCATTTTATAGATAATTTCCACTACGTGTACTGGTATATGAATCGTACGAGTATGTTCAGCAACTGCTCTACTAATAGCCTGGCGAATCCACCATGTTGCATAAGTACTGAAGCGAAAACCACGTCGCGGATCGAATTTTTGTACAGCGCGAATCAGCCCCAGATTTCCCTCCTGAATAAGATCAAGAAGTGAAATCCCCTGATTGTTGTAACGTTTAGCAATGCTGACCACAAGGCGCAAGTTGGCTTCAACCAATTGTTGCTGAGCTTGCAAATTACCCTCTTCCGCTCTATGAGCAATGGTTAATTCTTGCTCTGGCGTTAACAAAGGGTAACGTCCAATTTCAGCCAGATATTGCCTGATTGCACTGTCAACCTCGTGATCATGTTCTTCTTCAACCTCCTCTTCATCTAAGAACAACTCACATTCATCATTAAAATCAGTGGCAGTCGTTTTTCTTTTTTTGCGCCTTTTTAGCACAGGAGTGTAGTCTTCGAGTTCCGTTAGCATTTCCTCTTTTTCACTAGTACCAACGACCTCCTCGAAACCGTCCTCGATAACGACCTGCCCCTGCTTGCGGGCCTGCTTGCCCGCCGACGCCTTTGTCCGTAGCGGGGCAGTTTTACACGTTGGATAGACGTGCGATACTTCTCCATGCCCTGCTGGACCATGTCGCTGCGTATTGAGATAAACCTGTGTCGCCTCTTGCTGGTTCACAATGGCTACCATATTACTCCTTATTCCTCGAAAATCCCATATCCACAAAAAAAACTGGTAACCGGAGACTGGTGCTGCTTGCGATGATCATCACGCCAATGCATATGTTGCAGCACTTAGCCCGAAAATAGTTACTCGGACCCATCCCCCCTATTTAAAGTCTGTGCAAGAAATGTGCCAATATAGAGGCGTAGAGATGTAGAGGCAAAAAATTCGTACCTCCCCAGCCCACAGAGCACCTATAAGCGATACCCAATCCACATGAAGTAGGGCAAACACAGGAACTTTTTTCCAGTTCCTGCGGAAATTTCCACACTTTTGCCTACGGGAAAACGGCGTGGAGGAACGTTTATTTGTACAAAAGACGCATTCTGAAGAAGAGGTGGGGAACCTCTGCAAGAGACGAAAGTAGTAGTATGCAAACAGATCAATGGCATAAAACACCATCCTTCCAGACTGAAAGCAGATCCGCTGGACGTTCATTCAGAGTCACTGATATTTTCCCGTCTTCACCCAGCGTTGATGAGCTTGCTACATTGCCGTTAGAGGTAAGGAAGATGGTTCGTACGACAGCTGGGAGAAAGCGCAACGTAAGACTAGAGGAGTGGCAGGATTATTCATTTCTGCTAAGCAATCCATTGGAGCGTATTCGTTGGTGGCTGCTTTATCCCAAACGGATCGAATTTCTGCTCTGGGCGAGTGGGACGTTCTTACTGGTATGTGCCACCATCGTATTTGTCTTCGTGATAACTTTGAGCATGAATACAGCAAGCCAGGGCGGTCCCTCAGCTGGTGAGAAACCAGCTGCAACAACCTCGGTCATTGCAATGCCGCCTCCTCTTAGCTCTAGTGCGAAAATTCCCACTCCCGCGGCAACATTGCCAGCGACACCTACGGCTGGACAAGAGAGCGATACCCATGTCACCGACTTGACGCTGGGCCAACTCTCTCTCTCATTGAATAGCTGGCAATGGAGCCTTGCGGCTGCTGGATATGGTCTCTCTCTCCTCTTCCTGGGCTTGGCTTTTTTGCTGCATCGTGCTCGCCGCAAGTAGCAGACAGCCCGGCTCGACTTCTATGCAGTGACGTGGTACAATAGCTTGCGTTAACGTTTCACCCCGTGTAGAAGACGCTTATTGGCGGGGCAAGGAGAGAGAGCTTTATGCCACGAGGACGCAAAGGACCTCCGCAGGAGAGTGTCGATAGCATTTTGTTGGCTATCAGTCGCCGTGATGATATAGACGCAGATACACTATCACATTATTTTGATCGTCTAGATGAAGAATGGACCGGGGGTGCACGTGAAAAAGTACTTCACCTGCTGCGCACGAATGATCAGTCAGCTCATGCAGCGGCCATTCTTATCCTTGCCGAACTAGCCACCGATCTCGATCTTGAAACACTAGAAGATTTCGTGACCGATCCGACCGTTAGCGATGTGGCAAAGCTCTCTCTCTCTCCCGTCCTTAAAGAATTAGGATCGGAGATGGCCGATGATGGGATTATCGAGTATCTCAATGATCCAGCTGGCGCGATGCACGCCATGCAAACACGTCTGCTCGAACTCGTTGGTCAGAGCGAGATGGGAGTGGAGTCAGTGCTAGAAGATGTTGCGGCCATGCCCGTTGAGCGCAGGCTGGCGTTTGTTTACTGGTTGGGAGGCAGCAATGACCCACGAGCTGCTCATTTGCTCATTCCACTGCTAGAAAACCCATCCAGTAAAGTTGCTGTAGCCGCTATCGAAGCGCTGGAGCATCTGGGACAGATCGCAGCTACGCAGGCCATACCTGCACTGAATCACCTGATTGCTACTACCTCTAATCGTACATTAAAGCAGAATGCGCGTGCAGTATTAGGCCGTCTCACGATGTTATCCGCTCCTGGCGCTGAAGATGCTGCGATGGCCGAGGCGCGCGAAGCTCCCCTACCGTCCTATAAGGCGCGGGTAAGTTTTATCGACGGTTCGGGGACACAATTGATTATGCTCTCCTGGCAGCGCCCGGACGGGCTACTGAAGGGCGTGAACGTGCTCTTTCAGGATCAGTGGGGGATCAAAGATTGCTATGGTCTGGATGAGATGGAGGTACGACGTTGGGAAGATCTGATCACTGACCTACAAGAGCAGGGCTTCATGAGCTTTCAAACTCCGTTTGAATATGCCCGTACGCTCGTTGTAGAGGCCCGTGCGCTCAATCGACGTACTCGCCGTAAGTTGCCTGTAGCTTACTCTATCTGGCGTCCATTAATCGAGGCGGTAAAGCCTGAGCAGAAAGAGGCTCGTACCTTTCCCACGATACTAGAGCCACAGCCCCTTGATGAGCAGGTGATAGCACTGGCTCAACATGGGGCGGATCTGTACCATCTCTCCGAATTCACGTCATGGCTGTATCAGCCAACTTCTGATATTGATCCCTATACTACTCGTTATTGGAGTACATACACAGTATTTGAAGGTTCTTCAAGCAAGCGTGGACGTACAAAAAAAGGCAAACAAAAAGAGCAGAATCAGCAGAATCAGCAGAATATATTAGAAGATTTGATCAGCGAGGCCATTAGTAACCTGCTTAACGATAAGTGGCGTACGCTTTATGAGACACGCTTGAGACGGCTGGCCGCCTTTTTCCTTGCTACCGATCGTGAGCAAGAGGTAGCGTTAATGCGTGCCGTTGCAGCAGTACTCCAGGCGGGATCGTCTGTTCCGTTGCAGGAGCAAGCATTTGTGCGTGCCATGATGCGCATCTCAATCGAAAATGGTCCTTTACGCATGATGATTGAGGCGCTAGGATCTGGTGATCTTGGCCCATTTCCCTTCAACATTTTTAAATCCGACGAATGACCTCTTGCGAGAAAACATAACCATCCCGTGCAAATAAGCCCCCTCTGCGCCCTGGACAATCCCTGTGGTTACCCAGGGCGCGGTGGAGGGCTTATTTGCACAGGATGGTCATGTTCCCCAGACTTTCTACCATAGGGGGTTCATTACCAGTCCAGTCACGAGTTTGGGATAGAGGTAAGTCGATTTCGGTGGCATGCGGTCGTCTGCTTGGGCTACTGCACAGATTTGGCGCTGACGTGTCGCATTGAGCAGTATTATCGCCTGTGCCCCTCCCGTGGCGAGAGCCTGGAAGGCTTGCGCTGACTCGTGCGTGAAGCGTACGTGAGCACCCACAGTTGTACCGGAGCTGTTCAAACCTAACTGGTTTTCAAGGATAAGACGCTCCGCAATAGCAACATCTAGCTCGTTCCATGCAGGCGAATGTCCGCTCCCTCCCATGAAGTGCCTTCCCTGCTCATTGAGACGCAACAAGAGGGTCTGCTCTGCCGTCTTAAGTAGGAGGGCCGCTTGCTGTTGACCAGCCTGCTGCAACTGTTGCAACAGGGTTTCGTCGCTGGTCGTCCCGGGTAGCTCTTCCACTGCGAAGTATTGGGAGAACGGTTCCGGTGCTAAACGAGCCAAGAGATCCTGTGGTAATCCGAACAGGATACGATGCGTAGGCAAGACTAGCATACCAGGATCATCTAGATCAATGAGTGCCATTAATGCAAAGTTTGTGGCATCTTCTAGCTGAAGTCCTACCTGCTGCTCCTGAGCTTCAGCACGATACGCCAGAGCCGTTTCATAGCGGTGATGCCCATCCGCTATATAGAGTTGACGTTGGGAGAAGAAATCTTCGATAAGGGTCATTTGTGCAAGATCATGGATAGTATAGAGACGATGCTCTTCGCCTACCTCATCAACTATTTGTATCTCCGGCTGGCCTGTATAGGTGCTGAGCAACTGCCGTAGCCGTCCTTGTGGATCTTCATAGAGACTCATGATAGGACTACAATTGATCGAACAGGCCCGGTAGAGCCGTAAGCGATCCTCCTTTGCTCTTGATAGGGTATTTTCATGTGGCAGCACAACGCGTGTGCTCCAAGGTTCCAATCGCACACGAGCAAAGAGACTGGTGCGTGTATGGCTCTGTCCATGGTGCGTAAAGCGTTGCTGATAGACATAATAAGCTGGTTGCCTATCCTGTTGGAGAATCCCCTGAAGACGCCATTCTGTAAGTGTCTGAGCAGCCCTCGTATAGACGTTATCCAGACTATTGTCGGTTGGGTACACCTCACCTAGTTCCAGACGAATGATATTATAAGGACTTTGCTCATAGTAATGCTTTTTATCCTCTGAGCTAATAATATCATATGGTGGTGCTATTACCTTGGATAGTTCACCGACCCTTTCTCTATTATATCGTAAAGCGAGTAACGGTCTTACCACTGCCATGCTAGCTTAACTCCAATCTGCAAAGTTTTATACTGAAATTCTCTCTTTTACATCTTTTGCCTTCTTGAGTGACTGGCACTGATTAGCTCCTTTCGCTACATATTGTACACATGATGTCATACAAAAAGACTACTTTTCATATTTTTATGACCATTCCACCTATCCACAAGTCCTAGTGCTTGCTTGGCAAATTGACGTGTCTTGATACAATGTGTAGACTCTGCTGCATAGAGAACAATGTGGGATGGCTACAAAGTAGAATGAGGTCTCTATGTCGCGTTTCTGATGGCTTTTAGCCGGGCAAAGCGATGAACATGGACGTACTCGATTGCCATATGCACGTGTAGTTTGTAGTTTGTGGAGAGTTGTCGCATGCAAACACAATCAGTAGATCAGCTTGTAGGGCACGTACTAGGAACTTATCGTCTAGAGCGCCTGCTCGGACATGGGCGTTTGAATGCCGTGTACTTGGCCTGGCACCTTGAGACCCAGAAAAATGTTGCCCTGACCCTACTTATCATTCCAGAACAATATTCGCTGGACGCGCGCAAACGTTTTATGCAGCGTTTCTACAAAAACGCCGCAACTTTGACCGCACTACAGCACCCACATGTTCTACCTGTGTACGATCACGGCGAGTATGTCGGTTATCCTTACCTTGTCACGCCTTACATGATGAATGGTTCGCTGGCCGACCTTCTCAAGCAGGAAGGACGCTTTGCTCACGGTGATGTCTGTGAGATCCTAGAACAGATTGTAGCAGGTCTAGCTTACGCTCACAATAAGGGCGTGCTTCATGGAACGCTCAAGCCATCAAATATTGTGTTAAGCGCCGATCGCAAGATGCAGGTAGCTGGTCTTGGTCTCATGCATATCCAGCAAATGCGTGGCATCGAGCAGAGCAACCATCCTCAAGCTCATCTCCTCAGCATCGCCGGTACTTTCCTGCTCAACCCGGAGTATTCAGCTCCTGAGGTTGTACAGGGACAAGCCGTTGATATACGTTCGGATATCTATGCTCTTGGCATTATTCTATTCGAGTTACTGAGCGGCAAAACGCCGTTCAGCGGTACAAATCCGCTCGAAGTGGCAAATATGCATGTTAAACAGCAGGTACCGTTATTACGTACAGTATGTGCGGATGTGCCCGTTGCTATCGCCTCAGTAGTTAACCAAGCGCTAGAGCGAGATCCTGCACGGCGTTTTCAAAATGTGAGTGAACTGGTTGAGGCGTTTACGCAAACCTCCTGGGGAGCGACAGGCCCTGTGCGTGCCACCAAAAAGGCTGAAATGCCAAGCCTGCGATCAACTGACCAGTTGAAGCCGGAGGCAGCTAGCACGGGGTCTTCACAAAATTGGCAGTTTCTGCCACCGATTATCACTAGCAAGACTTCTGTGGTCATGCCGCCCGCTCAGACTTTTGCAGCGGGCAAAGCACCTGCTATGGCACCAGCTGCACAGGTAGAAACCAACCTGGACGCGACAATTTCCTGGCAATTGCAACCGCCTGTTATCACGGCAAGCTTGCCATCGATGCCATCCTCCGCTGTAAAGGCGAAAGAAACATCTGGTGAAATCCCTACCCCAGGCGCAAAACATCTACAGGAGAAGAGAGCTTCCGTTCCCTTCCAACCTGCACTGCCAGAAAAGAAGCCTGCTACACTTGCACCTAACAACGAGCAACCACTTAGTGAGACAGAGGCATGGTGGTCTACCCCACAAGCCCTCTTGCTTGAGCAGCAACTCAAGTCTGGGAAACTGTCAAGCCAAACTCGCTCATCTGAACGCTCCAAGGCCAAGTCCACTCGTGGTACAGAACGGCGCAGGCTAGTGGCCCTTCTCGCAGCGGGTGGTGCATTAGCAGTGGGTGCAGTCGTCGTTTTGAACAGCAATCTGTTGCATATGGCGCAGAACAGCATGAATCCCACACCCACTGCGAGCAACAATGTAGCTACAACGGGTGCGATGAATGGTCAAGACAACAACAAGATGCACCAGCAACAGAATGGTCAGACAACAACGACGAATAATACACAACAGAAAGGACAGCAGCAAGTAACAGGGCATAAGCTCTTCAACAATCCCACGGATGCCAAGTCTAGCTTGCTGATCCATTTGCCCAGTGGCAATTTTGCGGCTTATGAGCGAGCCTGCACCCATGAAAATGTCAATGTTAATTACGATCCTGCGACACATATGCTGGTCTGTCCTGCTCACGGGGCAATGTTTGATCCAGCTAATGGGGCTGCCGTCGTACAAGGCCCTGCAACCCGCCCTTTAACGCCAGTCACTATACATGTGAATGCAGATAGTACCATTACCGCCGCATAAGTAAGAAAGATGCAGTAACAGCTGAGCGGGCACCCATAAAGGATGCCCGCTCAGCTGTTACTGCATCTTTCTTGCTCTCCCATTGCTGCTCTTATTTATTTCCTATGCAGTTAGTCTCTCCTCTCGCCGCAGCACGCTATGGAGGCCGATGGATAAGTGATGATGCGCGACGGGGTTTTTACTCTCTAGCGGTACATGTAACATAGAACGAGAAGATAACCTCTAACTTCTTTGAATGCCATTCGTAATAAGTGCTAGTGACTTAACCAGCCATGTTCTCTTCCTGTTAGAGTAAGGAATAGAGAGGAGCTTTGGCGTGAATCTTACCAGAGGACAACATCTGCTTGGCAAGATACTAGGGACGTGTGTGCTAGAAAAGTTGCTGGGCCACGGCGGGTCAAGTGCAGTCTTCCTCGCCCAACAACACAATCCTGATCGCAAAGTTGCAGTGAAGGTCTTTCTGCCGCGTCCAAATATGAACGCACAGATGCGCAGGGACTTCCACCAACGTTTTATACATGAGGCAGAAGTAGCTTGTCAGCTGGATCATCCTAATATCATGCCCGTATATTCATATGGGGAACAGGACAGTATCCCTTATATTATTATGCCCTATATGTCTGGTGGCACGCTTTCAGAATATATTACCAAACATGGAGCGCTCTCTTTGCAAGATGCTTTATGGTATTTACAGCAGATTGCTTCCGCGCTCGATTATTCTCATGAACATCATTGCGTCCATTGTGATGTGAAACCTGCGAATATTTTACTCGACAGTGATGGCCATATTGTGCTTTCTGACTTCGGCATTGCCCACATCGCGCAGAGCAACGATAATGCAACACCCATGAGCAATCCCAATGCATTGAGAGGCACCCCTGACTTCATCTCTCCTGAGCAAGCTATGGGCTATGCCATCGATGGCCGCTCGGATATCTACTCGCTCGGTGTTACGCTCTATTACTTGCTTGCCAATAAACTGCCGTTTAAAGCTGATTCTACCCTGGCATTAGCTTTACTACACCTCAATGAAACTGCTCCCTCATTAGCCCTCATCCGTGCGGATGTCACTCCTGCTATTGACGAGGTAATACATAAAGCACTGGCGAAAAGTCCAGAGCAGCGTTTCCAGAGTGCTGGCGCTTTCTGCGCAGCTTTTGCGGAGGCTGTACACGCTGCTGAAGCAGTGCCAGTCACAGGAAAGAGTGCTCGTGTACTAGCTCATCAAGCGAGTTTATTGGGGAGCATGGCCTGCGGGCCACCGATAAGGCGTTCTCGCGTTTGGATGACCGGTGGCGCTTTGCTCTGGCTAGCTGCTATTGTGACGCTGTTCTCGGTTGGCTATATGATAGCACCGATAGTGCTGGGTCACGCCTATGTGAAGACGAGTGTCACTGCCCAGAGTTCGGCCACCGACGACGATCCATCAGGTGATCTGCTAACCGACCATGACGATTGGCCTGAGAGCCGTTCCTTTTTTTATGATGACCAGCAAAAACAGTATCACATTCTCAACACATCATTGGAACGTGTACCGCTGCGGGCTATCTACCAGAACCATGAATATAGCGATTTCCAGATGACAGTGACCATGGCGGAGATACATAGCCCCAACAATAGCGGTGATTACTACGGCATTGTATTTCGTTCGGCTCCAGATCAGTCTCGCTATTATCTCTTTGAAGTGCGTTCCTCCGGTGGTGGACAATATACATTCTGGCGCTCTGATAACCAATGGGTCACTTCCGGTCCTCTGCCATCGCTTGCACTAAGCACGGGCAAGAGTAATACCATTACGATAGAGGCACGTGGCAACACCTTCACCTTTAGCGTAAATCAACACAGAATCGGCAAAACGTTTAGAGATCCCTCTGAAGTGCCATTACTGACGGGAGAGATCGGCCTTTGCGTAGAGGAGGAGGGAACTGAAATAGCCTTCTCCGACCTCTACATCACTGCTCTAAAGTGATGTAGATTGTGACTTATCCTGTACGCAGGCGATTGACATTGCCTGCTTTAGCCTCTATACTGAGACTTGCCAAACCAGAACTTAGTCGTAATAGAGCTAATTTCTACCAGGCGTGCCAGGAAGCCATTGTTATCCTATCGACGGAAAGCCCATTTGCAGAGAGGATCGGCCTACGCTGGCATGATTTGTTCGGCTTGGGCCACCACAATAGAGTATTCCAGAGAAGAATTGTTTTCTTTGGGGTGCAGCGGATATTTCCACCGCAAAAAACGCGTTTTATGAACACATTTTGAAAGGCAGGATATCTAAATCATGACCTATGTTATAACCCAGCCATGCATTGGCGTGAAGGATGCTTCTTGTGTAGATGTCTGCCCCGTTGATTGCATTCATCCTTCCCCTGGCGAAGATGGATTTGATGAAACTCAGCAGCTTTTTATCAATCCTGATGAATGCATCGACTGCGGCGCTTGCGAACCAGCCTGTCCTGTGACAGCCATTTTTGAAGAGTCCGCTGTTCCCGAAGAGTGGAAACACTTTATTCAGATCAACGCAGATCGTTATAGAAGATAAGAGCTAGCTCTTCTATGTAGTTGGCTAGTGGTGACAGGTCGGTAATACGCGATACCTTTTTTGGGTATGTGATGCAACTATGGGGCGAGCAACATCTTTCGCAAAGGGTGTCTGCTTGCCTCACATGTTGCGCGGTGCTTTTTCTTCTTGGGATAGATTGTGATATAATACGTGTGCTACCTTTATCCTGTACGCACACTCACTATTACTTCTTTATGGAGCAAACTTCATGCCAGTAACTCGACGTAAGCGAGCTAATCCACCCGATCAGCCAGAAAATAATAATCATCTCGCTGCTCAATCAGAAAATCTCTCAGAGGCTCCAGCTAGCGAGCAAGCGGTCGCTCAAGCTTCCGAGCTGGCCCAGTCTGCTGTCCAGGCGACAGAAACGCCTGCTGAAGTGGAGAGTCCTGCTCCAGCAACATCGACGGCACCAACGGAGCCTGCCTTGGCTGAAAATACACCCTACGTTAATTTGTCCTTGTCTTCCGTTACGACAAATGGGGAACATGCAGAGCGACAGGAGTATACGCATCCAGCGCTACCCGCCGAAACATCACCTGCACCACCCACACCAACCAGACGTACTTCGTTCCGCCGCCCTGTGCAGTCGCCAATGCCGCCTGCCGCAGTCGTGCCATCAGCTAGTACTTCTGTCGTACCGAGTATGGCGCACATGCCACCAACACATGAGATTTCCTTGCCGTTAGGTAATCTGTTGCATCTGGCATACAACCCAAGCTATACCGGCTCTGAAGAGGCGCGTAGCGCTCTCTTGCACAAATTGGCTCATGAAAGTAAGGCTGGTGGTCGTGCACGTTGCTGGAGTTGTGGCTCACTCGCTATAGCCTACGACTATTGGAATACCCGCAGTAAGAGTTTTGGGGAAGTTGGGATCGCGTTCTGTGAGATCTGTGGCGTATGGAGTGTTATGTAACTGTTGCTTGTGAGGATGAGAGAATAGCGCGTAGTGTTGCTTAGCTTTACTGTTTAGTAAAGGAGATTCCGCTATGACCAAGGGCCAGGATGCCCCTGTTCCCTTTTATTGTCCTCGCTGCGGTAGCCCTATGCATAAGCCTGCTGGCAGCCCTTTCTATTGGCACTCTACCAATAATCACCGGCCTTGTAGTATCACAAACGTTGCGGAAATTGCTAAGTCTCTTCCTGATGCTGATGTACCCCTGGAACTACCAACAGGGCAACAAAAACAATGGCAGAGTCAAGCATAGGCTAAGTGGCCGCTAGTACAACCGACATCTGTCTCATTTCGTATATCCTTAAGAGTGAAAGTCACTGCTCACAAGAGGGGACTTTTCACGAGCATTGTGGTTTCATTCACCATCAGGAAGAAGTTTTTCAGCGCGAGGTTCGCTATGTATAATCCAAGAAATGGTGGGAATGCCAGGTTTGGCTCTTTGATGAGTAAGGTCATGGGCCTGCTCGCATTTTCGTTCATCTTTGCATCAGTGGGTTCTTTCTTTGGTATCACTGTTGGCCTTGGCTATGGAGCATCATTGGTTGCTGCTATCGCTGGGTTGGTCGTGCTGATTGCGCTGAATTTTCTGATCCAGCGCCCTGGCATCAATCTGTTCTTGCTCTATCTCTTTACGTTTCTAGAGGGACTCTCGCTTGCTCCGTTGCTCGGCTACTACTTATATGCTAGTGGGTCTATCCTCTTGCAGGCGTTCTTAATGACGGCATTGACATCATTAGGTTTAGGTATTTATGCCTGGACAACCAAGCGAGATTTCTCTCGCTTAGGCGATTACCTGTTCTTTGGCTTACTGCTCTTGATTGTTGCAGGCTTGATCCAAATCTTTTTTCACAGCCCAATCTTTGCATTGATTGTTGCGCTCGTGGGTGTAGCTATTTTCTCTGGTTACATGTTATACTATATCCAGCGCGCAAAGTATATGGCCGATACTATGCCGAACGCTATCGGCTTGACCGTTTCAATCTTCATCACAGTGCTCAATCTCTTCCTGTACATTCTAGAGCTACTGTCAATCCTTTCTGGCAATAGTAACCGTCGCTAGTAGCTTGCTGATAGCATTGCGACACACATATGTTGAGGATAGGACAAAACCGGAATAGAAACTCCCTCGGTTTTGTTCTTTTCTGTACATAGATATGTAAGGCACATTCTAATTCTAGAAAACAGATGCAGATGTCTGTTTCAGAAAGTGAGTCATATATTATGAGTGAACATACAAACTTGTTCTACGTTGGCGACCAGGACTTTGAGGCAAAGGTGCTCAAGGCTGACCAACCAGTGATAGTGGACTTTTGGGCTAGTTGGTGTGGCCCTTGTCGGGCAATGGCTCCGATATTTGAAAGCTTGAGTGAGGAATATAAGGGGCGCTTGAGTTTTGCCAAAATGGATGTCGATGCACATGGCAATACCCCCAGTCAGTTCGGCGTCCGGGGTATTCCCACGCTCATGATCTTCAAAGATGGGCGCGTTATTGGCCGTCTTGTTGGTCCGCCGCCTGCCATTTTGAAAGGGGAGATCGATCGTGTGTTAGAGGAGAATGGCATTCCAGTCGCCTAAAACACACGAAAGTGCTCAGTGACCTGGGACTTTTTTTGCACCAGGTCACAAATTTATGTTTATAACTACTCGACTACCTCGCCTTTTTGTGATATATTCTTCCCATACTACTATTCATACCATCTTCTTAAATCTCGTTGTATGGACATAAGGGGAACCGTATATGCCAACGCTAGAGCGTTCAAACCCATTGCCGCTTTACTACCAACTCAAAGAAGTACTAAAGCAGCAGATCCATGCGGGACATCTTGCTCCGCATACCGCCATTCCGTCTGAGCCGGAACTCGTTGCTCAGTATCATGTCAGCCGTGCCACCGTTCGTCAAGCACTGACCGAACTTGTGCACGAAGGTCTTTTATATCGTCAACATGGCCGTGGTACTTTTGTCTGCGAACCTCGCGTACAGCAGCACACGGTCAGCGAACTTTCCAGCTTCACTGACGAACTGAAACGTCGGGGCTTGAAGCCGGGTGGGATGTTATTTGTTAGCGAATTAGTTCGTGGCTCTCAGGTCGTCCGTGAACAGTTGCGCCTGACAGATGAAGAACAGGTCGTCCGACTTGAACGTTTACGTACAGGTAATGACGAGCCAATCGCTTATGAGGTCAACTACCTGCCCTATCCACGTGCCATGAGTCTCTATCAGCGTGCCAGGGAGGCTGGAGATGGCTCACTCTACCAACTCATGGCCACTGAAGGTCTTGTCCCCTCGATTGCCGAGCACTCATTCAAAGGCGACAAGCCCACTGAGCGTG
This sequence comes from Chloroflexota bacterium, assembly GCA_005879655.1. The sequence goes on along the minus strand of VBJK01000172.1, from coordinate 11,246 downwards.
AAGCAGAGCTACTGCGCATCGATCCCAGTGAACCTGGCATGCGTTTGAGTTGTATTGCGTTTGACGATACTGGGGCACCGATTGAATACACGGAGGCTTTCTACCCCAGTTCTCGCTTTGAGTTCCGTCTGACCTTGCGTGTTATGAAATAGGGTCCACTCTTACGGCCTATTGCTGTTGTGCGGCGGGTTCTTGCTACTATTTTGCGCTAGGAATAGCTGGTGAGGGCGTGTTATACTACGCAAGAACTTGTCGCGCACTTTGGTCGTCAGTGTTGTATACCGTAGAGAAAATATGTGGAGTCGCCGATGGATAATCTGCAAGATAGACAAAACTCAGACAATAAGAGTACATTCCCTGTACATTTTGTACGCCGTGAAGAACTGCACGCGCAGGACGAACAAGCCTGGACAGATAAGGGGAATGCTGCCGCGCAACGTGGCGATTATGAGGCTGCCGCCGACGCTTTTGAGCAGGCTGTGGCTATTAATCCCAATGATGCGCGTGCTCGCTATAATCTGGCCCTGGCGCAACAGTACCTGGGGGAGACAGAGCTGGCTGTCGCCGGGTATCGCCGCGCTATTGACCTTGATCCTCAATTGATTGATGCATACATTAACCTTGGGAACCTGTACGGCGAGCTGGGGCTGTATGAAGAATCTCTTGAGACCTTCCAGCAGGCACTAGAGCTGGAACCGGAGAATGATGAGCTTTACCTGAACGTTGGTGATGCTTATCGTGCTCAAAATCTGTTTCAGGATGCCATTCAGGCATATCGCCAAGCGCTTATCCTGAACCATGACAATCATGCCGCCGCCGATAATTTACTAGATGTTCGTGAACGTGTGAATGATCAGTGGCGTCGCTTGATGGAGCAGGAAAAACGGGTGGATGCTGATCCAGCTGACCCTACACGCTATGCTGAGCTGGCCAGCATATACCTCGATATGCGTCGTTATGATGATGCTCTCTCGCTCACTAATCAGATGCGCATGCTCAATCCAGAGGGGCGTTCTGCTTATGATATGTTAGCGGTTGTCTATGAACAAATGGGAGAGCGTGATCAGGCTGCGGATATCTACGCGCAGATTGTGGAGATCGATCCGCAAGACGCTGAGGCATGGGAACACCTCGGCACCTGGCGCTCTCTGCAAGGGGATAGCGAGGCAGCTATCGATGCTTATGCTCATTCTGTTCAGCTTGATCCTATGCGTATTACGTCTCGCTTTAGTCTAGCTGAAGCTTATCTTGAGGCCGAACGCTATGACGAAGCACTGACGGTCTACCAGGGATTAATTGAACGGGGCGAGAGTCTCTTACAGGATGACGATATCGCTGCCGCGTATGCTGGCTTAGCTGATACCTACAATTCTCTAGGACGCTCTAACGATGCCATAGATGCCTCTAAAACGTTACTAGGACGCTTTGAGGATGACCCGGAGGGTTATTACCAGCTCGCTATTGCTTACGAGGCTCTAGGGCGTTTTGACGACGCTATTGAAAATTATCAAAACGCCATTGATACTGACCCACTGAATGGCGAATACTATAGCGATCTCGCTGCTATACTGTGCAAGGTCAAGCGCTATGAAGAAGGACTTGAATATGTGCAGCAGGCTATCGCTATGGACCCTACGCTCATTGCAGCCTATGAGATATTGGCCCAGATCTACGAAGAGACAGGACGCCACGAGGAAGCTCAGGTAGCTCTTGGTCAGGTCAACACTTTGAAAAGCGCTAGCGAAGAGTGATCGAAAGCATGAGGTACAGGCAGGTAGGTGCCTGTACCTCATGCTTTCAATCACTCTTCTTATCCATGTTTTTGTTCTATAATCTCTGCGAACTCTTCCAAATCGCCCAGTCGCTGTTGAATATGATCATACAGCAGTTCATGATCGAGGGTACTGGGATCATGTACCAGAGTGTCGCGCAGATTGGTGAATATTTCTAACCGATAGGCCAGCACACGCGGTATGATCTGTTGAGTTGCTACGATGCTTAACAGTTCGTGATAGCCCTCTGGCCTCTTGAGTCCAAATGCAGCAACCAAGATGCTACAGAGATGCAAGCAAGCCTCTATCGCTAACTGTAAGTAACGTTCTGCAAGGCCATAAATGCGATAATCAGAGATGAATTCTTCGCGACGTGTCTGTCCCAGGTCTCGCAAGATGCGTATCGTATCGCGTAGCTGCTTGAGATGCTGTTGTACCAGCTCTTTATCTATAGGTAACATTTGTCCATGCAGACGACGACTCAACGCCTGATTCTGGATCTCATCGAACTTTTTGAAGTCCAGATAATCCATAACCGCCTTTGTTTCAAATGAGACACGCTGCTTCTCATCGCGGCTGAAGAGGATCTGCCCGTATTTGATCACCTGGAGTTTGAGCAGAAGCGAAGCTTGGTTGAGAATGACCACATCAATGTTCTCGGATTCCAGTCGTTTTGCCAGTTCACTGAAAAAGTAGAGTTGGTAGTCAAGAAACTGGTCCGACCTGATCTGGTTCATCAACAGGATGGCTATATCAACGTTGGTAATGTGACCAAACGTAGTGCGATTGGAGAGAGAACCAGCGAGGTAAGCAGCGTTGACGGGATTTTGTACGAATAGTTGGTTGAGACGAGATTGCTTTTCAAAAAGGTTCATCAACGCCCTCCGCAAAGAACCTGGACCTATCCAAGGTTGCTGGCATCTATAACGGTGTCCCCCAATTGGAACACCTATGTATTTTTATTACGTACTATATCACAAAAAAGTCCCTCTAAGCGAGCTAAGCAGGAACATTGACCTGTCCCTCCCAGCTTGCCAGCACATTGCCATTCAGCTTCTATGGGACCCACATGTCACCCTTCAACCCATTCTTCGCCATCGGTGGCAACTTCTTTTTTCCAGATGGGCACGGTTGCCTTCAAGGTATCGATAATGTAGCGGCAAGCATCAAATGCCTCGGCACGGTGGGGACTGGCAACGACGATGATGACAGCGGTCTCGCCAATTTCTAGGCGACCAAAGCGGTGCGCTACTGCGACACGTTCAACACCCCAACGCTGTTGTGCCTCAGCAATGATGGTACGAATCTGCTGTTGCGCCATCTCTTCGTAGACATCATACTCAAGGTAGCGTACCCGCTTGCCACGCGCATGATCGCGTACGACCCCTTCAAATACAACGATACCGCCTACGCTGGGATGGCTGACGGCTGCTACCAGCGCATCACGATCAAGCGGTGTGTGGGTAAGCTGTATCAGTGGCTCCATGGTGCCCCCTCCCCTGCTACGAGATTTCCTCCACCCATTGGAGGAATAAATACCAGTTCATCACCATCACACAGTACTGTCTCAGCTGACATGTAACTGCGATTTACTGCATACACGCAGCGCTCGATGATTGATTTCAGATGTGGATAGCGCTCAAGCACAAGTGCTCGTCCTGCGCTGACAGTGGTTCCCGCTGGGACGGTCAGGACCTCATCGCTACGACCGCTAATTTCCCGCAGGGATGCAAAATAACGAATACGAATGTTCATGTTGTGAGTATAGCACAAAATTTTATCCCATTCCCATGGCCAACACCTCTTGTAGCTGTACAATTTATGCTACTTGTTCTATATGGCAATACGTTAATCACAAGAGACTGTGCAGCAAAGGGAAGATTCTCCTATTCTTTCATGCTCTGGATGAAACGATAGCACGATCCGTGTTTATAGTGCTATGAAAACATCCTACGATGCAGTAATTATTGGAGCTGGCCCCAATGGCCTTGCCGCTGCCGTCACCATGGCTCAGGCTGGGCATTCAGTCATAGTATTTGAAGCAAGTGAGACAATTGGTGGTGGTGCACGCACAAAGGAGCTTACCCTACCAAGTTTCAAACATGATGTCTGTTCAGCAATACATCCATTGGGCATTAGCTCACCGTTCTTTCGCGCATTACCCTTAGAGCAGTATGGTTTAACATGGCTTCACCCCCCAACTCCTGCGGCTCATCCGCTCGACGACGGTCCAGCAATGTTGCTTGAGCGCTCGCTGTGGGATACTGGTGAGACTCTGGCATGTGACGGGTGGGCATACAAAAAGCTGATGGGGCCTCTTGTAGAGCACTGGGATATGATTGTGCAGGCGTTTTTAGGCCCGTTGCGGGTCAAGCCGCTACTGCACCCATACGAGCTGGCTCAGTTTGCACTCCCCGCTCTCCGTTCGGCTAAAGATCTGGCATTACATTATTTCCAGGGCAAGCGTGCCAGGGCACTATGGGCCGGTATTTGTGCTCATGCCTTATTGCCACTGGACCAGCCCCCCAGCGCGGCCTTTGGCCTGATGCTGGCGCTGGCCGGGCACGCTGTAGGCTGGCCCTTGGCGCGTGGCGGATCGCAAAGCATTGTGGATGCGCTGGCGGCATATTTGTGCGATCTCGGCGGCGAGATTGTGACAGGAGTGGAGATACACTCGCTATCTGCCCTCCCTTCTGCACAGACCATACTCTGTGATATTACGCCCAAGCAATTAGTAAACATTGCTAGCGACTATCTGCCGCAGGGGTACAAGCACCGTTTACAGCGTTTCCGCTATGGTCCAGGCTCTTTCAAAGTTGACTATGCCCTTGACGGTCCTATTCCCTGGAAAGATGAGGCCTGCCTACGAGCAGGTACAGTGCATCTTGGCGGCTCATTCGAGGAGATCATGACCTCTGAATGGCAGGTGGCTCATGGCATGCCCCCAGAGCAACCCTATGTGCTGCTGACGCAAGCCAGTCTGTTTGATGATACTCGTGCGCCAGCGGGCAAACACACGGCCTGGGTTTACTGTCATGTGCCACACAGTTCGACCTTCGATATGACCGAACGCATTGAGGCACAGATTGAGCGTTTCGCTCCCGGTTTTCGCGACTGTATTCTTGCTCGCCACGTGATGAACCCTGTTGCACTAGAGCAGTACAATGCAAACTACATTGGCGGTGATATCAGCGGCGGGGTCCAGGATTTCTGGCAGCTCTTTACACGCCCTGCTCCGCGTCTGATCCCCTATAGCACGCCCGCCAGGAATGTATACATTTGCTCGTCCTCTACGCCGCCTGGCCCGGCTGTACATGGCATGTGTGGCCATTTTGCGGCGAAGGCGGCGTTAGATGCCGGAAAATGGGTATAGGAAAGAGTGGCCATGCTTGAAGTGATGCTGTATTGGATGAACAAGGAAAATGAGTGATTCAATGTATAGTTTGATCGCCTCTTTAGCCATTGCGATAGCTTCTTCAAGAGACAATGATGCGCTATCGAATGAAAAATGATAGGATATAGTGGAGCAAATTGACACCAAGAAGAAACTGAGGGGGAAACGAGATGGCTATTTTTGAGCGTCAAAATCTGGATTTGATCAGCAAAGAGCATGTCAAAACGGACCCTACTGGCAGCTTGCGGTGGTGGTTCTACCTCTCATGTCACGTCCATTGATGCGCTAACTGAATGGAGTGGTGAAGAACTGGCTTCATTTAACGCGATCAATGCTGCATTCACAGCAAAAACCAACATTAAGGTCAATATTGAGTCCAGCCGTGACTTGCCTGCCATTTTGACTACACGGCTTAAAGCTAACAACCCACCCGATATCTGTGGTATACCAACGCTGGCAATGTTTCATCAGTTGGCCACACAGAAGAAACTGGTTGCGCTGGACAGCTTCTTCGACATGGCTACATATCAGAAGAACTACGCGCAAGCCTGGCAGGATCTGTCCTCGTACAACGGTCATCTCTATGCTGTGCTGCCAAAGGCCAACTCGAAGGGCACGATCTGGTATAATCCCGCTGCGTTTCAGGCCATTGGCGGGACCATTCCACAGACCTGGAACGATCTCATTAGCCTGTCGGATAAGATTGCGAACAGCGGGAAATATCCGTGGGCCATGGGCGTGGAAAGTGCAGCTTCCAGTGGTTGGCCAGCCGCCGACTGGATCGACCAGATCTACCTCAGTCTGAATGGACCGGATCTGTACGAAAAATGGCTCGCGCATCAGATTCCCTGGACTGATACCAGCGTCAAAGAAGCATTCCAAATGTTTGGTCAGATCGTCAACGGCAAACACTATATCAATGGTGCATCGCAGTCTATCCTGGCAACGAACTTTCAGGATGCAACCTTCCTGCCATATACCAATCCGCCTCAAGCATATATGTGTTACCTGGGCGACTTCGCAGCTGGCTTCATCGCAGCTCAGTACAAGAATATTCAACCGGGCACGGGTTTTAACTTCTTCCCTTTCCCCACACTCAACCCGAGATACAAGAACTCGGTCACAGGTGGTGCCGATCTTATGGTAGCCCTAAAAGACAACGACGGTACTCGTCAGTTCATGGAGTTCCTCTCCACAGCTGAGGCGCAGGCGATCTGGGTGAAGCGGGGTGGTGCGACTTCTGCTAACAAGGCGGTTGATGTGAGCCTTTATCCTAATGATCTTGCGCGCGAAGCCGCCAAACAATTGACCGGAGCAGGCTTCTTCAAAGTAGGGGCCGATGACCAGATGCCACAACCTATGGAGAATGCCTTCTGGCAAGCAACTCTGGCCTATATCCAGGACTCAAGACAACTGAATAGCATACTCAGTAAACTTGAGAGTACAGCCCAACAGGTGTATACATCATAATTTTTATATATAGCACAAAACCTGGCATTGTCAGGTTTTGTGCTATATATAAACACAATTAACGTAAGGAGCATGTGTAATGGCACGTGTCCAATTTGAGCATGTCTACAAGCGCTTCAACAAGACCGAGGTGGTACACGATATCAATCTTGACATCAAGGACAAAGAGTTCCTGGTACTAGTCGGTCCTTCCGGCTGTGGCAAGAGTACCTGTCTGCGTATGGTTGCAGGATTGGAGGAGGTGAGTGAAGGCGCAATCTACATTGGTGATAGGCCAGTGAATGATGTAGCACCACAGGAGCGCGATATCGCGATGGTCTTCCAGAACTATGCACTCTATCCTCATATGACTGTCTTCGATAATATGGCCTTTAGTCTCAAGTTGCACCACACCCCCGGGCATGAAATTAAGAAGCGTGTCGAACAAGTGGCCGAGATGCTTGGTTTGGAGCCGTTTCTCAAACGCAAACCCAAAGCACTCTCCGGTGGACAACGGCAGCGTGTAGCACTTGGCCGCGCTATTGTGCGAGAGCCACAGGTCTTCCTGATGGATGAACCATTGTCAAACCTGGATGCAAAATTGCGTGTAGAGACACGGGCCAATATTATCAGGCTCTACCAGCGGCTCCAGACTACTATTATCTATGTCACACATGATCAGACAGAGGCCATGACGATGGGCACTCGTATCGCTGTGCTGAATGGGGGCATTATTCAGCAGATAGGTACGCCCCAGGAACTGTATGATCATCCCTCCAATCTGTTTGTCGCAGGATTTATTGGCTCTCCAGCCATGAACTTTCTCGATGAAGCCAAAGTGGTGAGCGATGAGCATGGGACCAGCATCATGATTGAGGGTATGGGTTATATAAAGATACCATCGTTGTATGTAGAGCAGGCAAAAGCGGCAACAGGTAAGCAGCTCACTTTTGGCATACGCCCAGAGCATCTGGAGGATGCGACACTGCTCCCTTCTGATGCACAAAGCGGCTCGACGCTTGCAGCTTCCGTAGACGTTGTTGAATACCTGGGGAGCGAATTGCTGGTCTATTTGAATATTGCTGGTAAAACCATGCAGGCACGCCTTGATCCACGCTCAGACGCACATGCAGGCGGTCAACTCACCTTATACGTGAATACGGCTCATATTCATCTCTTCGAGACAGAGACAGGTAAAGCCATCTTCTAACAGGTTAAGTACACAACCTCGTAAAAAGGATAAGAGGAGAGGAATTTATTGCTATGACAAGCCCTGGCAAAAGGAGGAAACAGGATAACATCTGGTGGTCCCTGCTCTGGATCGCCCCTGCTGTGATCCTGCTGCTCATCTTTTTCATCTACCCACTCGTTATGACCATCGTATTCAGTTTCCAAAATGCAGATTCAACCCGCTTTGTGGGTCTGAAAAATTATCAAGTGATTTTCACCGACCCTGGTATGCTTGAAGTGCTGAAAAATAACCTGTTATGGTTGATCCTGGGGACGATCCTCACGGTTGGCCTTGGTCTGGTTATCGCAGTTATGATCGATAGAGTGAAGATTGAGAGTATTATTAAGTCCGCTCTCTTCGTCCCGATGGCGATCTCATTTGTCTGTGCAGGCGTTATCTGGCGTCTGGTGTACCTCTACAACCCGCCAGGCCAACCGCAAAGTGGTCTATTCAATGCGATCCTCACATTTTTCAACATCCCTACTCAAGTCTGGCTGATCAATCCAATGTTCAACAACTTTGCCTTAATCCTCGTCTACACCTGGATGTGGACTGGCTTTTGCATGGTGATCATCTCAGGTGCCCTGAAAAATATTCCAGATGATATTATCGAAGCAGCGAAAATCGATGGTGCGAACCGCTTTACCCTGTTCTGGTATATTATTGTCCCGATGGTCCGACCCACTATCGCTGTTGTCGCAACTACGATGATTATTAATATCCTCAAAATCTTTGATGTTGTTTATGTCATGACCGGTGGCAATTACCATACTAACGTGGTTGGTATGGAGTTTTACAACCAGTTGTTCAATTTTCAGAATTATGGCCTAGCAAGCGCACTGGCCATACTCTTGTTTCTGGCTATTACACCAATCATGTATGTCAACATCCGTAGGATGCGAGCAGAGGAGGTAACTAGATGAGTCGATCACAGTCTCAGACAAGTATCACCAGCAATGAGCCACGCATAAGAGAGGCGATCAGGGAGAGACGACCCCAGAAGCGGAGTAAGCTGTACAGTTTGTTCAATAATAGTCTCTTCACTGCGCTGGTGGTCATCATCGGTCTCCTCTGGTCAATTCCGACCTTTGGCCTGTTTGTGAGTTCGTTCCGACCTGGAACCCTGATTAAAACCACTGGCTGGTGGACCAGTCTTGTTCCTCCCTGGAACTTTACTATCGAGAACTATCAGCAAGTGCTCTCGGCACAAGGGCTGGGCCAGGCATTTCTCAATAGTCTAATCATTGCTATTCCAGGAACACTTCTGCCTCTCGCCATCGGCGCATTTGCAGCGTACGCATTTGCCTGGATGAAGTTTGCGGGGCGTGACTTCATCTTCCTTGGCATTGTTGCCTTGCTAGTGATCCCATCACAGACCGCATTTGTGCCGGTACTTCAATTCTTTACAGCAATTGGCATTACAGGCCAGTATCTTGCGGTATGGATAGCTCATACAGCCTTTGGCCTCCCATTCTCTATTTTCTTGTTGCGCAACTTTTTTGCCGCCCTGCCAAACGACCTCATAGAAGCAGCGCATATTGATGGGGCTTCGCATCTGCGCATCTTCACGAATATCATTTTGCCATTGTCGGTCTCAGCATTGGCCTCCCTGGCCATCTTCCAGTTTATGTGGGTCTGGAATGATCTGCTGGTCTCCCTGATCTTCCTGGGCGGCAACCCCCAGTATGCACCGATGACTTTAACGGTGGCGAACCTAGTTGGCTCCTATGGTACTAACTATCAGGTTTTGACAGCTGCGGCCTTTATATCCATGGCTTTGCCCCTGATCATCTTCTTCTCGCTACAGCGTTACTTTGTGCGTGGGATTCTCGCAGGCTCTGTCAAGGGGTGAAAGGCATCTTCAAAGGCAGCAACCATTACAGTTGGTAGCGAGATACAGCCAGCTTCATGCGCACCTTTGATGCTCAGAGGCAGGCTATCTTTTCGCTGCTTTAAGCTGCTATATGGACAATGACGGCTTGCGGATGTGCGCGTTCTTCTGGAACCGGTTTTCCTCGTGCGAGCAGTGCTTCCACATGAAGTTGGATGGCATCCTTTGCCATTGCAACAGCCTCTTCAAAGGTCTCACCCTGTGTTATACATCCAGGCAGAGCTGGCACAGTAACGGTGTAGCCGCCCTCTTCTAGATCAGGGTCTAAGATGATGGTATATTGATATTCTCTCATAGTATTCTCCTTCATCTTCAAAGTAACTCCCTTAGCTCATCATTAGTAAGTTCTGCTTGTTTCAAAATACTCGCCAGCGTCTTGGGTTTTATGGTCACTGTAGCGTGTCTTGGTAGTGTGACAGATCCCAATTTCTCTGGATGTTCTAATGTAATGTGACTCCCACTTTGTCTTATTGGTTCCCATTTAGCGCGCCTCAATGCACGCAATAATTCACGCGCAGTAATACGAGGCAATCTTGGACTCACTGCTACACCTCCCCTCTATTTACAGTATAACCAATCTACCAAATGATCACAACCCCTGCAATTAAGCGTGACCCCATCCACGTTGCACAGCTCAACTCATTACTGCATCTTTGAGGCAATCATCCCACGAATATCATCAGGCCCCAACGGCATACGGTCAATCACCACGCCAAATGGCGCAAGCGCATCTTCAACAGCGGCAGCCATGACAGCGGGCACCGGAATACAACCAGCTTCGCCCGCCCCTTTGACACCCAGGGGATTGATGGGCGAAGGCGTCTCGTTATGATCGATCTCTATATGCGGCACCTCGCTAGCATACGGCATGAGGAAGTCCATGTAACTGGCATCGAGCAATTGGCCGTTTTCATCGTAGTCCATATGTTCGTAGAATGAACCGCCAATGCCTTGAGCAACACCTCCATAGATCTGCCCTTCCACAATGGTGGGATTGACCAATTTGCCGCAATCGTGCAAGACGGCATACTTGCAAATTTTGACGATACCAGTATGAATATCCACTTCGACAATAGCAGCATGAACGCCACTGGCAAAGGTAGCATGTTGCGGGCTGAAATAGCATGTCGCCTCCAGACCAGGTTCCTCCCCCGGTGGCAAGGGCGGGCCTTCTCGCTTGGGCAAGACTAGGGGTAGATCAGGTGCCTTGGCTCCATAGGCGTAACGGATAGGATTTGCGACAATGGCGAGTGCTGCTAGCGAGAGGCCACGTGTCGGCATCCCTTTCACACATACGCGCCCCTCAACGAGTTCTAAATCCTCTGCTGCCGCTTCTAGCACGGAGGATGCAATTTTGATGGCCTTCTCTTTGATGGCTCTTGCCGCCAGAGCGATAGCATTGCCCGCTACCACTAGCGCACGGCTGGCGTAGGTGCCTGTCCCCCACTGGAAACGCTGCGTATCTCCCGTTGTGATATGCACTTTTTCTATGGGAACACCTAGCTCCTC
>VBJK01000068.1:40101-63980 GCA_005879655.1 Chloroflexota bacterium | reverse complement strand
GCGATACGTTGGCTCCTGACCGTGGGCCATAGAGCGGGGATTGTGGTGCAAACTCTTGTTCATACCATGATGGTTCTGTATAGGCCCCATATGCAGTATTAGGCCGTGAGGCTCTGCTTGCCCTGGCTTGTACTGTCCCACAAACAGGGCATATGCTAGTGTTTTGTGTTATCTCGTTGCCGCAACGTTCACAAACCATAATTTGAATAAGACCCTTCTTACTAGCACCAGTGATATGATAACGATGCCGGTTCTCTTTTTAGAACGCTGTACTAAAGTTCCATCCGGCATTATTACTACGAATTTCAATAGTTCCTACTTGTGCGGTTTGCATCACTTGCCAGCTTGCCTGAGTCAAGGTTGACAACGTATCCTCCCTAAGCATGGTATTTTCACCCCCCTTACGCTGTTTACCTGACAGTGCTCCAGGTGTAACTAACAACAAGGATGGCGTAGCCCTCTGTAGAACCATTTTCAGCTCAACTGGAAACGGCGTTTTGTTCTCTCCTACCATTTGTACGATCTGCGCTTGTAAATAGTTTGATGATAAAGCATTGAGTAGCCCATTCAATGCGTATTTGCTTTGAGCTGCAACCCCTAGGAGTAAGATACGTAGCCCAGGCGCTATGAGATACATGACTAAGGCATTGTCGCGCGCTTCGTCACTACTTTTATGCAATGGCTGTCCCGGCCATATTACTTGTAAGGAGACTCCTACGCCTAAAGGAATGGTGGTGCCTTGCGCAACAGAGAAGTAACGCAGGTTGCCCTGCCTAATGGTACGCCGCCAGCGCGTATATGCGGCATTTGGATGTAGCATACCTGCATCCACGACCGTACTAACATAGTATCTTTGAATAATGTCCTGCAAACCCGTAATGTGATCTTGCTCTGCCGTAGTGAGAATCACGGCATCCAGGCTACGCTGCCAGAGAGGAAGGCGGCTATCTAGCACTTGTGATAAGGACGCAACATCCAATCCTGCGTCGATCAAAACTGTTTTACCATCAGGGGTTTGTATCACTATCGTATCTCCCTGCGATGGTTGATTGGCGGGGGCAACATGTAACAAAGCGATCTTTAGTATGCCGGATGAAGGTGCTATCAGTGCAGTTAAACCTGTTATTATAACCATGAGTAATCCGCTACTTACTCGCACATAACCCCAGGCGCGCGGGGAGAGTGTCAGGAAGCTCGATGAGGCTGTATGATGCCGAACTGATGCTGCTTGCAACGTTCCTGTTCGTAAGAGAAAACTCAGCCCTAATAGCAGCAATGCATAATAGCACCATGCTGCCCATATGATCCAACCGCTGCTGACATCGATGTTGAAATATGCACCAGGAAGTGTAAAACACCATTGTGCTGCATGAATCACATACCACAAAACAGGCCAAGCGATCCAAGCAAGAGGTATCGCCAGTGGTTGCCATATTATCCCCACACAGCATACGCATAACCCCAGGACGATCATCGTACTGAATAATGGAACCGTGAGCATATTGGCCAGAGGCGCGACCAGCGAAATTTCTTGGAACGTTACGGCAAAGATTGGCAAGGTCGCTATCTGTGCTGCCATAGTAACGGCAATAATCTCCATCAGATGATGTCCTGCTGGTATGCGCGCTAGAGGCTGTAGGAAACGCTGTAAGAACGGTGTAAACAATACAATCATCACTAGTGCAGTAGCCGCCAAAGCCGTATAAACATTATAGCGACGACCCAGATGCGGAGCGATGACCAGCAGTATGCCCATAACACCCGCTCGTATTGCCGCTGGCCCAGCGCCGCTAAGCATTGTATAGATGCCGACGCTCGCAACCTTTAGCCCTGTAACTAACCAGGATTGCCATGTCACCCTTTGTCGCGCTAGTCCTGGAGCACGTCCTTTATGGAACAGGGCCATGCTCTTACCAACCAGACCTGCGAGTATCGTTACTTTAAAACCTGACGGTGCAATTAAATGTGCTATTCCTGTCGCGTTAAAAGCCGGTAGTAAAGGTTTGAGTGCCGAAGTACGTATACTCAAAAATATAGCGACCAATAGCGCAGCTTCTGGCTGTGGCAATGCTCGTTCGATGATATTGGCTAGCATGAGACGGAGGTGATACAGCATTGCAATAGGAGAGAGAGTATTGCTCTGTTTCACGCTGACACGCGGAAATGTCATAGTGGCAAGTGTACCAAGCATGCTAGAAGATGGTTGCGCCTGCAATTTCCCGCGCAACACGACCACATCGCCATAATTTGCCCCATAAGGGTCTTCTATCGCAGTTCCAAACGTTCGTACGTCTATCTGGCCATCTACCGGCTTCCATGTTGTCTGCTTATCTCTAGCAAGGCTATACACTGTGATGGCGAGGAGGCGACTGCGACCAATAAGTCTTGGTTCGTCAGTGACAGTCCCAAGTATCTGTAATGGTTGATCCCCAATGAACCTGGCGATTGATTGGGGATCTTCTCGTAGCGTTGCTGTTGTGTAGCGCCACGCGCCAAGTAGTAAACAGCAGGCCAGAAACAGTATGAGGCGTGCTTTGTGATCACTCCAGCACAACACGAGCAAGATGAGTCCCCCCGCTACTCCAAGCAAGAACCAGAGCGAGGACAAAGCAACGAGCGATGCAAGAAAAATGCCCACTAACCATGCGCTAGCTATGTATAGCAGCAGCTGTCCATGCAGATTAAATGCTGATTTTAAGCTTTTAGCCATACTACATTATCCCCACGCTAAATACTAGTTAGCACAAAATATACGTTAGATAGCAACAGAATCTTTTATTTTGTCATAAATCGTTTTACTTACCACTTGCAGTAGCTGATCAATAGAGGTAAACGAGCCATGCTGAGTGCGATAATTGAGAATGTTTTGTGCAGTGGTACTGCTGATGTGGAGCATCTTTTGCATCTCTTGAGCACTCGCTGTATTAATATTCACTAATGAGTCTGTTATCGTGGTACCCGCTGTGGCCGAGCCTGAACCCGGGACACCACCCTGATAGGTTGGGAGCTGTTCGCCCACAAGGGGAACATAGACTTCTTGTCCGTCGCTCAACCGTGCTGCCAAGTTAAGAGCAACCAAGTTGGCATTAGGTAGTGGTCCGCCAGCAACTTGCAGGAGTTCATAAACGCGCGCACTCGCAGCCAAGACATACACACCCGGACGCTTAACTGCCCCAACGATATACACTTCAATAGTGCCCTTTGTGCTGTTTTGCGTATTAGGATTATTGCTAAGCGTTGCCGTTGCGGAAGAAGCATTTTGCGGCGTGACTGCTGTTGCCATGCTTGGAGGAGCATCCGCACGCCAGATATAGTAGAGTGCGCCTAGCAGTATCAGAACAAGGATGGCGGCTATGACACGTACAAACAGCGCTCCTCTTGGTGCTGCTTGAGGTGCTGATAACGGGAGATGTTCGACAGCATCCATGGTTGCACCTGTCGTTGTATAAGAGCTTGCTGGTTCATCATCTGGTATCGAGATCACTGGCAACATGGGCGCATCCTTTTTTGGAAGAAGCGAGGTAGGCATCGGAATTTTTGCAGTCTTCTGAAGCGATACTCGGTGCGCGAGGTAGCTACGCAGCAATCCCTGTTTTTTTTCTGGTTGCGATGTGTGTTGTGCCATATGGTTTCCCTCCAACATAATCTCACCATACTAAGAATAACTCGTTTTGTAATATATGTCAATACCCAAGATTAGCAAATTTTTAAAATAACATATGATTAGCAGAAGGTAATTAAATAGATAAATATATCTATTTAAATTTATAAATTTCTCTCAGGGCTGGTGATTGGGGATATGGCATCGATCTGTTTGATTGACGTGTTTGAGAGATTATAAGCTTGCTCAGCTAATGGTTGTAGTCTATTTTATTGCGCCTATTGGCCTCAAACTACTCCATACTGTTCGAGAACTAGCACGTTTGTAAGATACCCCTCTGATCTCTTTGCTTCATGCGTTATAGTAGTATCATGCGTTAACATGTCAAGCAACACTGTGGATTATCCTATTTTGTGCTAATACATCTTGATATAGCATATTTTATCTGGTATTATCTAGGAGGATACTCAAGTGGAACCAAAGCTTTACACTGTAGAGGATGTTGCGAGGATACTCAAAAAGCATCCTGACACCATACGTCGTCTAATACGACAAAAGAAAATACCGGCTCGAAAAATCGGCGGAACATGGTATGTCTCAGAAGAAACACTGCGACGACTTATGTCTGAAGAGTCAAACGAAGGTTAGTTGCTAACGGTGCTAAGGGCGGTACGAACACACTGCTAGCGGTAGAGCCTAAAAGCCATTAAAACGTCGATCCAGGCTCTCACGTCGCATCATAGCCATAGGAGAGCCATCAGGTCAAGCAGAAACGGAGAGCTTGAAATGGCAATACGAGAGCAGCTAGAAGTAGGGAACAACATCATTGAAGCCGAAGCACACGACGAATTCGCCGATGGCTATATCAATGGCTCTCCCTACTATTATGAGATATAATACTGGCAAGGTTACGCGAGACAAGTGGCGGACGTTTCAGCAACGGAGAGTGAAGTGATCTGTGGGAACACGGGGAGTTGCGCAGTGTTGACATCTATGATATTATTCATTGTGAAGTCCCCGTAGCTCAGTGGATAGAGCACTAGACTCCGGATCTAGGTGCGTAGGTTCGATTCCTATCGGGGACGCCCTTTCCTTTTTTGGTGAGCAGAGAATGCCGTGCTTCTCTGCTCATCTGTGTTTACCTTGGTTATGGCTTTAAAATACGGTAGGTGATGGAGAGCGTTGCCTCTTTTGCAGCTTCCTGTTGGAAAAGTTGCATGGCTTTTTGCCAGTCGTAGTCTTGGTATACAATGCTCCCATTGACCATCACTAGGTGAAAGGGTTTCTCCGGCCTATCCTTATGTGAGGATACATTCTTTGTTGATCGCTTATTCATGCTTGCCCTCACTTGTCTCGGCAGTAGCACGCTGGTACCATCCCCATCGGACAATGCAGAAACCACCATCGTGATAGCTGCCGTCTGTAATACGGATCACCTGTACACTGCCGTCCTTCAACATGCCGCTGTACTTGTACCATTGGCTTATGACATCTGATAACGTGCGAGAGAGCACACCGTTTTCTGGCCCTGGAGGCTCTAGTGTGAACTGCTGTTTTTCACGGTTCCACCATAATGGCACCCGCCAAGATGAGAGCCAGTCGAATAACGCATTAGTCTCTGCCTCCTAAATTCACCGTCTTTGCGCTTGTCGTCAGCTATTTTATTGGGGGTACGATTCTTTCTAGCTCACTGTATTGTGGGCGGTTTTTCTAGGGGAGCGTCTCACTTTGGTCCGGCTAAAACTTCGAGCGAGACGCTCTTTTTTCGTGATTGGCACGTCCAACCACTAAGAACAGTATGCCATAAAATCTAACCGATGTCAATAGAAATCTAACCAAATTACTAAAATGACCACTAATTGACGGCGTATTTATTGTGCTTATACCTGAAAAAAATCGTAATATTTAACCTATACAACGTAATAAAGCCCATAAAATATGGTTATATTTGACACAATGGTTAGAAACATGATATGATTAGGAAGGTTGGAAGCCGCTTTTCTTGAGGGATTGAGAATGGTTTACAAAGGAGAAACATGTCACCACGAACACAACCGCCTCCAGGATATGTCACGGCAAAAGAAGCCGGTGAAATTTTGGGAAGCATGGGGATGCTTTACAAACATAAAAATGCGGGTAGGATCAGGCGTTATTTGCCTGGGAAGGACCGGAAACACGGCTTTTATCTGGAAGCAGATGTACGCCGTTTGGCAGAAGAAAAGCACAATTTTTTTGACGTGCAAAGTAAAGATGCCACATTTAGCAGAGCAACACTTACAGATATGGAGGGTGTGGTCAAGCTTGCATCAAAGCTTTTTCATAATGTTGTCCCTGTCATTAATCGTCAACAGTGGGTATTCAAAGAGCCACGCGGGCATTATGTGATCAAGTTAGCTGATGGAAGTGTCATAGCGTATGCTCATATTCTAGCTTTTCCACTGGATAAAATTGAAGCGCATATGCGACATGAATTAAGACAACAGGATTTTGATATTGCTGACGTGCAAGCATTTCAGTCAGGACAGCATTACGAAACGTTGCTTGTCGCTATAGGCGTTGATCCGGCCATCAAGGAGCATCGCCGTAGGACCGCACTCAGCAGTGTGCTTCTGCGAGGGATAAGCGAGGATCTAGCACAAATAGGCAAAGAAGGTATTATCATTGATCATCTTTATGCTTGGTCTGACACAAACGAGGGCATCTTGCTTTGTGCCAAGATGGGAATGCACCCATGGGCACCGCCCGTAAAACCTTCAAAAACGGAAAAACGCCGATATAGCTATGTGCTGGATGTGCTCAATTCGCCTATCCCACTACTACAGCCATACATTCAAAATATCCGTAGATGGATGACAGAACATTCAGTATCCCAAGAGTTAAACATCAAAAACGAAGGGTGAGGTTTTAGAGCCTCACCCTTTAAGGCTACGGCAACAAACCACCCGTGCTGGCTTGTTTGGCAGTACCGGCAAAATCTGCAAGTGTTCTGCCAGCATAATAGTGTTTTATCAGCCATTGTTTCAGTAAGCGGAAGCCCTCTCGTAGCAAAGAGGTATTGTGGTAATGAGCTTGATAGATAGCCCAGCCAACCTTCGGCAACGTCAACGTACTGGAATAGACAAGGTAACGACTCTCCCATTGAGGTTGGAATTTCTTCTTAAAGTTGAATAGAGAGCGGTTTTTCTCTGGATTGCCAAAGCGCAGGTTCAGGGAAGCCAGGCTTGACTCAAGAAATGTCGCCTGCGTTTCGCTTACATTGCTCATAGGAGCAAGACCGAGACTCACCACCTCCGCGCCATTGCGTGCCAGATGTTCGATAGTACGAGCTAGTAGCAGCTCCATTGTTCCCGGCGCAGCCTGTTCCGCTCGTCGCATAAGATCAAGTCCCCAACCGTGCCGACCATAGATTGGTACAAAAGTTACAAAGGCATGGACCTTATCATTGCTGTCAACCGCCAATGCATAGATCACTTCACTCTCGCCCTGGGTGGTGAAATATCCCATACTGAAGCCCATCTCAGCCTGCCCTTTCGTGGCCAGCCATGCTCGCGAGATGTGTGTCATCTGGGCCGTATACTGCGCATCCTCAAAGGAACCATGTGAAAAGATCACGTGCAACCCTTCTTTTTCTGCACGCTTGGCGCTAGAACGCACATTTGCCATTGCCTTACCCGCCAATGTAAATGTCGCAGGATAGATAATCGCATCCTCACCTATCTTGAGTAAACGTAATCCGGCTCTACGGTACAAGCTAGTGTATTGATCGCTGGTCTGCCAAAAGACGATAGTCCAATCTTGCTCCTGACAAAAATTCTCAAATCGTATGATAGCCTCTAACATCTCCTCTGATGGACCAATGGGATCGCCAACTACAACTGCAACATCCCTTTGCAGAACATAGCTAATGACAGTCTGTCCCGATGCAGAGAAGAAATGGGACTTATCCTCGGTAAGCGCAAAGTACGCTATAGAGTTACTGCCATAGATATGCGCCAGACGAGAGGCTTGTTGCTGTTCCTGAGCATTAGGGAAGAGCGCCGCGGTCACAGGACGTAGAATGGTGACAATACCATAGAGTACAGAGCTAAAGCAGAGCAACGGCAATGCCCGCCCAAATAGAAATGCTGTTGTCCCATGGGTGAGATGAAGATGGGTGTTTGTGAGCAAGCGGAAGATGACCTCGTCAATACCAAGATTATCGGCGAGCGGCTCGAATTGGTCATAAAGCACATAGAAGCCACCTATTGTATACAATGTCACAATACCTAATCCTACCAAGAGGGCAATATAACCTCGCCAGACAGAGGGTGGATCGCTTTTGGCGCAAAAGAAACGAGCGAATAATACCAACAAAATGATGAGTAGGCCAATCAATAGTGTTATAATAATCTGCGTGGTAATAATCTGCCCGTGACCCACAATGTAGAGCGACGCCGAGAGCAGGAGCAGTATAATACTGGCACACCATGCCTCAGATTTGCCGCGTAACAAACCACGAGTGAGCATCAGAAGAAAGAAGCCAGCAACAACAATCAGTTTATGGGCACCACGAATCCCGTCAGTCTGCCATGTTCCTAACAACATATCCCAGTCGAGTTTAGGAAAAAAGACCGACAGCATATTCGTGATGCCTATCAGGCCCGTTGCCAGAGCTAAGACGAAACGTATTCGAGTGTGAGATAGCTGGCGGCGCGTTATTGGATTTGGACTTGTCTTTTTGTGCATAAAATGTCTTCTCAGTGTTGTATAATATATAAATTTATTGTATGCTTTACAAGAAACCGAGCAAAACCTCTTTATTACTACGTAACGTTTGCGTCGTGTTCTCCCACACTAGAGAACGATCATACCTCCAAAAAGTAGCAGATGGAAATATTCTAATGCCGAAGTGGATCTTTTTGCTCTGCCCCAGCAGTGTCAGCGTCTGTTTTTTCCACGCTTCACAAGCATACCGAGAAAGCTTGAAAAATGCAAATAAGAAGGTTAAATAGCTAAAAACTCCCAGTGAGTTTTTCGGTTTGTTCCTCGTCATCCTGAGCTGTAACTCTCCCGCGTTTTTTATTAGTGCACAGAATTGATCAGTTTGCATTGCTGTGATAGTTTAATATAACGGGTATCGCAACAAAACATGTACAAGATCTGGAGAGTTAACTCATTGGCATGATGAGAAAGTTGTCTGTAAAGCGTTGGCGTATAGGAACATATGAACTCAGTCTCTTGGCTCTGATCATTCTAGCGACACTGCTACGTCTGGCTCTGCTTGCATACGATTGGCCAGTGACGAATAGCGACGAAGGAAATATGGGCATTCTCGCTCGCCATGTCGCTTATAATGGAGAATGGCCGATCTTCTTCTATGGTTTACCCTATATGGGACCTGTTGAAGGGTATATTGCCGCACCACTCTTTCGTCTCTTTGGCCCTTCGCTCTTTAGCTTGCGTGTTGGCCTGTCACCACTCTTTAGTAGTTTTTTACTCTGCATGTACTACCTCACACGTTTGCTTTATACACGAGGCTTAGCATTATTTATCGTAGCTCTGTTGAGTTTTGGGTCCTATACTCTCATCTCCAATCAGTTGAAAGCCGTAGGGGAATATCCTGAAACGGTGCTATGTGCAGCATTGATCAGTTTCCTTGTTGTGTGGTTGGCGCTCTCATCTCCCTTACTCAACGAGCAGGCTCGCACGACGTGGAAGCGTATCTGGCTCTATGGTTCTTTAGGACTGGTGGTGGGGTTGGCGCTGTGGGTGGACTTCTTGATCTTACCCTTTGTTGCGACAGGTCTACTCTTCTTGTTGCTCTTTTGTCGCCGTGAATTGCGATCACCAGCAGGCGTTGCCTTGCTCTTAGGCACTCTGCTAGGTGCACTCCCTCTGCTTCTCTATAATGCAACAGCACCTTTTGGCCGTACTTCCTTCAATGTTCTGCTCGATATACATCATAGTGGAGCCGAACAGCTAGCAGCTTTGCCAGATGTTTTCTTCCGGCAATTAACTGGAGCGTTGTTGATCAGCCTACCAATGGCGACCGGTTTTAATCCATTATGTCGAGCGAGCCAGTTCCCTTATTTTGGTAAACCGGAGATCTCCTGTATCTTGCTGCAAGGTGGCTGGAGTATTGGCTATCTTGCATTATTTGTTCTAGCATCGCTAGTAGCGCTTTATACAGCTAAAAGGTTACTTCACAAAAGTATGTTGTGGACTTTTGATGAACGGCGTGAGATGATTATTCAATGTGGAAGGCTCATGTTACTCATCTGTGCAGGAGGAACACTCTTTCTCTTTGCAACCAGCCCCAATGCTGCCCTCGTGCCAGTCCCTACCTCACGCTACCTCATCTGTCTGCTGGTGGCAACACCAGCTGTGTTATGGCCGCTATGGTTAGGATTACAGAACTGGCAGCGCAGATGTTGGTATGTCGCTACGCTACGTGTAGTATGTATTGGTCTGCTTCTTTTGCTGCTCGTTGTCTATGTGGCAGGAACGGTCAGAGTGTTTGAGGAAGTGCCTAACGTTCAGGCTAGCTATGACCAGGAGGGCGCTCTGGTGCATTACTTGATCGATAAAGGGGCAACACGTGTTTACTCTGAATACTGGACCTGTAACCGGCTCATTTTCCATAGCGCAGAGCAAATTATTTGCAGTGCACTAGACGAGCAGTTGAAACCTGGCCTTGATCGTTATGCCCCCTACGCAACGATCGTGCGCAAGACACTGCATCCTGCATATGTGTTCCCTCTTGGATCACGGCAAGCAAGCGCTTTTGTAGCCAGAATACATGATCACCCAAGCTACCGACGTTCTGAATATGAAAATTATGTCATCTACTTGCCAGTTTTTTGATGCATTGATAAATTGACTTTCGGAAAAGTCAGCGCTATGCTATGAGTAGTAGCGCTTCGTTGAAGATAGGGAAACGCTTTCGTAGCTCTTAATTAAGTCTTGTAAAGAGGATGTACATGGCATTTTTACAGCGCTCTGGTGGACAGCTTGTACTGTTTGCGCTTTCTTTGCTTGGTATCGCAATTTCCATATACCTGACGACGGTTCATTATCAGAATGTGCCACTGGTCTGCTCCACACAGGGTTTTGTCGATTGCGAACGGGTGCTCTCCAGCCCTTTTTCTGTTGTGCCCGGCACCTCTCTTCCTATCACGATACCTGGCCTGCTCTGGTTTATGGTGAGTGGCTCTCTTGCATTTGTCAGTTGGCGTTTCTGGCCTGATCAGCGCAACTTGCGCATTGCTGAGCTGCTCTGGATAGTTATCGGTATGTTGACGGTCCTTTACCTGGTTTACGTCGAGATTGTTCGTCTACATACTCTGTGCGCCTGGTGTACAGCAGTACACGTCATTATGCTGTTGATGTTGTTGCTTGCCCTTGTACAGTGGCAACGACCAGAGGAGGGACAGTTAGAAGAGCAGGATGAAGAACCTTCTTCTGCCCCTATTATGCGTAAATAAATAGGGCCTCTCTCTCGCTCTTCCACCATACATTTTTTCCTACTCCCACTTAAATGTGCGCATCGCAACGCAAAGAATAACTATTGCCCATACCGCCAGCTCGATAAGTTGCATGAGAGGGACGCTACCACCACGACTCATCGTTGCCTGTAGCGCCTGAGTGAGTGCTGCGGCTGGCAACCACTGTGATACCATTGCCAGCGGTACTGGTAGATGGCTCAACGGAAGAATACCGCCACCGATCAGCAAGAAAAGCAGGAAAAGCGCATTTGCCCCAGCTAATGTCATTTCTGCACGTAGAGCACCGGCCATCGCCAAACCCAGACTAGCGAACGTCACCGTCCCAAGAACTATGGTAAGTAGTACTAAAAGTGGAGAACCTACAGGCTTCCAACCATAGAGTACGATTGCAACACCTACGAGCAGCAGGACCTGGATCGTTTCTAGTATCAGGATAGAGATAACCTTGGCCATAATAAGTCCACTGCGCGATAAAGGAGAACTACCCAGACGTTTTAAAACTCCATAGTAGCGCTCATAAGCCGTTGCAATCCCCAGGTTGACCATGCCAGCTGCCATAATGGCAACAGCCAAGATACCCGGTAACAAGAAGTTTATTGCACTCCCATTGACAGAAGGGACAACATTTAGCGAGGTAAAAAAGATAAGTAGCAGGACCGGGACAACCAGTGTGACGAGCACATTCTCTCCTCGCCGCATCGTGAGCAATAGCTCGCATTGTATCTGCGTGAGGATCTGACGACCAAGTGAAGCCGCTTGACTGTGCTCGTTTGGATACTCTAATGTGTTTGTTGCCATATTATTCTCTCACCTCCGCACCTGTTAAGCGCAGAAATAGATCCTCCAGGGAACCGTGGCCTACATGGAGTTCGGAGAGGGTGGTTTGGTGATCGCATAGCCATGCAGTCAGTTCTGCCAGCAGAGCTGGTACCTGATCAGACTCGTGTGTTTCCAATACATAACTACCGGGACGCACCTCCTCGGCCTTGCTAGCTGAGGGAAGAGCTGCCAGTTGTGTACAATCCAGACCAGTTGGCGCGACAAAGCGTACCAGGTTTGCCGCTTGCACCCCTGTCATATGAGCGGGCGTATCCAGCGCAATTAGTCGCCCGTGGTCAAGAATGGCTACACGATCGGCAAGTCGTTCAGCTTCGTCCATCAGATGAGTAGTAAGCAAGATTGTTACACCATGCTTCTTCAGTTCGCGCATAATATCCCAAGTAACTAGGCGTGCCTGCGGGTCCATGCCAGCAGTAGGTTCGTCCAGAAAGACAAGTCTCGGATTGCCAACTAAGGCAAGGGCCAGAGCCAAGCGACGTTTTTGCCCGCCAGAAAGACGGCGACAACGCGTTCTAGCGGCAGAGGTAAGTCCAACATGCTCAAGCAGCCTATCAATATTTTGTGGATGCTCGTAATAACCAGCAAAGAGACGGAGTACCTCGCGGGCGGTGAGTGCAGGATACAGCCCATCCTGTTGCAACATCACGCCAATTTGCGGCTTAAGTCTGCGAGCATCACGTATAGGATCGAGTCCCAGAACATGAATAGTTCCTTCATCCGCTGTACGATAACCTTCAAGTATCTCAACAGTGGTAGTTTTTCCCGCCCCATTTGGCCCCAATAAAGCGAAGACCTCACCACGCTGAATGGTAAATGTTAAATGATCAATGACCTTGTGCGGGCCGTAGCTTTTGCTGAAATTCTCAACGACAACGGCCTCATCTCCCGGCAATGGCCTTGCTGGCCGGGTTACTGATGTCGTTGTCTGCGTGTTAGCAGACATCCTTAGATGCTCCTCACTATGGATTTTCTTTGTTATACAGTACAGCAGTTCTCCCTCACTGACAAGTCTTAAAAATCGCTGAGAAAAGAGCAAATATACATCTATTTCGTGCTATGAACCGTGGTCATAGTAGCGGAATAATCTTCCTTCTGCGTAAGGTACAGCAATAGTCGCTTATAGCGGATTTGCCAGTATAATAGGAGTTACAAATATGTTTGGTATTCTTTGGGGAGTCTTTGTCGTTCTGGTTGTACTCTGGCTACTTGGTTTCCTCTTCCATGTAGCTGGCGGTTTGATTCACCTTCTTCTTGTAATTGCGGCGATTGTGCTCGTTTATAATTTAATCGTCGGTTCACGATCAAGAACCATGTTATAGAGTACTTCGGGCAATATAGCAAAAAAGTAGTAGGAATTCCTACTACTTTTTATTTTTCTGAAAAGACGAAAGAAATTTGACGTTTTGCACTACGAGATGTTAAACTATCTAGAAAACCTCAAATAAAATTGTTTGGCACCGACTCTCAAGAGAAGTTTTGTTGTTAGACCATCCCTTCAGAGTAATCCAGCGCGCGCCAGGAACGTGTGCTGGTGTTTTTTTTCAGGAGGATATCGCACTCATGTCTTCAGTACCATCTCAGGACCCATTCGAGGAGAAATTTGGGAAAGAAGGTCTCACCTTCGACGACATACTGATTATTCCAGCAGCCTCTTCGGTCCTTCCACGCGAAGTCTCCACGCAAACACGTTTGACTCGCACTATTACACTCAACATTCCCATTGTGAGCGCTGCGATGGATACCGTGACAGAAGCACGGCTAGCTATTGCACTTGCACGCGAAGGTGGCCTTGGCGTCATCCATAGTAATTTAATGCTCGAAGAGCAAGCACAAGAAGTGGATAAAGTGAAGCGCTCCGAGTCAGGCATGATCACCGATCCAATTACGCTAGAACCGCAAGCTTTATTGAGCGAGGCGTTAAATGTTATGCAACGCTTCCATATTTCGGGCATTCCGATTACTGAAAGTGGGAAATTAGTCGGTATACTGACCAACCGCGACATACGTTTTGAGACCAATGCAGGCCGTCCTATCTCTGAACTCATGACGCGTGATAACCTGGTGACAGTGCCAGTTGGTACGACTCTGGAGCAGGCCCGCGAAAGTCTGCATCGTTATAAGATTGAGAAGCTACCCGTGGTGGATGAACATGGCATGCTGAAAGGTCTGATTACGATGAAGGATATTCAGAAGAAAATTCTATATCCTCATGCAGCCAAAGATGATTACGGACGTTTGCGTGTCGGTGCAGCCATTAGTGTTGGGCCAGATAGCATAACCCGTTCTGAAGCGCTAATCGAGAAAGGCGTTGACGTGCTGGTTGTTGACACCTCGCACGCGCATTCTCGCATGGTGATTGAGACAGTTGCACGCATTCATGACCTGTTTGGGCGACGGGTCCAGCTCATCGCGGGCAATGTTGTTACTGCTGAAGCTACAGAAGCATTGATCCAGGCCGGTGCAGATGCAGTGAAAGTAGGCGTGGGACCCGGGGCTATCTGCACCACGCGCGTCATCGCCGGGGTCGGTATGCCTCAGATCACCGCTATCTATGATTGTGCCCTGGCCGCGCATCGCTACGATGTACCCATCATTGGGGACGGCGGTATCCAATATTCGGGCGATATCGCCAAAGCTATTGCCGCTGGGGCCGATACAGTTATGTTGGGTAGCTTGCTAGCAGGGGCTGATGAGAGTCCTGGTGAGCTGATCATCTCGCATGGAGAGCGCTTCAAAGACTATCGCGGTATGGGTTCTATTGGTGCAATGAAACAGCGCCGTTACAGTAAACATCGCTATTTTCAGGGCGATATGGACGAAACACAACTGATTGCGGAAGGTATTGAGGCACGTGTACCTTACAAAGGTATGTTGGGACCATTAGTGTATCAACTGGTAGGTGGATTACACCAGGCAATGGGCTATGCCGGAGCCGCAAGCATTAAAGAGATGCAGGAGAAGACACGCTTCACGCGCATCTCCGGCGCGGGCTTGCGTGAGAGTCACCCACACGATGTGTTACCAACAAGAACACAACCTAACTATCCTGGCCGTATGGGACCACTGTCCTTCTAGTGCAAAAACAAAAGAGCTGATAGGGATTGGGGGTCCAGGGGCTTCGCCCCTGGCGGGGTGTCCCCAAGTGCTCCCATTCCCCAAAAGGTTTTGGGATTCTGCACTAGGCAGTAAGCGAATGAGTGAAAGAATGGAGACGCATCGATTAGACTGTTAGAGGATGCGACGTATCCTTCGTGATCTGATCCATCAGTCTCCATATCTTGCAGAAGAACAACAGAAAGAAAAGTCAGGTGGCATAGATACGTGCAGTATCCAACGGAAGTAGCCAAGATGTCCCATACCAATTGCACTAGCCAATAACATCGTTTAGAATATCAGGAGTCGTAGACTCGCCTTGCATACATAAGGCGGCATGCCTATGCGGAGGAACGAATGGTTGACTTAAAACAGACATTGAGCCGTTTCTTATCCATTCCTGGGGTGCGTCAGGCCATCCTAGTCGGTAGAGATGGATTGATGATAGAAGGACTGACGCGCGACGGTAAAGATGATATGGAGGCTGTAGGGGCTATTACGACTACCGGTTTGAGCACAGCAGAAGCTCTGGGACAGGAGCTGGCACGCGGGAGCGTTGTTGGTGTGATTATGGAATATGAACATGGGCTCGTAAGCGTTGATCCTTTAGGCGATTTCGCATTGATGGTGACTCTTTCTGATAACGCCTCAAATATCAGTCGTGTCCGTCACTTGGTAAAAGCGAGTCGCAACGAAATATTAGAAGCTCTAGATCTATCGTAGTGCAGCATAAACGAAACTCTCTTTTGTTAGACGTGTACACGGAGGCGGCGCGTCCATGGAACAACTGACAAATCTTGTCATCTCAGATCGTGAACTTACCTTCATATCTTCTCTCTTATTAAAACTTATGAATGATACCAATGCTACTTCTGCCATGTTGATTGACAAAAGTGGTCAGGTGGTGCATGTGCAGGGAATGGGCACACGCAGAAATGCGACTACTCTGGGGGCATTGTTGGCAGGTGTCTTTTCATCTTCACGGGAAGTTGCTAGGTTATTGGATGAGAAGGATTTTCGCAACATTTTTCAGCAAGGAGTGCAAGAAAATATCTACACTTCTATGATCGAAGAACAATGGTTGCTCGTTATTATCTTTGATAAGCTTACCCATATCGGTCTGGTCAAAGTGCTCTCGAAGAAGGCTTCTGATGAGCTAGGGCGCATTTTGGAGCGTGTGCGTACTGATACCACACGCACAAAATCCTCTGTGATCAATCTACAATTTCGCTCTTCAGTCGAGGATACCATTGATCTACTTTTCCGCGATTAGAGGAGCCTGGAATTTATGGCGCTCATCAATATTGCGACGCATGAGATCCATTGCAAGATTGTCTATTATGGCATCGGCTATTGTGGCAAAACAACAAACTTGCAACATGTATACAAGAGCATCAACCCACAGGCTCGTGGCGAGATGCTTTCAATAGCGACTGAGACAGAACGTACGTTGTTTTTCGACTTTTTGCCTCTTGACCTAGGAACTGTGCATGGATTCCGTACACGCTTCCATCTCTACACAGTTCCCGGCCAAATTTTGTATGAGCGCACTCGTCTGGCTGTTCTCAATGGCGCGGATGGCATTGTCTTTGTGGTCGATTCGCAGGCGGAAAAATTTGAAGAGAACGTTCAGAGTATCGCTGAGCTAGAGATGAATATGCGTAGAATTGGCAAAGATATGGGCAACTTCCCTTTTGTCATGCAGTGGAACAAGCGCGACATGCCGACGGCGCTACCCACTATGGTGCTCGAACGCTATCTCAACCGCCGTCACGTCCCTAGCTTTGAAGCCATTGCCTCAGAGGGTAAGGGTGTGTTTGCGACTCTGCGTTCTATTAGTAAAAATGTGATGGCCCAATTATAATAAATAGTCTCCTTTCTTATTGCATTAACTACGCAAGGTGGCGATCAGTCGCTTCGGCTGAAGCAGGAGACCAAGCGCATCGAGGGGATTAGTAACAAGGATATCAGCTGCCTGTAATGTACGCGTTGCTACTCCTTCCGCTGTGAGAATGGCAATGCCAATGGTGGCCAGACGTAGCATGCTGCTATCGTTTTGTCCATTACCAAAAGCGACGACATTAGCCGGTCCAAGCTTTTGTATATAGCGCATCTTTTCTTCACCCGTATGCATGAGCCGTAAGGGAAAACCGAGGTTCTGCTCAAGTACAGCAATATTGCCATGGGTACCAGCCGTCAGCAGGTGAATAGAGAGATGCTCTGCCACTTGCTTGAGACACTCTGCGACTTCTGGCAATGCTATCCCATCGACGCTAAGCGTGCCATTCACATCAAAAACTGCGTGGAGCAGTTCAATAGTTCCTCGCTGTGGAATTTCTATCTTTAGCATAGTCCTACTAACTAATTGCATAGAGGCGAGCATGTTGCGGGGTTTCTTGACCAGCAACAGTTTGTTCACGCCTCGAACTATCGGTTATTTCTGGGGTTGCGCTCATCCCTGCCAGAACGAGCGAAGCTGAGAGCCTTATAGATCGTGGGAGCCGTTTGTTCTGTGACATCTGTTGTAGAACAGGAAGCGCTACCTGATCATCCAGTAGTGTCAGTAACCAAACTAGGGCTTGACGTTCCTGCTGATCTTTACGATGGAGTGCACGTACCAGCTGGTGTGTGAACCGGTCGCCGAACTGCGCTGTGGCGTGCTGTAAGCGTTGTTGCATTTCGCTCGTTGTAATACAACTACTGAGCTGTATGAGTTCTGTAATGGTGTGGTGAAGTTGTCTGTGAGACTCAAGCTCTACAATGTGCCCGCTCTGGTCGAGCTGAGTAGTGGAGGTTTGCTGGAACACCAGCACGCTCCCTTTTTCCATCAAGACGTGCCTTTCTGAGGGTATTATATAGTTCCCTCATGCTATTGCGCCAAAAACATACTCATCCTACTGACTATTGGCTATAACAGTGAACATCTCCTGACGTGTTTCTACCATACAGATTAACGCTTGTAGTCCCTTACGCGCTCCATTGCATTGTTTCTCGCTAAGTGTTGTAGCCGAGGTAAACTCATCTTCATCCAGCACAAGCACCTTGCCGCTGGGAGTGACCCACACATCTAAGTAAAGATCAATTTGTTCGATGCGGTCAGCAGAGATGATTGCAGGTTCTGTAATGTTACAGTACCATCCTTTACGCCCTCTTTGCGCATTGCTAATATCGAAAATGTTGAACCAGCGATCGGCATAATAATATTCTATAAAAAGATCGCCAGGCTCAAAAATAGTGTAGCCCAGGTCTCTGGCAGGTTGGGTCCAGAAAGCCTGGATGACGATGCCGTTGGCTAGATACTCTACAAATTTACCTTGATAGTGAATCTTTGCCTTCCCCCAGGGATCTTGCTTGACGACTGTGATCATTCAGAACGCTTGTAGGAATACCTCTCCCTTATCTAAGATTGTACACTGTAACCATCTAACATTATATAGTATAGCTCAAATATCCAGAGTTAGCAAATTTTGGGCCTCACTCGCTACAACTTGAGGTTGAGATTGCGCAGGCTAACCCAAATTGATGCCCACAATTCCTACTAAGCAGACGCCGCTGAAACAGTATGGTATAGTCCCATCTATGAAGAAGCATCGCCCGTGCCGCAATTTGTTCTTCATGATTATGGATGTTGTGCTGGAGTTGTCTTCACCAAGCGACATCATCTTTCACAGAGATAACGGTTAACTAGAGAAGATATTAGGATTCGGGAATAGTTTTTAGGAGGTTAGCGTCACATGAAAACTCTTCGACATGTGCAACTAAGCGCGCTTGCTCTG
Source organism: Chloroflexota bacterium (assembly GCA_005879655.1). The sequence continues at coordinate 45,186 of VBJK01000068.1, read as the reverse complement.
CTACTGGCCGTCTTGCTGGTAGCGTGCGGCAGTACGACCAACCAGGGAGCTGCAACAAATACGACCAATCAGGGCATGAATAATAATAACGCCCAAAATGCTAACAATGGTGGCAACATGACCAACGCAACTCCCATGACCAATGCGACACCTATGACCAATGTAACGCCAATGGCGAACGCAACGCCTATGAACCAAGGTAACATGATGAACGGCATTGCCATCACGCCAAGCATGACAGGCAATATGGCGGCATTCATTCATACGGGGAAGGCCACTATTAAAGGCAAAACAGTAGACCTATTGCTGACGAATCAAAACTTTGCCGTGTACTACTATAAGCCTGACACTACGTTTAAGGCCACCTGCACAGGTCAGTGTGCTCAAGATTGGCCCCCTGTCTTGGCTCCACAGGGAATGATGACGGTCACTAGCTCCGTACCTCTGCCCAAGCAGTTGTCCGTGCATCAAACAGCTAATGGTGCTCAAGTCTTCTATGACGGTCACGCTTTGTATACCTACGCAACGGATAAGCAAATGGCTAATGCGGCTGGCCGTGGTGAGGATATGCAGTGGTACTTGGCCGGGACTCTGCTGTAATTACATGTGAAGCTGATGCAATGGGTACCGATGAGGTTTACCCATTGCTTTTTTCATAACATCATCTTACACCAAGCTGCGTTATACTGTAACAATCCTTATTCGTGTTTTAACACGAACAAACGCGGCAACGAGCATATAACTGAGCATAAATAGGGCGTTAGAGCGACCAAAATGACAAGTTATATGAATTTGTGTTATAATGTGTCTACTATGTTGAGTTTAGATTTTATTTGTTTGTATCCAGAAGCCGTACGTGAAGCGTTGCAACGACGCCGCGAGACCTACAATATAGATGAGATACTACACCTCGCCGAACAAAGACGAGGGCTAACTACGCGCAATGAGGATCTCTATTCCTCGCTAAAGCAGCTAAAGGGACAGGTAAGTAAAGCAGATGAACAAAAGCGTGTAACGCTTAATCAGCGCATAAAGGCGACTGAGCGAGATATTCGACGAGTTGAAATGTATATTTGTGACGTGGAGACACAACTACAATTGCAACTCCTCAATCTGCCGAATTTGCCTCATCAAAGTGTACAGGAAGGAGATAATGATAGCAACGACGTAGAGTTACGTCGTTGGGGAGAGCCTGTCCCCTTTCACTTTACGCCATCTCCTCATTGGGAGATAGGGAAGCGCCTGGATATCATTGATACGGAAAGTGGGACAAAGATCACTGGTAGCCGTTTTGTGACATTGAAAGGATTAGGGGCGCGTTTAGAACGAGCATTGATTTCCTTTATGCTCGATGTACATACACGCGAGCACAGCTATACCGAGATTATGCCGCCGCAGCTCGTTAAACCAGTAGTAATGCAAAGTGCAGGACAATTGCCCAAATTTGAAAATCAGGCATATCTCTGTTCCTCCGATACGCTCTATCTTAATCCAACTGCCATAGTACCACTGGTTGGGCTGCATAGCGATACGATTCTGACGCGAGATAAGCTACCCCTATGCTATGCCGCGTGGGCTACGGCATTTCGCCGTGAGGCAGGGTCTCCAGCACTTCAACCCCGAGGTCTGCTCCGCCCGCATCAGTTTAACACGGTAGAGTTGTTTCAGATGACCACGCCTGAAGAATCTTATAATGCGCTCGAACAGATGTTACTTCATGCCGAAGCGATTTTACAGCGGCTGGAATTGCCTTACCGTGTTGTGATGCTCTGTACTGGCAAGCTCCCTGTTGCAGCTGCAAAAACTTATGAGCTTGAAGTCTGGCTGCCTAGCATGAACAGTTACGTAGGGGTCTCATCGGTGAGTAATTGCGAAACATTCCAGGCCAGGCGAGCAAACATTAAGTATCGACCAACTAATGGCGCACGATCTGAATATGTGCATACTTTGAATGCCTCAGGATTGACAGTTGGTCGCACGATGGCCGCGATCTTAGAGATCTATCAACAAGCCGACGGATCAGTAGTTATCCCAAAGGTACTACGCCCATATATGGGATTCTCGTTACTTGCCTCCGCTCAGCATTAAGCGAAAAGATCTTCACAAGCCTATTGAGGTCGTCACTTCAATGAGAAAAAAGGGGTGATTTCCCCCTTCCAAATTAGCAAAGGCTGTGGTATAGTATGTATTGGAAGGATGGCAGAGAGGTCTATTGCGGCTGTCTTGAAAACAGCTGGGTTAACCGCCCCGGGGGTTCGAATCCCTCTCCTTCCGTGTTCAGGCAATGGGGTCTTCATGTCTATGTTTACTTGGTCAACCTTCCTCTAAGGTTTCGAGAGACGCAATTACGCGCTTCTCACAGCATTGACAATGATCGTCAACTTCGCGCTTCGCATTCTGTAGCGCGATATACTTTATAAATTACAATAAATTCTAGCAGACTCTTATACCCATATTTCTCTCTAAGGGGGATAGAGTGTATATGGAACGTATAGAGTTGCCTTGAGACGGACGGTGAATTCCTGTGTCATTTATAGGTACATTAGAGCAGTATAATCTGTCAAGTGTTTTGCAGAGAGTTGAAACACATGCCAAAGCCGGGTTGCTCACGCTTAAGTCTGAGGCTACCTGGGTTGAGCTATACTTTCGTGGGGGGCAATTAATCTGCATTGGTCCTGTACGCACAAACGCTAGTCTAGGCGAGAGACTTGTACATGATGGCATTATTTCCGCACAAGCCCTGCACGAAGTTGTACAGACTATCAGTCCGCAAGAGTTAAGCGAGACGAAGATGGCTCTTACTTTAATGAGCCTTGGCTATGTGGGACAGGAGGATTTGCGAGCGTGGGCTACACAAAAAGCGCGCGAAGTATTACAGGTGCTTTTGCAATGGCCCAATGGCGAGATTCATTTTGAAGAAGATGTTGCACCGCCTGTTGGTCGTTTGTTGGTGGGTTTGTCTGTTACTACACTCTTATCTCCTGCTCTACTAACACGTTCAACCGATCTGCGCGTGCCTGCCCAGCCCGCGAATGGGGGGGCACCTGCATCCCAAAATCCTACTTTGGTTGCTCCAACACCCCCCGCTTCTGATATTGCTAGCATGGTAACTATCACGAACGCCTCCCAATTTTCAGCCGATACATCTTCCTTCTCTGCCAGCTCGTTATTGTCCGCAGATGAGTTGCAGACTCCTATCTTCGATGTTGCCGAAACGAGCGCCTCTCTTGACGCCGAGGTGAGCTTCGCTTCTCTTAATCAAGAGACCAGCTTTGCATCTTTAAACGATAGCCGATCAGCGTTCTCTGGTGGGCTAACACCACCAGAGCGGGTGATATCGCCGGTACCACCACCGCGCATTGATACAACGTTCATGAAACCCGATATGATCTTAGTGCCAGCAGATCTGAGTACTTTTACTGAGCAGAATCCGCGCATTCAGCTAACACCTGATGAATGGAGAGTGTTGACCTGTGTGAATGGTCAAAAGACGTTGCGCGTTGTCAGTCAGGAACTAAGCATGCAGTCTGCACTCGTTTGCCAGATCGTTGGGGAATTGATGGCTTTAGGTATCGTGCAAGTCACTGTTCAGGGAACCCTGCCTGCAATAGGACCATCTCACGATGTCTCACCAGTCTCTAGAGAGTCTCATCTTGCTAGCTTAAACAGCGGTGCACTACCTAGTTATGCAGCCGCACCTCGACCACCAGCATTGCCAACCTCTGATGTTCTACCGCAACATTCTGCACAACCAGCTTTTGCAGCAGATGCAAGGTGGGGCCAGAGCGGCAATCTTGCAACGATAGAACGTGGCCGGGTTGCAACTTCTCAGCTATCAACATTTCCTAGTAGTACGCGTACACCAGCAGGAATTGTACGTTAACCAAGTAAACTGTTAATCTGAAACTGAGTCAGGGATTGGCTGTATTTGTTGAAGGGGAGATATGTGTGAAGGGACGCGGAGTGCCATTTATCCGCAAGCCACTGGAGGAACCAGACGATTATGATCGTCTGGCTGGTATGGTTGTTGGTCGTAGTCCGGCCATGCAACATGTGGCTCTTATGACACGACAGGTCGCCATGTACCCAACCACCACAGTTTTGTTACAGGGAGAGAGTGGCACGGGCAAGGATGTGGTGGCACGAGCAATCCATGAGTTAAGTAGTCGGGCTGCCTATCAGTTTGTCGATATTAACTGTGCAGCCCTTCCAGATACGTTGCTAGAGACAGAATTATTTGGTGTCGAGGCTGGCGCTTTTACTGATGCTAAAGTGTCGCGTGAAGGACATGTGTTACGGGCAGATGGTGGTACGCTCTTCCTCGACGAAATAGGATCGATGCCCTTGGCTTTGCAGGCAAAGTTGTTACGCTTCCTTGAAACCCGTCGTTTTCACCGCGTAGGTAGCACCAAAGAAATTCATGTCGATCTGCGTATCATCTCTGCCACAAATAGCGATCTGCAAGCTGCTGTGGCACGTCGGCTCTTTCGCGACGACCTTTTCTATCGTCTCAAGGTCATTACTATCTACTTGCCGCCATTGCGTGAACGCCCAGAAGATATTGAACCACTCATCCACCACTTTTTGCACTTGCAGAGTATTGAGGGCAATGAGCCGCTCCGCATCAGTCAGGATGCTTTAGCATTGTTGCTGAGCTATCACTGGCCAGGCAATATACGACAACTACGCAGTGTTATCCAGCGGGGACAGATTTTGTGTAAGGATCATGAGATCCACCCCAACGACTTGCCAGAAGAGATTCGCCATGCAGGAACAAGTGCAAATCAGCGTTTACAAGAATTACGCCAGCAGATGCATCTCCCCCAGGAAGGCATTGATTTACGAGCCTTCCTGGGAGAAATCGAGCGCACTTTTGTGCAGGAGGCATTAGAACGCTCTCATGGCAATCAGGTACGCGCTGCTGCCTTATTATGTATTTCGCGCGATCAGTTGCGCTATCGCTTGCATCAAGAACAAACTGAACAACAATTATGAAGATACTTCCGGCCAGTCGAGCATGATTGCTTTGGCAGTGCCACCAGGGGGAATAGTCACACCACCTTCCGGGACAATAACGAGCGCGTT
>VBJK01000068.1:0-40096 GCA_005879655.1 Chloroflexota bacterium | reverse complement strand
GCGCGTACATAGTGCCGCCGCTGTGCAGACTTTTGTATGCCATCGTCAACAATTACATCGACCTGGGGTCGTTGCAGGCGCGTGTGTCCTGACATCTTGCGTATCATAGGCCGTCCGAAGAGTTCAAAGGTGACGGCGGCAGAGACCGGGTTTCCCGGCAGACCTAGTAAGGGAACGCCACGCATATGACCAAAGGCAACTGGCTTCCCCGGACGCATGTTAATACGCCAAAAATTCATCTCGCCTTGCTCTTGCAGGATGCTCCTGACAAGATCAAAATCACCGACCGAGACACCACCAGAGGTAAGGATCAGATCATAGTGGAGAGCTTCGCTAAATTTTTCGCGTAAGCTTTCGACAGTATCGCGTGCTACGCCCAGACGATATGGTACTGCCCCAGCCTGTCGTACTGCGGCTTCTAACAAGTAACTGTTACTGTTGCGAATTTTCCCAGGTTGTAGCGCTTCGCCTACGTCAATGACTTCGTCGCCAGTTCCTAAAATGGCCACGCGCGGGCGCTGCACAACAGGCACAGTGGCCTGGCCGAGTGTTGCCAGAATGCCAATCTCCCAGGGACCAATTGCGGTCCCTTTTAAAAGGACGGTTTGCCCTTTGCGCATATCTTCGCCTGCGGGACGTATATTATTGCCCGCAGGAACTTCTTGTAGGATCTCCACCCATTCACTCTCAGGACTCTCGCTGCGTGTCAATTCTACCTGAATAACCGTATCAGCGCCAGCTGGCACTGGCGCGCCTGTCATGATGCGCATAGCTGTACCTTCTGTCACTGCATGACTGGCAACATACCCAGCTGCGACCGTGCCAGTCACCTGCAAGCGTGGCGTCCTCCCATCACGAGCTTTACTGTCTTCACTCAACAGGGCAAAACCATCCATCGCAGAATTGGCGAAAGGGGGCATATCTTCCTGCGCAATAATGTCCTGAGCCAAGACCAAGTGCAGCGCCTCAGCCAGTGGGACCTGCGTCACTGCCAATGGCCATGTTTGAGCGAGCATGCGTTCAAGAGCTTCTTCAACACTTAGCATTGTACATGACCTTTCCATAAAAGCAAAAGGGAAGAAGCCTGACATACCGTAAATAAGCAGTGATGCCAGGCTTCTTCTAAAAATAGTACCCCGTACGGGAGTCGAACCCGTGATCTCCACCTTGAAAGGGTGGCGTCCTTGGCCACTAGACGAACGAGGCCTGTACAATATTGTTTGTGTATTGACATCAGGATTGTACTCTATAGTTGACGCTTTGTCAAGCATTTATTTGCCTGATTTTGTATTGACGAGTCGGATAGTCCAGAGTACTCAAAGCAGACAGGAAATTCCCCCACAAGAAAGGGAATCTCCTGCCTGACAACCACACAGAGAGGAGGTCAAAGGCGATCAGGATGTTTCTTGCGCCAATAGCGCATATAGCCTTGTACGGTCATCGTATAATTCGTGGCAAGGTCATAACGTAGCAGAGTTTTTTCGTCACGTGCCGCGCGACGCAATTCTGGCTCGGTGCGCGTTGTCAGCATCTCGATGATTTCCGGCTCGGTCTTGCCCGTTTGCATGGCATGGAGTACGAAGTCTCCCCACGAGAAGAGCTTCTCACGCACCCGCTCTAGATGAGATGTCACGTTGCGCGTTGGTCCGAAATGGGCCAAGTACAATACATCCGGGTGAAGTTTCTTTAGCTTATCGATGCTGCTCGACCATGCTTCTATATCCAGATCCGGCGGCGGCGTGGGAGGCCGCACATAGTCGATCCCCGGCAGGCGTACACCCGCTACATCGCCAGCAAAGAGTTCGCCAGAATGGACATCGAAGAAGACTACGTGATGCGCAGCATGTCCAGGTGTGTAATGGACCTCTAAACGTCGCCCGGCAATGCTGAGTATATTGCCATCTTCGATCACCTGCAAACGTTCTGCTGGTACTGGCTCAATTGCCCCCCAGAGTGTGCGCATGCGATCTTTATAGATGCGCTCGGCGCTTGCCACCAGCCTGGAAATATCTAGCAGATGAGGTGCACCTTTGCTATGAACGAGCACCTTGGCTTTAGGCATATAACGGAGCAGTGTGCCAATAGCTCCAGTATGATCCAGGTGAATGTGCGTGGCAAGTAAATGTGTGACATCCTGGGGATCAATGTCCAACTCGCGTAACGACGCCAATAGAGCTTCGTAGGTAGTGCCTGGACCTGGATCAATAATAGCGATTTCATCGCTACCAGTTAGTAGATAAGGACCAATAATATCGTCTTCGCCCTGGAATGGCAGGGACATCTGCCGTATACCAGTGGTGAGTGATGTTATAGTTACCAAAAAACAATCTCCCTCTCATCCCTTCTGCCACGTCTAGATGCAGTAAGGGAACATTTCACAGAACCTCGTTGCTACTTTTTTGCCGCAATAGATTTGGCCTGTGTGAACAATAATAGGTAATCTCTGCCCCCGGCCTTTGAATCGGTACCGGACATATTGAAGCCACCGAAGGGGTGTACTCCTACTAATGCGCCAGTACACTTGCGGTTGAAGTACAGATTGCCAACATGGAACTCTTCCTCGGCACGCTCAATACGCTGTGGATCATATGAGTAGAGCGCGCCAGTCAGACCATATTCGGTACCGTTGGCGATAGCGAGGGCCTCATCAAAATCGTGTGCTTTGATAATGGCAAGCACTGGACCGAAAATCTCCTCCCGTGCAATAATTGCATCCGGCTTGACATCGGCAAAAATGGTCGGCTCTATGAAATAGCCAGGCTCTTGATGCCCACCTCCAATAACGAGTTCCCCTTCGCCCTTCCCTATCTCGATATACCTGAGAATCTTCTCCATAGCACTTTCGTCGATCACCGGTCCTATAATGGTCTCCGGTCGTGCGACATCGCCTATACTCAATTGTTTGGTTTTCTCAATGACCTTTTGTAACACTTGATCGTAGACCTGCTCGACGATGATCGCTCGTGAACCGGCGGAACATTTTTGTCCCTGGAAGCTAAAAGCAGCTGCCACAATGCCATTAGCAGCTGCTTCAAGGTCAGCTGTCTCATCAACTACTAAGGCATCCTTGCCCCCCATCTCTAAGATCGAGCGCTTGAGCCAGCGCTGCCCTTTTTGATGCTTTGAGGCACGCTCGTAGATGCGCAGACCAACATCACGCGAACCGGTAAAGGCGACGTAGCGCACCTGCGGATTATCAACCAGAGCATCGCCAATCTCTGAACCAGAGCCTGCTAGATAGTTCACGACTCCGCTCGGCAAGCCTACCTCTTCCAGAATACGCATGAACTGGTAGGCAATGGTCGGCGCGGTGCTGGCTGGTTTAAGTACAACGCTGTTACCCGCGACGATTGATGCGCTGGTCATGCCGACTGTAATAGCACACGGGAAGTTCCATGGCGCAATAACTGCACCTACTCCCAGTGGGATATATACGAGCTTATTTTGTTCACCTTCGATATTGACCACTGGCTGGTCTTGCGCCAGGCGCAACATCTCACGAGCATAAAATTCCAGGAAATCTATGGCCTCCGCGGTATCGGCATCCGCTTCTACCCAACTCTTACCCACTTCATAAATCATCCAGGCATTCATATAAAAACGGCGCTGTCGTAACAGGTCGGCTGCTGCGAAGAGATAACCAGCGCGCTTTTCCGCCGGAACATGCTTCCACACCTCAAAAGTTGCTGTTGCAACCTGTACAGCCTGATTGACCTGCTCAACGGTCGCTCGTGAAAAATGGCCAATGACTTGATCAGGTTGTGATGGATTAACAGAGGTGAACGTCCTTTTGTTAACGATTTTTCTCCCTCCAATAATCAATGGATAGGTTTGTCCCAGTTCGCTTTGTACCCGCACCAAGGCATCTGCCTGAGCTTGTCTATTTTCTTCTCTGCTAAAATCGCTTAACGCCTCGTTAATGAATACTTTTTGCGCACGCGATGTTACATTCTCAAAAACTTTCGCCATTATGCTACTCCTTTGAACACTTCTTTGTGCGAGGATGTACTATCTACTCTAATAGGTTCATCTCTCATTGTATCCCATAGAGTAACTGTCGTGGTAGGGACAATGAACAACCAAGCGGAAATGGCCGGGCTGTCTTCACTCAACTGCCTTCACAGCAATGGCCCATCCCTCTCCCTCACAGCTTAGGCGAGGCAGCAATGAACGTTCCCGGTTTTTAGTCACTACAAAGTTCGTTCCAACAGTATAATATATTTGTAGTGGCAAAGATGGTTGGTTGAAGGTAAATGCCTCTGAGCGCTATTCACTACGTGATGGATTATTTTGCATAACATACATGATAGCTACTGTATTTTTTGTTATGCTCATGACTTTCGGTTAGAGGGGGAAGGTTGGAAAGAACTGTGCATCAGAGAAGGTCTCGTTATTATGGTATTGCGTCCTTTACTGTGTTACTCGTCGTTACAATAGGGTCCGTCTTGTATAGTGTATCCCCGGCATCTGCTATCTTGCCCTTGAGTGGAGTAGAACCACGCTCTTTGATTACTGGCCATCTGATAGCAGCTTTACAGCATCATTTTCCCCTGCACACGACAGAGGATAACCATATCTTGCAGCTCTCAATTGCTTTGCATTCGCCTCACGAGGCCGAGCTGGATCAACTGATCGCTCAGCAGAGTGATCCTCATTCGCCCTTCTACGACCATTACCTCACACCGAGTCAGTTCACCAACCTCTTTGGCCCCAGCGAGGCCACAGTGGACAAAGTAACCGCTTATCTGCATCACCAGGGTCTCTCTATTGACGCCGTGGCACCGAATCACTTACTTATCAATGCATCAGGATCGGTCGCCGCTATTGAGCACGCTTTTCGCGTCACTATAGATGACTATATGATAGGAGGACGTGCCATCTATGCCCCAATTAACGAGCCTTCGGTGCCTATAGATATGGCCGGAGTGATTACGAATGTGGCGGGTCTCAGCAATTTAGAGCACTATGCTAGGAGTCAGAGTGTAGCTCGTAGTCCTACTCAAGGACACTATATTGCTACCACTGGTGGGTATATGCCCAGCGAACTGCGGACAGCTTACAATATAGATCCTCTGTTCGATGCAGGCATTGATGGGACTGGTCAGACGGTCGCGCTTTTTGAACTAGATAATTATAACCCAGCCGATATCCGCACCTATAGCACCCATTACGGGATTGATCCACCCCCTGTTACTAATGTCTTCACCGATGGCACCACTACCGCACCAGGGGTAGAAGCCATTGAGGTTGAGATGGACATGGAGATCCTAGAAGCTGTTGCGCCAGGGGCGAGACAGGAGATCTATATCGGCAAAAATAGTCTGGCCGGGATCAACACTACCTATAACCGCATTGTTAATGATAATCATGCAAAGGTGGTTAGTACTAGTTGGGGGGCATGCGAGAGTGTGTTGGGAGAAGCAGAAATACGTACGCTCGATCTTATTTTCAAGCAAGGAGTGGTACAGGGACAGACGTTCTTTGCGGCAACTGGTGATGCTGGTGCATATGATTGCGCTGATAAGACACTCTCAGTCGATTCGCCCGCCAGTGACCCTCATGTGATCAGCGTTGGTGGAACCAGTTTACATCTGAAAAGTGATAGCTCCTATGCAAACGAGTCTGCTTGGTCTTGCCCCACATGCGCGTCCCGTAGTCCACAAGGTACTGGCAGTGGTGGTGGACTCAGTTCATTTTTTCCACGTCCGAGCTATCAGAACGGTCTTAACCTTACCTCTACTCAACGCATGATTCCTGATGTGTCAGCTAACGCTGATCCAGTAACTAGCTATTCCGCCTATTGTACAGTTGCAGCTGCGAACTGCCCTGCTAGCGGCTGGATTACAGCTGGTGGAACCAGTGCTACTGTCGCTTTGTGGGCTGGCATTGCCGCCGACCTCAATCAGTACTTAGCCCGGCATGCTCAGCCCGCCGTTAATATTAGAAGTCTCTATCGCCTATACCATACGAAACAACTTTATCCAGCCTACCATGATGTCGCCAGTGGCAATAATCTTTACTATCCAGCAACGACGGGCTATGATCTGGCAACTGGCATGGGTTCGCCGAATGTGTGGAATATTGCCCGCGATCTTGTAAATGCTGCATCTTAAGGCAGCTTAAGCATTAAGGCAAGACAAGGCAACATAACTACTCGCTTCTGCAAGATACTGATGATTTTTCTCAGTGCTCATTGTATACTAAGAGCCGCACCTACCATTATCATAGCGGGAGTATAGAGTTATGACAAGACAAGCATTTCCTATCGAAGAACAACTGAGAAAAGATATAATTGAAGCACAGAAAGCACGTGACCAATCCAGGCTAGACACATTGCGTATGGCGTTGGGAGCAATCCACAACCTTGAAGTTGCCAGAACGGATCGCAAAAACGCTGAATATAGTCAGCCATTGACCGAAGCTGATGTGCTAAGAGTCTTGGAACTGGAAGTAAAGAAACGCAACCAGGCCATTCCACTTTACAAGCAAGGTGGACGTAATGACCTGGCCGAAAAGGAACAGCGTGAACTTGATATTCTACAGGCGTACTTACAATCTTCTCAACTCAGCGACGATGACATACGTACAATCGTCAACCGCTTGGTTGCTGAGCATGGTAAAGAGTTCAGACGCGTCATGCCACTGGCCGTAAAAGAGACAAAAGGACGTGCAGAGGGCGCTCGCGTACAGCGCATTGTTAAGGAGTTGACGCAGTAGGCTCGGTGAGCGCCTAAACCACTGGGATGTGCCACAGCTTGGATCTTACACAGGTTTGCTGATTCTCAAAATGATGAGTCATTGAGGAATGACAAGGAATTGGCATTCAAGGCCAGTCATTCCATTTGCGTTCAAGAGTTATTCTGCTGAATCAGCAAACCTGCGTAAGAACCACAGCTTTTTGCAAAAAACGGTAGCACATCCCCTTAGTATTCCCCAACTTGCATCCCTTATGCTGCATGTGGTAGATTGTTGTGTCATATCATCCATAGTCTACTATTACGAATATGCTATCAGCTGCTATTATAGCGGTTTGGTTGTAATAAGGTAATAACGCTTTATCTGGGAGAAAGTGGAAAGCATGCAAGTCTCACAGGAACGTAAAGAAACTCAAGATCAGCGTAAGCATCGTTACCAGAAATTAGAGGATGCTCTCCAAGGTCTTATTTATAAGCAAGCAGAGTTCATAACAGGCAGTAGATGGGGGTTCCTTGTTGGGCTGCTTTCCGTTCTGCCTATGTTAGCAATCACTATTGCGCTGACCTTCGGCTTGCAACGCGTCGTCAATAATTTTATTCTTGAGGACAGCGTCTTGGTGCTCGCATTCTCGATCACTGCTTTATGGTGGGGATGGCGTCCGGGCTTGCTCTTGATCTTTCTGGGTATGTTCATTCTCGATCTCTTTTTCATTGTTCCGCATGGGCAATCTGATCTGCTGAAGTGGCCTAACATACTACAATTGCTGCCCCTTTGTTTAGCTGGTATTGCAATTGGCATGCTCTCTTTCCAACGAGACAAAGGCTGGATCAGAACGCGCGTGTATGCCCGTGAGCTAGCAACAGCACGCCAGAAGCTGGAGCATGAGGCACAGCTCAAAGACCGTTTTCTCTCCATGACTTCCCACGAATTAAAAACGCCCATCACCAGTATTCTCATGCAGTCACAGCTCTTACAACGTCGCTTGCAGAAACAACCAATGGCCGGGAAAACCGATGCTGTCTTGCAAGTATTAGAAAAGATTGATGAACAGACGCACACTTTGACGAGCATGGTTGATGAGTTGCTCGACCTCTCTCGGGTACAGAGTCACAAGATCAAATTAGACCGACAATTTTACGACATGAATGTGCTGTGCCTGGAAGTAGTGGAAGACCAAAAAGTAGTTACCGGCAGACCTATTCGCTTCCAAGCATCTGCTACTCCTGCCACTATCTATGTAGATAAGCATCGTCTAGTACAGGTAGTGAGCAATCTGGTTAGTAACGCTATAAAATACTCTCCGGTGTCTTCCTCCGTAGAGGTATCTGTCGATCAGGGTACCCAACATGTGACCGTGCAAGTACGCGATTACGGGCAAGGCATCGGGCAAGATGAGCTTGATCGTATCTTCGAGCCATTTTATAGAACGGCGGAAGCGCAGTCCTCAGCCACGACAGGATTAGGTCTAGGGCTGGCCATCACCAAGCAGATTGTAGACCTCCACAAAGGGCGTATGTGGTGCACATCTGAGAAAGGGCACGGCAGCACGTTTTTTGTTGAACTGCCTGTAAGCTGAGAAGTATATTGAACCTTGTCGTTGCAGTCATGCATCCTACTTGCATATGAGAGCAGAGCTTGTTGGCCCTACTGCCCCAGCGCCTTGTCAACTCTGACGGCAATACCATTCAAGACCGCATTTCCAGATAAAGGATCAACTCTCTTGCCGTCCACCAGAATGTTCATGTTCACACCTGCATGCTCGCTGGCAACGTGCATACGAGTTCCTGCAAGATTGTGACCCCAGCCGTGCGGAATGCTGACAACACCGGGCATGATGGCCTCAGTGATCTCCATAGGAATCTCGACACTACCGCAATCTGAGCTGACGATTGCAGTCTCCCCATCTATCGGATTCAAACGAGCGGCATCGACGGGATGGATATGCAAGGTGCAACGATCTTTGCCTTTTGTCAGTACATGCAGGTTATGCATCCAGGAATTGTTTGAACGCAGGTCGCGTCGTCCAATGAGCAGCAGATCATCGCTCTTTCCTCTCTGCAACGACGTACGCAAACGCTCCACATCTTTGACCAGTAGCTCCGGGGCTAGCTCTATCTTGCCGGATGGCGTGCGCAACACTTCGGGAATGCGTGCAGCGAGAGGACCCAGATCCACACCGTGCGGATGGGCCTCCAACAAGGTAAGACTCAAACCTTGCCTCATGCCGAAGCCATCACCATAAGGACCGCTACGTAGCAGAAAGTCCAGCATACGTTCTGGCCCTCGTCGCGGCTCCAAAGCGGCCAGCAGCTCCGTCACATCACGCCCTGCGAGCGAGCCAGTGGGAGCTATTTCGCGCTGAACGAGCGCCGCTATAGCACTGTTATCCAATAGGGATCGGTCAGCACTCGCCCCTTGCCCGCCAAGAATGGTTGCCAGCGAAAGCAAGATCTCCCATTCATCTAACATGCCAGGCTCTCGCTCGATGACAGGCGGAGAATAGTGCGCTACATTATGCACCGCCAACTGGTAGAGGCTTAGATCATAGTGAGAGCGCATGAGTGGGGGTAGCGGTGGCAAGATGACGTTGGCATAGCGAGTGGTCTCATTGAGATAGATATCGATACTGACCATGTACTCCAGTTTGTCGAGGGCTGCTTGCAAGCGCTGGCTATCAGGCGAACTCAGAACGGGATTGCCCGCAATGGTAAGTAAAGCCTTCACCTGGCCCTCACCCGGCGTCTCTATCTCTTCGGCAAGGCATGAGGTAGGCAGTTCACCGAAGACCTCCGGGAAATGACTCACACGGCTGTGCCAGCGTCCGAAGCGCACCCCACGTCCCTTGCCGGGTGTGCCACTGGTATTTTTTGCACCTGCCGCCGCCTTCGGGAACATAGCCCCACCCTCACGGTCAAGATTGCCCGTCAACACATTAATAACATCAACCAGCCAGCTCACGAGCGTACCGAACTCCTGCGTGCAGGTCCCAATACGGCCATAGACCACTGCACGCTTAGCACTCGCTACCTCGCGTGCTAAGCGCAGTATAGTATCAGCAGCAATGCCACACAGCGGAGCAACCTGTTCAGGTGCAAACGCTCTGGCAAGTTCGCGCACCTCTGCCAGGCCGAGCAAATACTCGCTCAGCTTGCCCGGTGCCACCAGTCCCTCAGCAAAGAGCGTATGCACAATGGCAAACAAAACAAGGGCATCCGAGCCGGGACGAATGAAATGATGCTCATCAGCCTCCTGAGCTGTGCGCGTACGATAGGGATCGATGACCACAAGCTTACCGCCACGTTGTCGTAGCTTCCTGAGACGACCCCGCATATCTGGCGCAGTCATCAGACTCCCATTGGAGACTAGCGGGTTTGCGCCCAACAAAAGCAGGTAATCGGTCCTTTGCAGATCAGGTACCGGAATCGAGATCATGGTACCGAACATCAGTCCAGCAGTCACCTGTTTGGGCATCTGATCTAATGTCGATGCTGAATATACATTCTGCGTGCCTGCTGCACGTAACAACGAAGAGAGATAGAGCAGATTCGAGAGATTATGCACATTCGGATTGCCAATATAGATGGCCAGCGCATCGCGTCCATATTGTGAAAGCAAAGGCGCTAGGTTTCTCTCAATCTCGGCAAAAGCCTCATCCCAACTGACCGCTTGCCACGTATCCCCCCGCCGTACCATAGGTGTACGGATACAATCTGGATCGGCACTCAACTCCTTGAGGCTGTAGGCTTTGGGACAGAGATAACCACGGCTAAAGACATCCTGCTCGTCCCCTCGTACGGAGAGCACTTCGCGCCCACGGGTGGTAATTTCCAGACCGCAGGTGGCTTCGCAGAGGGGGCAGGTGGCGTAACTGGTTCTGACATCCATGCAATATTGGTTTCCTTTGCCATTTACGGCCCTGCTAATTTAAGCTACAGAGCCACAAAGACTGCTTGCTAGCTACCAGGATTTCTCCGTCAGGGAGGTCACTCGCTAATCTCTGCTCGCTGGCAAGCGGATAGAAGCTGGCCAACTCCTGAATAGTATTCCTGCCAAGTGCTACAGGGGATGCTACATCATTGCGCACTTGTTGGATGAATGCCCTTGCACAAGAGGCACAGAAGCGGCCACTTTGATTGTGATGACGGCCACCGAGAGCTGTAAGATGCTCTACAGCCTCTTTTTCACACCATTCACAGTGACTACCAAGCGGGACAAAATCATGAGAGATAGGTTGCTGAAACATATTGTTTTGCATGTGATAATCCTCTTACTTTCTGGTGCCTGGATATGCTTGTGAGACAAATGGGAGAAGACTTGATCACCCTGCCTCTTTCGCACTGTATGAAATGTTCCAGGCGACTTACTGACTTATAACCTCTGTTACTATATTACCATATTACTTACCTTTATTTAAGCTCATATCCTTATTAATTTTTAAATTTTATGCTACATCTATCAAAGGTGGCACAGTGATGGCATTTGGGCCTAGAATTTCTCCTGTCAAATTGTTGTGCTTCAGCCCCATGCTGGCCACAATCCTTTGACAAGTCTTCCTCTTCCGTTATCCGAATGAGATAGTAGAGACAGGAGTCGTGGTTGTAGAGGACGTGAAGAGTAAGGCGACCAAGACAGCGGTATATCAGTTGAAGAAGAAGCTGGTAAAGGCGTTGTATGGAGTCGAGATCGTAGAGGTGTAGGACGGCAGAGCAAAACCATCCTTGTCAGATCAGTGACAGGGTGGTTTTTGTGTGCGCCAATTTGCCTACTTTGGAATGGGAGTGCTAGAATGCATACAGTTGCATATGTTTTTGAGAAAAGCACATTTTTTCTAGAAAAATAACTGCTCCCTGCTTGAAGCGGAGGTTATAAGGCCCTGTAATGAAGATCTACAATAGTTCCTAAAAGTATGGAGTTTACGGACATCATATTCAAGGAGCTAGCAGCGGGCTAGGCTAGTCCTAGCAGCAGTTTGCCAGGTGATCACACCTTGAGATGTTCGCTCCAGTCTCAAGCTCTGTGGCTCCAGTTTAAGGGTAGCCGAAAGGTGAAAGTGATTGGAGCACGACAAGCCTGATGAACACTCGCAAGGAGCAACTCACTCTTGACAGAGGAGGGCTTACAGTCAGATGTCTGTCTATGTCAAAAATCAAGATGGGGCAACACTCATGCCCTGCACAGAGGCCAAAGCACGCAAGTTGCTAGAAGCAAAGAAAGCCAAGATTGTAGACTATCGTCCTTTCACCATCCAACTGACTTGGCAGTGCGAGGGGCGGACCCAAGAGGTGACCTGTGGGATCGATAAGGGCAGCAGTGCCACGGGTCTCGCCTGTGTGAGCCATGGCAGAGTGCTGCTGGCCGCAGAGATCCATCATCGTAGGGATGTCACCGACAAAATGCAGGATCGGCGGGATCGACGTAAAAGCCGCCGGGCACGTCGCTGGTATCGGCCTGCTCGCTTTCTCAATAGGGCTTCAAGCCGACGCAGCGGACGCTTGCCTCCTTCGATTAAGACCAACGTCGAGGAGATCATTCGTGTCGTCCGGCACATTCCTTTGACCACCGTCTTTGGCTACCAAACCTCCGCCTACAGGAAATATAGGAACTTGCCAAAAACGCATATCATCGATGCCTTGTGCATCGCAACCATGCCGACCGGCGCAGTGGTTGCTGTGGAGCCGAAGAATGTGTACCACATTCGATTTCGTGCCAGGCAAACACGCAAGCACTATCACAGTCAGCCGCAAAAAGGCAAAGGCCGGGTTAAATACCAAGTCAATGAGGAGTTACAAGGCTCTCGCAAAGGAGATTTGGTCTTGGTCAAAGGCAAATATGTCAAGCTGATTCACTCTATCTATTCCGACGGCTATTTGGCCTTTCCACGTGTCAAGGGAGAACCCAATAAAGCACTCCCGCGAGATTGTCGCATCTTAGAACGAGAAGGGACGATTTTATGGGAAATGGTGGGATAAAACGCCATGTTTGTCCATGCTTGTCCACGTTTGCTAACACGGGTTTCAAGATCTATAACACCCTGACCAGACGCATTGAAGAGATCGTTCCATTACATGCAAACACTATCAAGATGTATTCGTGCGGCCCCACAGTCTATCGCTATATCCATATTGGCAATCTGCGCACGTTCATTATGGCCGATTGGCTGCGTCGAACCTTTGAGTATCGCGGCTTCACAGTAGTGCATGTCAAGAATATTACCGATGTGGGGCATATGCGGCAGGAACTAGTGGATCAGGGCGAAGATAAGATGCTTGCCCAGGCACGTAAAGAGGGCAAAACATCAGCTCAAATTGCACAATTTTATACTCATGCGTTTCATGAAGATGAGACTGCGCTCAATATTCTCCCGGCGCATATCTTCCCATATGCCACTCAACATATCCCAGAGATGATCGCGATCATAGAAGGACTCCTGGCGAATGGCATCGCATATGAAGTCAACGGCTATGTGTACTATGACGTGAAGCGTTTCCCAGGCTATGGAAAATTGTCTGGCAATTTATTAGAGAGTATGCTGCAAGGCGTTCGTGAGGGCACAACTGCCGACCGTCACAATCCAGAGGACTTTCCACTCTGGAAACCTGCCGAGTCTGGACGCGAAATGGCCTGGGAGAGTCCCTGGGGACGCGGTTTCCCTGGCTGGCATATCGAGTGTTCAGCAATGTCCATGAAGTATCTAGGTAAACGCTTTGACCTGCATACCGGCGGCGTCGATAATATCTTCCCTCATCATGAGGACGAAATTGCTCAGAGTGAAGGGTATAGCGGCCAGCAGTGCGTGAATTACTGGGTACATGCCCAGCATCTATTGGCCGATGGACAGAAAATGGCTAAGTCCGCAGGCAACGCCTATACGCGTGCGGAGATTGAGGCACGTGGCTTTGATCCGCTCTCCTTACGTTACTTCTATACCACAGCGCTCTATCGTAGCCGCTTAAACTTCACCTTTCGCGCATTACAGGCCGCTCAGACGGCACTAGATCGCTTACGAGACCTGACGTACCAACTTTATACACAAGCGGATAAAAGCACTGTGCTTTCTGAAGAGCCGCTACCCAGCAATCAGTGGACGAATGCTTTCCTACGCGAGGTTGAGCACGATCTGAATATGCCACGCGCAATGGCTATTGTCTGGGCCATGGTACGCTCGCGCGAGGAAGAGCCTACAACGCGCATACGTCTGCTACTCGATTGGGACCGCATTCTAGGCTTTAATCTCAAGCAGTATCTACAAAGTGCTGTCCCGGCAAAGAGACATGATCCCACCACCTCTCTAGCAACACTGCCGACCCCGATCATGGCACAAGTACGCGAACGAGATGTCCTCCGAAGCAAGGAGCGCTATGAGCAAGCGGATCAGATACGAAGAGGGTAACGTGCTTTCCAGCTCCTCGGACGCACCCGATCATACACAACTGCCCGACCTGTTCGACTTTTCAGTAAACTTGCTGGCACATAACAGCCGCGAAGACTTAGAGCGCTGTATACAAAGTATCAGTCGCCACGCCGGTCAGCATCGTATTGAATTGGTGATCATCGATAACGGCTCAACTGATGACAGCTTACCCTATCTACAAAATCTGGCACGACGGGGCACGTTGTTTACTGCGCAGGGACAGCCTCTCGGCTTGCAGGTGCTCTTTGCCGATCACAATATGGGTTTTGCTGCTGGACGTAATGCCACTATGCGTGCGAGCCGAGGAAGATATGTGGTCTTAATGGATACCTCGATCGAGGTCGCTGGCCCTATCTGGGAACCTCTCGCAATGACATTAGCAGATCCATCCATTGGCGTAGTTGGACCATATGGGCTGGTGACTCATGACTTGCGAGAATTTCACGAGGCAACGACGCCCGATGTCGATGCCATTGAAGGGTATCTGATGGCCTTTCGCCGCGCACTATTGCCCGAAGTTGGTTGGATTGACGAAAGATTCCGTTTCTACCGGTTAATGGATATCCACTTCAGTTTCTTTTTCAAAACGTCCGGCTATCGCGCTGTAACGATGCCGTTAGTAGCCGAGCGCGTAAAGAAGCATCCACACCGCGAATGGCACAGTTTGAGTGAGGATGAACGAGCGGCCAGAAGTAAGAAAAACTATGATATTTTTCGTGATCGCTGGCACCATGGGCAGAGCTTGCTGGTAACAAACTTCAATCCACAACACCAGTGGTGTGGTCACGATCACCCCAATCATCTAGAGGGTATGCATTCACATCCAACACATGAGTTACCGCCACCAGGCACTTTGCATACTCATATGCACCACCATTGGCCGGATCACTCTCATGAACATCCTCATTATCACCATATCAAAAGGTCATAACGCTTGAAGGAGATTTTCATGCTAGCATCTGATGAGGTTCTCGTGATTGCTTCCCCTGAGCAGGTGTACCATATAAGTGGGTACAAAGTCGGGATGCTCAATGGCAGTATAGGACCGCTTAATACCGAACAAGAGCGGGCACTATGTACGTTTGTTGAGCAAGGAGGAGGACTAATCTGTTTAGGAGATGCATTAGAAGCCTATCACGAGTATGAGCAACTAAGTGAGGTGCTAGGACACGTTCATGGAAGGTGTATTCCCCGTACTGAGCTTATCGCGCAGGTGACAGCTGAGGATCATTATATCACGCGCCGTACCGATCGCTCCTTTGCCTTCATTGAGGAGCTATATCTCTTAGAAGTAACACCAGAAGATGCCCATGTGTTGTGGCAGATGGCCTGGCATTCTGCATGGCATGCGTTAGCTTACGTTCGTGATTATGGGCAAGGGCGTGTCTTCTGTACATCCATGGGGACGGCACCCGATACCCACACTCATCCTATCTTTCAGCAGATGCTGACACGAGCGACTCATTACGTAGCCCGCACTAATGAGGAAGAGCGTTCACTCAATGTCGCAATGATCGGCTATGGCGCAATCGGTCTTGAGCACGGTACGGCAATCAATAATGTTGTAGGACTTACTTATGCGTTAGTATGTGATCGCAACACACAGCGCCTGCAACAAGCTCGCCAAGCATTTCCAACTGTGCGTACCTGTACTGACCATGCTCAAGTGCTGGACGATCCAACGATTGATATTGTCATTGTTTCTACTCCCCCTAATACACATGCTCCACTTGCACTACAGATGTTGCGAGCCGGTAAACACGTCGTCATGGAGAAGCCCTTCTGCCTGACCACTGCCGAAGCCGATGAAATGATACAACTGGCGCAAGATCTCCGGCGTACGCTTACCGTCTACCAGTGTCGCCGTTGGGACCCTGATTACCTAGCCATTCAGCAAGTACTCAAACGCAATAGCATCGGACCCGTTTTTCATATTGAGACATTTATTGGTGGGTACGGCCACCCCTGCACTTACTGGCATTCGCACGAACCTGTCTCCGGTGGAGTCTTTTATGACTGGGGATCGCACTACCTGGATTGGATACTGAAGCTCATCCCTGACGAGGTCGTGAGTGTACGTGGAGTAGAACATAAACGTGTCTGGCATGACGTGACTAATGCGGATCAAGCCAGTGTCTATCTCCGTTTTGCGGGAGGCCAAGAAGCTGAGTTTACGCATTCTGATATTGCCGCCGTGCCAAAGCCTAAGTGGTATATCCTGGGGGAGCGCGGAGCCATCGTAGGACACTGGCGGCAGGAAACTATCAAAACACGCCGTTGGTCAGGAGATCTAATCGAAGAACGGCTCACATTGGCAGAATCTTTACCAAACCTGAGTGTCTTCACACGAGATATGGGCGATATCATTCACGAACAACGCCTGACACTTCCTCCCCCACCCTCCTATGCATTTCATCGCAACCTGGCGAACCATCTACACAATAGTGAGCCTCTTGCAGTTCCACCCGCAGAAGCTCGTCGTAACATCATTGTTATGGAAGCAGCAAAACGGTCAGCGGAATACGGCGGCGAATTAATCAAACTCAACTGTGGCTGAGCAGAAGCATAGCACATCATTTTTTGCGCCGAGAAGAGCCGTAGCTGCACAGCTATGGCTCTTCTCGGCGCAAAAAATGATGTGTACCCTTACATGGCCACCATAGTCGTATCTATGCCCAAACGTTCCTGTCGCTCCAACTCCCGCTGCGCCGCCTCCAGAACGCGCACGACCGCTAATCCCACCTCGCCATTGGCACGTGGTTTTTTTCCTAGACGAATTGAATCGACAAAGTCCTGACACTCAATACGCAATGGTTCGATCCAGTCTATATAAGGAATAGTGATTGCCCCATAGCGGTAGGAGATCACCGGATCAGCATGTACGTCAGCGCCTTTATTATACACCTTGACCATCTCAGACTGATTTGTATCATCATACACGACCATTCTCGCATCACCAATAACTGTGACCCGGCGAATTTTGCAAGGATGGAGCCAACTGACATGAATATGCGCGGTCATACCATCAGCAAAACCTAAGTCCAGATGAGCGACATCATGAATACGTTTCTGCAAATGAGCATGAGCCTGCACCTTCACCTGCGTCGGCGACTTACCAAACAGATACAACAGAATAGAGACATCATGCGGTGCCAGATCCCAGATGACATTGATATCATGACGGAAGAGGCCCAGATTCACCCGTTCAGCTTCAACACAATAAATGCGGCCCAAATCACCACTCTGCACTAGCTTACGCAGTTCATTGACGGAGGGGCTATACTCAAATGTATGCCCAACCATCAATACTAATTTTAACTCTTTGGCTAGCGCAACGAGTTCTTCCGCCTCGGCCACACTGGCAGTCAGTGGTTTCTCCACCAGCACATGTTTTCCGTGCAGAAGAGCTTTCTTTGCCAGCCGATAATGTTCTCGCACAGGAGTGGCGATTACTACGCCATCCACATACGAGCGAAAGACATCATCTTCATGCGTCGTGGTACGAATCCAGGGTTGGTCAACCGCTAACGAGGCGAGGCGACGCTCATCCAGATCAACCACCATTGCTACAGAGGCTTGAGGTAAGCTATCCAGATTGCGGGCAATCTTAGGTCCCCAATAACCCCAGCCAATGATCCCAAAACGTAAATCAGTCATATCTCCCCCACTTCTCTTGAAGTCTGTATGTCTAAGCAGCAACACGTCACTCTTCGTGTTGTCTGCTTTCCACCAATGTCTGTCTCTATACAGACGAGAGCCGTGTCACGCTGGGCATAAGAGCCTTCTTGACGGCATTGATCACCATTTGTAGCTGCTCAGCGCTGAGTTCAGGATACATTGGTAAGGAAACGATGCGATCGGTCACGGACTCAGTCACAGGAAGCATGCCGCGCTTATACCCGTAGGGAGCGCATGCCGGTTGTAAATGGATCGGCGTAGGGTAGTGAATATTTGTCCCAATACCTTCTCGCTCTAAGAGTTGACGGAACTTATCACGTTCAGCAACCCGCACGACATAGTAGCAGTAGACGTGTGTCGCCCATGACGCCACGACGGGGACAGCCTCCACAACATCAATCAATGCTTCAGTATAGACTTGTGCGTGAGACTGACGAGCTGCATTCCACTGCTCTAGATATGGCATCTTAATGAGTAAGACGGCGGCCTGTAATTCATCAAGACGAGCATTCACACCCATGACTTCATGCTGATAGCGGATACGTGAACCGTGGTCCCGTATCATGCGCATTTTTTCGGCCAGAGCAGCATCATTAGTGGTACAAATACCGGCCTCGCCCAAAGCACCAAGGTTTTTACTATAATACAGACTAAAGCAACTGATATCGCCAAAGCTGCCAACGCGCTGACCTTGATAAGTTGCGCCATGGGCCTGAGAAGCATCTTCAATGACAAAAAGCCCATGCTTGTTGGCAAACTGCATGATGGGTCCCATTTCAGCAGCATGACCATAAAGATGGACAGGAAGAATTGCACGCGTACGTGGAGTAAGTACCAGGTCGAACTGCCGCCAGTCCATGAGGTAGGTTTCGGGATCAATATCTACAAAGACTGGTCTGGCCCCCACTAATGCAATGGCCTCAACAGTGGCAATGAAGGTATGAGAAACCGTAATCACTTCATCACCAGGACCAATGCCACACGCACGTAACGCCAGAGCTAAAGCATCAGTCCCCGATGATACCCCCACCCCATATTGGCAATTACAATACTCTGCGAAAGCCTGCTCGAATGAATGTAACTTAGGGCCAAGAAACAATTGCATACCGTCGAGGACTTCCTCGAAGGCCGCCAGAATTTCGGGCTTAAGAGCAAGATATTGCACACGTAAATCAACAAGAGGTACTTTATAGGATGAAATCACTGTCTACCACTACTTTCCTAATATTCAAAGATAGCCAGTTGCCGGATTGCCAATCCAGATGTGCCTCAATGACACTACAATCCAGATGACAGACATAAAGTGTCCTTATAGTCAGTATACTAGCATGCAAAAGTACCTAAGCGATGATCAGATAGGTAGAGGATAGGTGAAACTCTGTAACATCATGTTAAGAAGGGATAATGATAGGAGAGAAGAGACTGCTTTCACATTTTTGTTACCTTACGCTTCAGTCTTTACCATATCTTCATTAGATTACACACTGGTTCTACACCAGGGTCAGATAAACTAGTCACTGAAACTCCTTTTTTTGAGAGTTCTAACTGAAAAAGTTCACCCGGATCTGTTAATAGAGGGGAGCGGCACTATGGCTGTTCAGCCTGCGGCGATTCAAACAATCTGTTTTAAGGCTCACTATCTGCGAGCTAAGCGCATCCTCGATCTGACCTTTACGCTACTTATTGCGCCCCTGATCTTACTCATGGGGTTGCTAGTCGCTGTTTGTATTAAGCTCGATTCCAAAGGCCCGGTGTTTTTCCGACAAAAACGCATTGGGCAGCATGGAGTTGAGTTCGAGATGCTTAAATTTCGCTCTATGTATGTCAACGCTAATCAGAACCTCCATCAGGAAAAAATTGTCAAATACATGAGAGGCGAGAGACTAAGCGAAGAAAACGAAGCCATGGCCTATAAAGCCTCCAACGACCCACGCATCACGCGCGTTGGTCGCTTCATTCGCAAAACGAGTCTCGATGAAATACCTCAATTTTGGAATGTCCTGCGTGGCCAGATGGCGTTGGTCGGACCTCGTCCTCCTCTGCCCTATGAAGTAGAGATGTATACCCGCAAAGAATGGGCGCGGCTCAGTGGACGCCCCGGTCTCACGGGAACCTGGCAAGTCCACGGTCGATCACGTGTCACCTTTCAAGATATGGTTGAAATGGATCTTGCCGTGGTGGCGGCTAAAGTCATACGCCATAGTGGATAGCTTGAGAAGGATAGGCCAGATTGTCGGGATCTGGTCCATCATTTTCAAGCCTGCCACTCTTCATGACTTATAGTGTTATCAGCAAACCAACGACAATACCCAGCAGTGCACCAACAAATACCTGTATTGGTGTGTGTCCTATCAATTCGCGCAAACGCTTCTCTGCCATGGGATGCCCCTGGAATGCCTCGTCAATCATCTGATTGAGAATGCGAGCCTGGATACTTACCGCACGTCGTACGCCCGCTGCATCATACATGACGATACCGGCTAACACTACTGTGATCGCAAATTCCGCTGAGCCGACGCCCATGATACGCCCAGTGGCTGTGGCCAGCCCGCTTACGAGAGCCGAATGAGAACTGGGCATGCCTCCTGAAGAGACCAGACGGCTCAGCACCAACTTACGCTCCTTAATCAGTTCGTAGACTGTCTTGCTCATTTGCGCAATAGCCCATGCAAGAAATGGGGCGATAAGAGCACGATTCTCAAATAATACGTTTGCGTTACTCATGTTCATTATAAAATCGCTATTTCCCTCTTACAAGTCTAAAGGGTCTAAAGACAATGCCCCATTACCATCTACTCGTAATTGTTGCACAGATAACTCTGCTTTTTGTAATAGTTCATTGCAATAGCGCGCTAGCTCCATGCCCTCTTGATAATAGCGCAGCGCTCGCTCAAGAGGAATTTGTCCATCCTGCAATGCTGCTACTGTTGCTTCTAGCTGTGCAAATGCTTCCTCAAAGGATTGTGATTCCATGCTTTACTCTACCTGTTTTCTGATGATATCTCAGAACGCACCTCTACAGGAATAGAACCATCCTGTACCTGAATCGTAAGCCGATCACCGGGCTGAACCTGCTGCACATGAGTGACAATCGTCTGATCGTCTTCGCGCCGCACAATAGAGTAACCACGAGCGATCGTCAATAAAGGGCTGAGCGAATGCAAACGCATCGCCAGACCATGAAGGCGCTCACCTTGTAGCGAGAGCATATGCCCCATCTGCGTTTGTAAGCGCTCAGCCATATCGTCTAATCTTCGCCGACGATGCTCAACCAGCTTGAGCGGACTGGCACGCTCCAATTCTCGCTCGCTACGCCCTAATTGCTCATGTAGACTATGCAAGCGCTGTTTCATCATATCTTGCATGGCCCGTTGTACGGTCTGTACATCTGTTCGCCAGTCATCAATATTGGGAACAGCAGCTGTTGCCGCAGCAGTCGGCGTTGAGGCACGCTGGTCTGCGACAAAATCGGCAATGGTATAATCTGTCTCGTGCCCGATACCACTGATCACAGGAATACGAGAACGAGCAATAGCACGCGCGACCACTTCGTCATTAAATGCCCATAATTCTTCAATAGAGCCACCACCACGCCCAACAATCACAACCTCAGCTTCTCCATGTTCGTTGAGCAGATCCAGCGCAGCAGCTATTGAGGCAGGCGCTTCTGCACCCTGCACCAGCGCCGGGGAGAGGATGACTTGCCCCAAAGGGTAGCGCGTACGCAACACACGTAGCATATCCCGTAGCGCGGCAGCTTGCAATGATGTGACAATCCCAATCACTGTTGGTTGGGCCGGAAGTGGTCTTTTACGTTCAGCGGCAAAAAGTCCCTCGGCTGCTAGCCGCGCTTTGAGCTGCTCAAAACGCTGAAAGAGTGCTCCCGTCCCTAACGGCTTGACGACCTCAACATAACACTGTAATTTCCCGTCCCGTTCATAAAATGAAATGCGCCCATTTATTGCTACTGCCATACCATCCGACAGCTCAGGAGCTGAGGAGCGTAGACGCGCACGCTGGAAAAAGACGCACAGGAGCTGAGCATCACCTTCTTTAAGGGTAAAATAACAATGCCCGGATGGATACGTTCTACAGTTAGAGACCTCGCCATGGACCCATATATTTTGCAAAGTGTCGTTTGTCTCTAACAGTTCTTTGAGATAGAGTGATACCGCTGAAACACTTAGCATCGCTGAGGTATCCAGGGAATCTGATGCAAAGAAGGGATGCATGCTGGCCATCCGCTTACCCCTCTCCTTTGGTTTCAATGATCATAAGCGGCTGTCCATACTCTACTGGTTGTCCATCCTGTACAAGAACTTCGGCTACACACCCGGCAACAGCACACTCTACATCATTCATGACGTTGAGCGATTGAATCGTCCCGATCAATTGACCAACTTTTACATGATCACCAACTGCAACGAGCGCCCCTCCTCTCGGTTTTGCCCAAGAATGGAAGATGCCTACGAGTGATGCGACGACTCTATACGTCGTCTCTACAGGGGCTTCCGACTCCGCCGCCACTATAGTCACATCCGATACTTGAAATGCCACATTTCCAGTAATTTTTGCTTTGCGTAATACTAAGTGTGTGCCCTCTTCAGCTCGCTTCACTTCTATCTCGGAGACATCACTCTTGTCGAGCAACCACACGAGCCGTTGTAGCTGTTCGATGCTGATGCTCTCAGCAGTGCATTGCTCTTCCCTAGTGAGCGCTTCCACGCTCTTCACAGAATGCCTGTTGCCATCTATCATAAATCAACTCCAATTGATTTCGTCAAGCATACCACTTCCGCGCAACGACTGTCTCTCTCCCAGCCAGCCGTTATCCAACGATACGTACTCCCTACTACAGCGCTCACTCAGGCACGCTCTACGTACGCCGCCGTCGAGGTGCTCACACGGATCATATCATTGGTTGAGATGAACAACGGAACCTGTACCACTAATCCAGTCTCGGTGGTTGCAGGTTTCGTCCCACCTGTGGCGGTGTCGCCTTTAAAGCCCGGCTCGGTATAAGTGACGCGCAAGACTACTTTTTCCGGCAACTCGACAGAAATCGGTTCATCATTATAACGAACGATGTTCAATTCCAGATTATCAATCAGATAGTTTTTTGCCCCACCAAGTTGCGCCTCGGTCAACACTATATCGTCATAAGTACTGGTATCCATAAAATGGTACTGTTTGCCGTCTTGATACTGATAAGTCACGCTAGATTGCTCTAAGTAAAGACGCTTAAACTTATCGCCCGCATCACACGTACGATCAAAGGTTGCTCCATTACGCAGATTGCGCAACTTCATACGCACAATTGCGCCACCACGCCCAATCTTGACATGCTGCCATTCTAAAATATTGCAGAGTTGTCCCTCAAACTCAATAGTCAGACCCTTTTTCAGGTCACTCGTCGATATCATTAATAAGCTCCTTTTAGCGCTGAAGCACCAGGGTCGTGGGTGATTGCGTTAACACTTCAGCACCATCTTCTTTAATGAGGACACAATCCTCTACCCGTGTCCCGCTCCAACCAGAGATATAGACACCTGGCTCAACAGTCACTACACAGCCAGCAGGAAATAGAAAATCTTCGGGAGAGCGCGGCGACAGGATAGGCCCTTCGTGGATCTGCAAACCGACGCCGTGACCAGTACTATGCATATAATAGTCCGCCAGACCCACAGTAGCCAGAGCATTACGTGCTAACGCATCAGCAGCTACACCTGAGATGCCAGCGTGTAATCCTGCTTCACAGACTTTCATTGCATGGAGTGCTGCATCATAGATTTCACGCATACGCGCTTCCGCTGGTTCGCCTAAACAGATTGTACGCGTCATATCGGCGTTATACCCTTTATAATGCGCTCCCATATCAATGGTGATGAGTTCGCCACGCTGGATATGACGTTGGCTGGGACGCGCGTGCGGCATGGAACCATTAGGACCAGAGGCGACGATCGTTTCAAAAGCGAGTTTGTCAGCACCCAGGGCGATCATCGTACGTGTGATCTCCCATTGTACCTCTTTTTCTGTCACACCTGGCTGTATCCAGTCGCAAATATGGGCAAATGTTTCATCAGTAATCGCAATCGCACGCTTGAGCAGCTCTAATTCATGGGACTGCTTCACCATGCGCAAATCCTCAATACGGCTACTCTCAAACGGACGCAAGGTAAAAACATGCTCTCCCTCGCTACGGATCTTCTCATATTCACTATAGGTGATAGCCGTAGCTTCAAAGCCAATCTTTCCCCAACCAAACGTGCGCGCCAAGCTGCTGATCGCTGGTTCATAGTGGCGCGCTTCAGGAACCATCACTTCCCAACCTACCGCCTCACTCGTGGCAATCTCCGCATATAATGGATTTGTCATAAGGATAAGTTGTTCCTGTCCCACGAGCAGTAAACCAGCGCCTTCAGTATCCTCGTTTAGCCAACCACTTAAGTAGGAACGATTCTGTGGTTGCGTGACTAGAAAAGCATCCAACCCCTGTTCTGTTATCCAGAGTCGTAATTGCTTGATACTCTCTTGATTCATATATTTACTCTCCTTCTCTTATCCTTCCGCACGCTGCTCACGAATTAATGCGGCCAGCGCATCTACTGCCAATAGATAACCACGCCAACCCAGACCAGTAATCTGCCCACGGCTTATAGGTGCGATGACGGAATGATGCCTGAACTCTTCACGAGCATAGATATTGCTCAGATGTACTTCGATGATTGGCATCTTGAGCGAAGCCAGCGCGTCACGCAAGGCAAGAGCATAATGTGTGAATGCACCCGGATTAATAATCAGTCCATCAGCCGTCTCTGTATGCTCTTGGATATAGTCGATCAATGCACCTTCATGATTCGACTGGAAACACTCCACACTCACCTCTAAGCTTGTGCCGTGCTGCCGTAATTTTTCGTGTATCTGTTCCAGGGTGACCGTTCCGTAAAGAGAGGGTTCACGAGTTCCCAGTGTATTCAGATTCGGTCCGTTCAATACCAGGATAGTGAGCATTTGGCCTCTTTTCCACAAAAAACGCTGTTATGACGCGTGCTACCAGATCATCTGGCATCTGCGTTACCACGACTTCGCCAATACGCCGGGGCATTACCCAGCGTACCCGCTTACGATCAACTTTCTTATCGAACTGGATCTTGGCTAGTATATCTTGTGCCTGGATAGTACCCTGATAGACAATTGGTAATCCCAGAGCTGCAAGCAAGGTGTTTTGTCGCTCCATATCAGTTGCGCTAAACAGTCCTGCCTCATGAGCTAATTGTGCTGCTCCAACCATACCCAATGAAACGGCTTCACCATGCAACCACTCACCATAACCTGACACATTCTCTAACGCATGTCCAATGGTATGACCGTAGTTCAAGATGGCACGCAATCCCAGTTCTCGCTCATCTTCTTCAATCACTCTGGCCTTCAAGTTAATACTATGAGCAATGATTTGTGAAAGCAGCGCAATAGGAGGATGAGAAAAATCTCGTAAGCTGTCCACATTCGTCTCCAACAAAGCGAAGAATTCAGCATCAAGTATGATACCATACTTTACAATTTCTGCCCATCCCTCGATACGCTCCCGTTGTGGTAAGGTCAGTAATGTCGCAGGATCAGCCAGCACGAGGCGAGGATGGTAAAAGGCCCCGATCAGATTTTTACCTCTGGCATGATTAATACCTGTTTTACCACCAATTGCGGCATCGACTTGTGCCAGCAAAGAAGTGGGCACCTGAATCAAGGGCACACCACGTAAGTACGTTGCCGCCGCATAGCCTACCATATCCCCCACGACACCACCACCAAAGGCGATGATGGCTTCACGGCGCTCGGCTTTATGCTCAAGCAACCAGTCATAAATAGCACTGAGTTGCTGCTCAGACTTGCTCGCTTCGCCAGCGGGTATGATAGAAAGGTGAGGCTCAAAACCGGCCTGTGTTAGCTGTTGTATGAGCCGCTGGCTGTAAAGACGAGCAACATTGCTATCAGTAAAGAGGAAGACCCGTGGCGGCAAGCCCAGCTGGGCGAGATACTGACCCAAACGGCCTACTCCTCCCCACTCAACAACTGCGTCATAGCCATTGCCCACACGAATGTGTCGCACGATCGGGGCGGCCCCCTCTAATTTTCCTGCACTCAGCAGCATAGCGATAACCTCCTGCACAACTTGTGCAGCGCTTTTTCCGTCTGTCCGGCAACAAAACTCAGCCTCTTGATACCAAGCGGCACGAGCATTATATAAGTCTTGTAATGTTGCAAGGGGATCAGCACCAGCCAGCAGGGGACGTGTTTCTGGTGCAACTCCGCTAGCCAATGCGGCGGCTTGTTGCGCCTGCAAACGTTCTAGCGCACTTTGCGGATTGACCTGTAAGAAGATGCGCACACCACGCTCGGTCATCAGCGTGCGATTCTCTGGACGTATCACTATGCCGCCGCCTGTTGCGATGACACTACCGGCTGTCTCCTGCGTCACTTTCGCCAGTATGCGACTCTCGCAGGCGCGGAAATACGCTTCCCCATGTTGTGCAAAAATTGCCGGGATGCGCTTACCACACTCCTGTTCAATGAGCGCATCGATATCAAGCAAGGTTCTATCTAAACGCTGAGCCAATAGACGACCCACGGTACTTTTCCCGCTACCAGACAGCCCGATCAAAAATATATGTTGCATAGCGGTATTGTACCACGGATCAGCCCCAGAGCCTGCGCATCCTGTGCGCAACTGTCCGCGGAGAGAGAATTCTGACGTGCTGCAAAAATTCGCCGCCAAAGGTGCTTGACAAGATGAGTAGGCAATGCTATTATATTGCATATCCGAGGGCAATTAGCTCAGTTGGTTAGAGCGCCACGTTGACATCGTGGAGGTCACAGATTCGAGTTCTGTATTGCCCATTTTTGAGAAGAGATAGCTTTAGATTATAGAGCTGTCTCTTTTTTTGTCGCTTGCAGAGATGAACAGCAAGACATCAAGCGTCTCTGCACCAACCGTACTTGCCATACTCTCAAGCAGGCCGTGTCATATGGTACTATATACATTAGCAATCAACCTTACCAGGAAAAAGCTGTAAGAAATATGCTTGAAGACCTTAAAAAGGCAAAAAAGGATAAAGCATGAGCAGTTCACCTATTCAGTACTCAATGCTCATTGAATGGTCAGAACAAGATCAAGCGTATCTCGTGACACTACCGGAATGGGCACAACAAGTTTATATGCCTGCGACACACGGAGATACCTCTGATGAAGCAGTAAAAAATGGGAAAGAAGTTCTGGAAATGCTCATCAATGATGCAAAGAAGCATGGGGAATCTCTTCCACCACCAAGAATATATCCAGACTAGCTAGAAGGCTTATTTCAACCTTCAGATCTGCCCAGTTATTTTTAACGGCCAGGACAGGAGGAAACATTGAAGATGTGGTTGGAAGAGATCAAGCAAGAGAAATCTCATATATTGGAAATCAACACCATACAAATGAGAAATTGGCTCATGACGCTAACAGTTAAGCCCCACTATTCCCTAGTAACAAGAATACTCGTAGACCTCTTTCTCAACGGAGAACTACCCACCATCCAAGACATCACCATCGAACCACAATACGGCTATGCCGTGCGTATAGCGTACAAGAACGGGGCCGTCCGTCTCTTCAAAGGCTCAAACATAGGCATCAACCCCTCCGGCTCTCAAGAGATCGTCAAAGACAAAGGCTACACCAAATACTTTTTAGAACGCCTGGGATACCAGACCCCACCAGGCAAAGTCTTCCTACTGCCTCAATACGTCTACGAGCTAGACAAGTCACTTGTAAAATATGCTTTTCAAGGCCATAACACTATCGAGCAGATAGCTGACTATATCACCTCCGCCCTCGACTACCCATGCTTTATTAAGCCCAATGAAGGATCACGAGGCAAAGGTGTCAACAAATGCTGGGAGCGCAACGATCTTGAAGCTATCCTCGCCGACTATCAAGCAAAGCACATTGAGCGAATTTTAGTAGAGCAGGCAGTTGCATGGAGCGAGTATCGAGTTGTGGTCTTACAAGATGAAATGATCGCTTGCTATCAACGTCGTCCACTCTCGATAGAGGGCAATGGCACAGCAACAATCAAAGAGTTATTACAGCGAGCACAACGAGTTTTTGAGTCTACACAACGTACTGCACTGATAGATATGGATGACATCAGCATAGCCCAACAATTAGCAAGGAAACACTATCAGCTAGAGACAATCTTGCCAGAGGGTGTCAGCTATCCAGTCTACGAAGTTGCTAACCTCTCGAAAGGGGGCGTAATCGAAGATTATACGGAGAAGATATCCCCCTATTGGCGTGCTCTTTGTATCACAGTAGCTGCACAGATGGGATTAGCCTTCTGCGGAGTTGATATTGCCTGCTCAAATATAGAAGACGCTCATGCAGAGTATAGTATTCTTGAATTGAATGGGTCGCCCGGTCTTGATAACTATGCGGCAAGCGGAGAGAAGCAATATATGCGCATGAGAATGTTTTATAAGAAAATATTTGAAGCAGTAGACTGACTAAGTGTGATTTGAAGCTATACACAACAACTTATGGCAGAGTATACTTCAAGGGGAAAATAAACAAAGAAGGCCAGCCCATGGGCTAACCTTCTTTGTGATCTAAACATTTTTTCTGAACGCTTCATGCTACCGGATGTTGGAATTTAGTAACGTCCGCCCCGATAGCTCGTGTTTGAAGATCGCTCTCTTCCCTGAAATCCTCTACCGCCTGACGCCTGGCGCTCACGCGCCTCATTGACAGTGATCGTTCGATTTCCTAGAAGGGTTCCGTTCAGCTGCTCAATGGCGGCTTGTGCTTCTTGGTCGGTACTCATTTCGACAAAGCCAAACCCTTTGCTGCGTCCTGTCTCACGATCCGTGATGACCGAAGCTGAAGTCACCTGTCCTATCTGTGCAAAAAGATCAACAAGATCTTGCTCGGTCGTTTGATAAGGGAGACCCCCTACATAAAGTCTCATGTGTCTCTACTCCTGTGTAAACATCTCTTTTCCCATTGATGCTCGGAGAAACCATTTCCCACAGAAGCGATCCAATTTCTTTGTGATGTCATACACTTACAGAAACACACTCGGCGAGTAACTTATTCCCTTGTCTTCAAATTCAAAGCAGAGCCTTTATTACATAAGTAATTAGTACCTTTTTATACCCACTTGACAATTACTCTGATAACTATATAAAATCGAAAGAGCAACAGATTTTGCATATGATGGAGAGAGTAAGCATGGTCAATGACAAGAGGAAAGCTAAAGGAGCTGAGCATGCGCGTCGTTTCACTAGGCAGTGGTAGTAGCGGCAACGCTTTCTTTGTCGAAGCTGGACCACAAGGCCGTACACGCTTCCTTGTCGATGCAGGCTTGGGTGCCCGTACCATTCTGCAACGTCTTCTTACCCTTGAGGTTGTTCCATCACAGCTTTCTGCTATCTTCGTGACGCATGAACACAGCGATCATATCCAAGCCATCCCCATGTTTATGAAGTATGATGCCATGCCAGTGATCGCTGATCCCCGTACGCTTGAAGCGGTTAAGCATTTTGTTGAGAAAGCCATCCAGGCAGATGCACGCAGGGCAGAGGCAAGAAACAGAGCATCATTGAATGCTTCACTTATAGCTCCCTCTCCTGATGAGTTGTCATTGTCTGAGGCACAACAAGCACAATCTGAAGTCAATGGATCAGTACCCATAGAGAACGAGACAACGGTACAAAAAGCATTTGAGACTGGCTATCCACAGACCGTCGCAGCAAGTTGGCCCGATGATCTGAACAGTCTTTTTGTGCCCTTCCCTGTTGGATCGCAGCGTCTCTTTGGCGACGTTGAAGTGACTTCTTTTGCAACTTCCCACGATGCTGTTGCTCCTTGTGGCTACCTGCTCTGCGCCGATAGATACCAAGTCTGCATCGCTATAGATACTGGCACACCGACTACTCAGATGCTCAAGGCTATGCGCCATGCGGATCTGTTAATTTTGGAAGCCAATTATCATCGAGAGCGCCTGCTCTCCGGCCCTTATCCTCAGTCTGTGAAGCGACGCATTATGAGTCCTCAAGGGCATCTTTCAAATGCTCAAGCGTCCCGTGCCGTTCTCAAAGCATGGTCCTTGCATAGCAAACGCTGTCTGTGGTTGGCCCATCTCAGCGAGATCAACAACACGCCACAATTAGCGATAGATCATATGCGTACACATCTCCAGAGTGCTGGCGTCGATCTCTCCCTGATGACGATTGCTGCGCTCCCACCCGATATGGGCCAAATCTGGGATTCCACTTCTTTCTACACAACCTCATGACCGCTGCAAAATAGGCAGATTCATTCCCTCATGGCGCGTACGATGCGTACCCGCAACCTCTTTAATACCACCTTCAGGATAAACCACCCGCGCCTCATGCTCCGGCAAGAGACTCGCTACCTCCTTCAGTACCGCATCGAGGAATTGATCCTCCGGCACTGTCTTGACAACCTCACCCTTGCGGAAAATAACACCCTTGCCCTTACCACCCGCCAAGCCCACATCAGCATCGCGCGACTCGCCCGGACCATTAACCACACAGCCCATCACGGCAACATGAATGGGCGTCTGTACCTTCGCTAAGCGCTTCTCCACCTCATTAGCCACACCAATCACATCAATCTCGACACGACCACACGAGGGACAAGAGACGAAAGTCACACCACGATTACGCAACTCCAACGAACGCAGAATCTCGTAGGCCACCGGAATCTCTTCCTCCGGCTCAGCACTCAGACTTACCCGTATAGTATCACCAATACCCTCCGCTAACAGCAGGCCGAGACCCACCGCAGACTTCACAGCACCAGTCACCAGCGTACCAGCCTCAGTAATACCGAGATGCAACGGATAATCCGAACGCTGCGAGAAACGACGATACGCCTCCACAGCAGTCAATACCGAGGATGACTTCAGCGAGACAGCGATCTCATGATAATCCATCTCCTCACACCAACTGATATACTCCAGTGCACGCGTCACCATACGCTCTGCCAGCTGTTCACGCTCGTTACGACGTGCTTCAGCAGGATCAGTCCGCTCCAACACTCCATCATCGCGCAAACGTACTTGGATACGTTGCAGCTGCGCTTTCTTGTCCAGAGCATCAATAGAACCAGAGTTGACACCAATGCGCATTGCAATGCCGCGCTCCTGTGCAGCGGCAACAATCTGCTCCAGAGATTTACGCCCATTGAGCAGATTCCCAGGATTAATACGCACCTTATCAACCCCCTGGCGAATCGCTTCCAGCGCAAGCTCTGGATTATAGTGAATATCCGCTACCAGCGGGATATGAATACGCTTCTTGATCTCTCTCAGCACCACTGCATCTTCCATCTCAGGTACCGCCACACGAGCAATTTCGCACCCTACATCCTCCAAACGCTGAATCTGTGCAACGGTGCTCGCCACATCGCGCGTATACGTCGTGGTCATTGACTGCACTGCGATAGGCGCAGTACCACCAATAACTACATTACCAACATGGATCTGCCGTGTTTTCCTTCGCATAATTCCTACACACTCCGATTAACTGCCCAAACGCATCACATCAGTGATAGTGATGACGACCATTAGGGCCAGTAAGATTGCCATACCAATCAGATTAATAAGCCCTTCACGCTCCGGCTTCAGACGCTTGCCACCACGTATCACCTCGATCAAAACGAGTACAATGCGCCCACCATCCAACGCCGGGAAGGGCAGGATATTTACTACCGCCAGGTTGAGACTTAAGACCGCTGTCAAACTGAGAATCGGCCACCAACCAGCATCTGGAATGGTCTGGGCTACCTGACCGGTGATATTGACGATCCCCACCGGGCCTGCTATCTCCGGCTTCACAGCACCTGTGATCATCGCAATAAGCTGATGAATGAACTCATGTGTTACTTCATAGGTATGAATCACTCCCTTATAGGGGGCCAACCAGATTGGAGAACTGACAAAGACCACTTTCTGGCCAACACCCATATGCCCCTGACCCTTGGGAGGATTTACCAGCGCATCCACACGCAACGTCTGAGGAGTACGTTCTCCTTTATGCAAAACACTCAGGATCACTGGCACTTTTTGCTCATGCTGTTTATCAGCAGCAGCAGTAATCTGACCAACGATCGTGACCACATCATTAAATTGCTGGACCGGCTGATTATTGACACTGACAATCGTGTCATCAGGACGCAAGCCCGCTAGCGCAGCTGGTGAACCCGGTACAACTTTTCCAATCTGCGGCGGGAAGGTCGGCTCACCAGCACTGTAGGCAAGAGTAAAAAGCACGATCGCCAGCAGGAGGTTCATCACCACACCTGCACAGAGGACGATAATACGCTTGCCCGCCGACTTTGCAGCAAAGCTCTGAGGATCGTAGTTGCCACTCTCGTCGTTCACATCGCCATTCTCGCCTGGCATACGTACAAAGCCACCTATTGGCAGTAGGTTCAGCGAATAAATGGTATGCTGAGAAGCCTGACTCTCAACACTCACGCCTCCACTGGTACCCGAAAATGGGTTTTGCTTTGCGCTAAGATCACTATCGCGGTGCCGCCCAAACCAGATGACTTCCCAACCACCCTGGTCACGTCGTCGAAAGCCAACGATGTTGGGAGGAAATCCCAGGCCAAACTCCTCTACACGAATCCCAGCCCACTTTGCCGTCAAAAAATGTCCCAGTTCATGTACGAATACTAGCAACCCGAATACCGGAATGGCTGCGAGTAAGTACCAGTTATTCATCTCTTAAATTCCTTTTTCTCTTTGCTCTTAAATCCATCTAGCATCACGAACCACCGACCGGCACGGTTTCGCTGAAATATGTTGGCCTTGCATTCAATGCACACGCTTTTGACACAACTCTCTCACCGTTTTGCGTGCCCAATTACATGCCCCTAACGTCTCCGCTACATTCGGCTCTGCAATCGATTGATGTCGCTCTAATACCTCTTCAATAAGTTCCGCAATGCCGGGGAAACTAATGCGACCTGCCAGGAAGAGTGCAACTGCTTCCTCATCAGTTCCGACTAAAGCACAAGGATACGTTCCTCCCCGCTTGCCTGCTTCCACCGCGAGACGAAAGCAGGGGAAACGCGCAACATCGAGTTCTTCAAAATTGAGGCGCGCTATCTTCGACCACTCTAGTTCCCTGATCAGACCTTTACCTGCCTCATCCAGTCTGTGCGGATAGGCGATGGCATTCATAATGGGTAAATGCATGCTGGGCAAACTCGCCTGCATTTTTAGCGAGCCATCTATAAACTCTACCATTGAATGGATAATACTCTCAGGATGAACAATCACATCAATACGCTCATAAGGAATATCAAAAAGCCAATGCGCCTCTAACACCTCTAACCCTTTATTCATCAATGTCGCAGAATCTATGGTAATCTTTGCTCCCATATGCCAGGTAGGATGAGCCAATGCTTGCTCAACGGTGACGGCACGCAATTGTGCAGGAGTTGCATTGCGCAATGGCCCGCCGGAAGCAGTAATAAGCAGACGTTTCACCTCGCTTATCTTCTCACCACGCAGACACTGCCAGATTGCACTATGCTCACTATCAACAGGCAAGACAGGCACACCATGCTGACGGGCCGCCTGCATCACCATTTGTCCCGCCATGACTAGCGTCTCTTTATTTGCTAAGGCAATCGTTTTACCAGCCCCGATAGCCGCTAACGTTGGCCGCAAGCCCATTAGACCAGAAGTCGCCGCCACCACAACATCCGCATCGGCTTGCGTAGCAACGGCGAGCAAGCCCTGCTCACCCAACAAGGCACCTGGCAGTTCTGCACGTACCGCCTGCTCCGCATCCGGCGTATCAGCATAACATGCTACTAGTAGCGGCTGAAATTCCTGTACCTGTTCAGCAAGCAAGGCCACATTCTTGCGTGCGGCCAGCGCCACCACACGAAAACGATCAGGGAAGGCCCGCACTATATCCAGTGTTTGACGGCCAATTGATCCCGTACTTCCCAGTAGAGCAATATGAATAGGCAATGTCGTCATGATATACTACTTCCCTGCCCATTGAGCAAATAAAAAGACGACGATAACTGCAAAGAGCAAACTATCCACACGATCAAGTAGGCCACCATGACCAGGAATAAGCTGCCCACTATCCTTCACGTCCATTTGCCGCTTAATGAGCGACTCAGAGAGATCGCCCAGCACCCCTGCTACACCGATTAACAAACCCAGCACAATTGCCAGGTACCAGGGAATCCCTAGCGGGCCTACTGTGAGTATGAGCGCAGCTATTACCGACAGAACCAGCCCACCAGCTACGCCTCCCATGTCTTACCAGGACTGATATGCGGAGCCAGCTTATGGCGACCCAGATAACGCCCAGTAAAGAAGGCGGCACTATCGGCTCCCCACATACCTAACAATACAAAAAGTACCCACCACAGACCGCGTGGCAAGACAATCCAGGGAGCATGTGGGAAATTGATCACTAACTGTTCGTACCCGCGTAGCACCAGAAAACAACTCATCGACCAACCAACGTAAATAGAGATCGCCAGTGTCATAGCCCAATCTCTCACCACCCCTTCCAGCTTTTTGCGGAAAAATAACAAGGGAAACGAAATCAGTAGTACACCCCCCAGACCGGTCTGTAGTATTACCAAGCTAAATTTTGGCAACATCGCAGCAACCAGAAAGAGGAAGCTCAAAGCGAGGCTAATCCAGATCAGCGGGTGATACCCCGCCTGCAACATCATCTGGTACAATTCAAACACGCACACGATTACCACTACCCCTGCCGCAACAAAAGCCCACCATCCACCGGCTAGCACAAAGCCTAGCACTACCGGCATCAGAATCAGAGCAGCCAGCCAGCGCTGACCAACAGATTGTTTTGGCCTATCGGTCCCCTCTGGAGCAGGTGCGTGAGCACCCTGTCCTCTATTCGGTTTGCTAGCACCTTGCAAACAATTTCCGTCCTCTAAAGACACAAAGTGATCTTTCTTTTATTACTATACGGTCGGGAAAGTAGAAAGGTTCTCAATAATAGACAAGTAGGACAGCAGTACCTTGTGATACTACGGCCCTACTATTGTACATCCCTATTGCGCTGAAGAGGAAGTGAGACGGCCAAAACGTCGTTGTCTTTGCTTATAACTTTCTAAAGCGGCCAGCAAATCCTCGCGTCCAAAATCGGGCCAGAGCGTAGGCGTTGCATAATATTCGCTATAGGCCGTTTGCCACAACAAGAAATTACTGACACGCATCTCCCCAGCTGTACGAATCACCATATCGGGATCTGGCAGATCACGTGTGTATAGATAGGAACTGATCAATTCTTCCGTGACCGCTTCCGGTTGCAGTCCGTCAATAATCATCTGACGGATGGCATCCACCAGTTCCGCTCGCCCACCGTAATTAAAACAGACATTCAAGCCAATGCGGGTATTATTGCGCGTCAGCTCGACGGAATCCCGCACGGCTTTCTGTATATCAGGAGAGAGATCCTGTAAACGACCAAGATGACGCAGACGCACTCCATCGCGATGCAGTTTCTCAAGATCAGAACGAATCGTCTCCCAGAAGAGACGCATCAGTCCATCAACCTCAGCACGAGGTCTCCCCCAATTTTCCGTTGAAAAAGCATACACACTGAGCATCTCAATATGGGCATCAGTAGCGCATTCAACAACACGACGTAATGCACTTACCCCAGCCTTATGGCCAGCGAGACGAGGCAGATGTCGCATCGTTGCCCAACGCCCATTGCCATCCATAATAATCGCAATATGACGGACTGGCCCTTTCTCTTGCTCGGTAGTACCGGACTGCGGCTGCGTAACAGTGCTCCTATCCTTCTTTGTAGAGGATAAGAGATCTTGTATCTTGGCCAAAGTTAGACCTCCAAAATCTCCAATTCTTTTGTCTTACCAACCTTCTCCATCTCATCGATGAAGCGGTCAGTGAGCTTCTGTAGCCGGTCAGTGCTACGTTTCAGCTCATCTTCAGACACTTCTTTCTTTTTTTCACGATCACGAAGCTTATCGTGTACGTCACGGCGAATGTTGCGCACCGCCACCTTGTGCTCGTCTAGCTTCTTATGCAAAGTCTTCACGAGATCACGGCGACGCTCTTCATTCATTGGGGGAATATTGAGACGTATCACCTGCCCATCGTTATTCGGATTAATCCCCAGATCGGACTTCTGAATCGCCTTCTCAATATCGGTGAGTATTTTCTTCTCCCATGGCTGAATGACCAGGAGACGCGCCTCTGGAATAGAAATAGTTGCAACCTGATTAATCGGTGTTGGCGTACCATAGTAATCAACAGTTATGCGCTCTAAGAGGGCCGCATTAGCACGCCCAGTACGGATAGATCCCAAGTCCTGCTTTAAAGCCTCTACGGCTTTTTGCATGCGTCTTTCTGCATCATTAAATAAATCGGCAGTCATAGCTAACCCCTTCTTCGATGGGTGCAGTCTCACACCAAGACGAAACAAGACGTAACGAAGGACAAATAACCCTTTAGTTATCTTGTTCCTCTACGTCAGTAGTGACGAGTGTACCACACTTTTCACCACGTATAATGGCCTCCAACGCACCTGACTGCTGTAGATTAAAAACGATTATAGGCATATGGTTGTCTTTACACAGAGACAATGCAGTACTATCCATGACTTTCAACCCCATAGTGATGGCCTGCATATAGCTCAACTGAGAGAATTTGCGGGCTTGGCGATTACGCAACGGATCTTCATCATAGATACCATCTACTTTGGTTGCCTTGAGCAAGATCTGTGTGTTCAGCTCTACAGCACGCAGTGCAGCAGCAGTATCGGTTGTGAAAAACGGGTTGCCACTGCCCGCCGCAAGAATCACCACACGTCCTTTCTCAAGATGACGTTCGGCGCGGCGGCGGATAAATGGCTCGGCAACAGGAGGCATCTCAATGGCAGTCTGGACACGTGTCTCCATACCAAGTTTCTCCATGGCATCTTGCATTACCAGTGAATTCATCACCGTCGCTAACATACCTACATAGTCAGCAGTAGCACGATCAATACCTGTAGCCGCTGCGTCCGCTCCACGCCATATATTCCCCGCACCAATCACCATTGCAATCTGTACACCCAATTCGTGTACGCGCTTGATTTCACCCGCGATGCGTTGCACCGTTTCGGCATCAATACCGCCACCGTGCGGACCCAGAGCCTCGCCACTTAACTTGAGTAAGACACGCTGATACCTGAGTTCGACTGCCATGTCTGGTCTCCTACCTTACTCACCCAATTTGAAACGGCTGAAGCGCCGCACGACAATATTCTCACCAGTCTCAGCAATGACCTTACGAACTAGATCGCCCACGGTCACTGTCTCATCCTTCACCCAGGGCTGCATCATCAGTACCTGTTCAGACAATCCCTTCTTGAGTTTGCCAGCAATGAAATCCTCACGCTTCGCCTCTGGTACACGTGCTAACGCTGGATCTTCCAATATCGCCTTGCGCGCCTCTTCCACCACATCCGCAGGCACTTCTTCAAAAGTGATATATTTTGGTGCAACGCCCGCAATTTGTAGCGCCAGTTCGTTGGCAAGCTGACGGAAACTCTCACTACGCGCCACGAAGTCGGTAGAACAATTAAGCTCAATCAGGACACCAACGCTATGGTTGTGATGAATGTAGGCAAAGACACCACCCTCTCTTGTCTCACGGCCAGCGGCTATCATCTTCTCAGCCTTACGATCACTCCTCGCTTCGAGAATCTTTACCGCGTCGTCCCAGCTCTTTGCTTCTACCAATGCGTTTTTACAATCCGCAAACGTTGCGCCAGTCTCCTCACGCAACTTTTTTACGTCTGCTGCTGCATAGTTCATCTTGTGATTTCTCCTCAATCTAGTCGTATCATACTCATACGCCAGAAACAATACAATGACTACTGTCCATCTTTGCTGGCCTCTGAGTGCTTGACAAATGAAAATTTACTGGAATTTACTCAGCAATAAGTGCTGTTTGTACTTCACATAAGGTTATAAATGCAGGAAAAAGCGGGCGGCAGGAGGCAATTTGCCCCTCACCCCCCGCTTGATGCATGTTTCAATTACTCTTTGGCTACTAGCTCTGGCTCCGCTGCCACCACAGCGTCTGTCTCAGGGGCGGGTACAGCAGGAGCTACCTCGACTGCTTCGGAGGTTGTCGTAATCGCTACCGGCTCACTCTCCTCCACAGTAGTAGTATCCTTTTGCTGTGCCTCTAGCTCACGGCGACCCTCAACGGCGGCATCAGCGATCTTGGCGCACAATAAACGGACTGCACGAATTGCGTCATCGTTCGCTGGAATGGGGAAATCCATCTCGTCAGGATCACAATTCGTATCAGCAAGGGCGATGATAGGAATTTCCAGGCGTCGTGCTTCTAATACAGCTGTGCGCTCTTTGCGTGTATCAATAATAAAGATGGCGCTTGGCAAGCGCTTCATGTCCTTGATTCCACCAAGAATGCGCTCCAAGCGTACCATATCATCCTGCAAACGCTGTACTTCTTTTTTCGGTAAACGCTCGAAGTCACCGCGATCACGGCGTGCTTCCAGATCACGAAGATAACGAATACGCGATTGAATGGTCTGGAAGTTGGTGAGCATACCACCTAGCCAGCGATGATTGACATAGAACATACCACAGCGTTTAGCTTCTTCCGCCACAGCTTCCTGCGCTTGCTTTTTGGTACCTACGAAGAGAACGGTACCACCGTCGGTAGAGAGCTGTTCTACAAACTTATATGCCTCATTGAGACGGGTGACAGTCTGCTGTAAGTCAATAATATGGATGCCATTGCGATCCATGAAAATGAATTGCTGCATCTTGGGGTTCCAGCGCCGGGTCTGGTGCCCGAAGTGGACGCCCGCTTCCAAGAGTTGTTTCATCGAAATGATGTTGGCCAAAAAACAGATCCTCCCTTTGATCCTCCGCTCTTGAGAGTACTGGGCAAAAGAGGCCCCAAGGCGCAATTCTTCTCTAAGCTTGTGCTAGCTATGGACCCCAGGGTGTGCCCGTTCAGAGAGCGTGTGTTCTTGATCTTGCGCTTATCTGCATATATAACAGGAGTATACCTCCCGTTGCCTGAGAAGTATAGCACAGAGCAGTCCACGACGCAAGAAAAATTCCCACCTGGCTCTGCATCCTTTAGGGGGATTTTGGAAAGGTTTCTGTGCCAAAAATCTTTCCAAAATCCCTTACAAGGATACAGAACCTTTTCCTCCTCCTTATATTGGTCTATCTTCGGTAATGGTACAATATTAATGGTATCCCTTAAAATAAGAGGTTTCATCCTATTTTGAGAAGCATCACTATGGCGATTATTCAGGCACAGAATGTCAAAAAAATCTATCGTACAGGACAGCTACGTATCGAAGCATTGAGCGGTATTAATCTTACAGTAGAGCAAGGGGAGATTGTGGCGATTATGGGACAGAGTGGCTGTGGCAAAACAACGCTGCTCAATTGCCTTTCCGGTTTAGATACGATTGACGAAGGCGATGTGTTTATTCGCGGAGAGAATTTGCGTGAACTCAGCGATCGCAAACGTACAGCGTATCGTGCCCTCCATATGGGCTTTATCTTCCAGGATTTTAACTTGCTCCCTGTGCTCACAGCAGTTGAAAATGTCGAGCTACCGATGCTAGTTGCCAGGGTTCCCAGCAAGAAAGCACGCCAACGTGCACTAGAAATGCTCGATCTCGTTGGCCCGTCCGAGCGGGCACGCCATCGTCCTGCCGAACTATCTGGCGGGCAACGCCAGCGTGTCACTATCGCGCGTGCCCTGACCAATAATCCCGCGATCGTCTGGGCCGACGAACCAACTGGTAATCTCGATAGCGAGACCGCATCGGAGATTATGGATCTGCTCACAGGTCTCAACCGCGAGCAACAACAGACGTTTATTATTGTGACGCACGCTCAGGAGGTTGGCGCAATGGCGCACCGTATTATCCAGATGAGGGATGGGCGCATTGTGTGAGTGCCGTAGCAGGGCAACAA
This sequence comes from Chloroflexota bacterium, assembly GCA_005879655.1. Next base: position 257 of record VBJK01000068.1, on the reverse strand, counting down.
GGGATTGCCCCTACAATGGGTACGGTCACGCTTGAGAGGCTGATTCGTACCATTGTAGGGGCAATCCCTTGTGGTTGCCCCTACAATGGCGGGAGCCCCTTGTGCACGAAAGCGCGGTCGCCAATAAAGATGTTACGCATCTTAAAGGGGGCTGGCGTGGTGGCTAACAACTTTGCTCGTCTGCTCCACTTCCCATAATAAAACCAAGGCTCTGGCAAAATATAGCTTTCTTTGGCGGTCCAGGAAGGACAGGGTAT
>VBJK01000414.1 GCA_005879655.1 Chloroflexota bacterium | reverse complement strand
TCATAACATGAAGGTTGGGAGCCGTTCATGGACCAACGGATTGATCAAGTGCTGTAGGACATTATAGTTATTAATGCCCAAGATGGATCCGAGAGAAATGACCAAGTCCTAGGCATTAATCGGGGAACCGACGTAAAGGGACCGTACTTGTACAGCAACTGCTGATGAAAGGTTCACACGCCTGATGACTTCATCCTTTATCTATGTGTCCCTCTAGTAATGTTAGCTGGACGTGATCGAGGGACGTCTTAAGCTCTTCATGGTTTGGGAGACCTAGAAGTGATTAATCGTGAGATTAATCTTGCAACGGTTTTGCATGCTTAAGGACTAGATAATGAGTTGAACCTAAAGGAGTCACACGCACAACCAGTTAACCAGTACACATGGAAGATAAGAAGTGATTAATTATTGTTTAATTAATCACACTAGGCCAATTAATTAATTATGGATTAATTAATTAGATTGGGCCTAGAGAAGGAAGAAAAGAAGAGAGAGATAGTAAATGGATTAATTAGTAATTAAGGTGGGCTGTTTTAATTGGGAAATTAAAACAGGCCCAACACCTTAATTTATTAATTAAAGATGGGCCATTTAATTGGGAATTATAATAGGCCCAACACTTTAATTAATATAAGGTGGGCCATCTTAATTAGTTAGTTAGTTACAGATGGGCCCAACACCTTAACTAACCTTATCCATTGGGCCTAACTAACTGCCAAGCCCACTAGGAGTGGTTGAGGCTTATAAATACCCCTTGGTGAGGGGAGATTTCGGCCAAGGCTCCTATGAGACAAGAGGGGACGGCTATTTGCTCTGCCTGGTGCACTCAAAAGCTGTCTCCTGCTCACACGGAGATGCCCCAGTTTTCTGGTTACCCCAGATACTCAACTACTCCCTTGAAGGGTTGAAGTTGAGGGGTGCCTGGACTACTCAACGGGGATCCCTGTTGTCTCATATCTCTCTCAAGAGCTTTACCCACCTCATTGAGTTGAGTTAAGTAGAGCCTTTCCTTCTCAAAAGGTCTTGTCTTCCATAAAGCGGTCCGGTGAATCAAGCTACAGCCGGACTGGTGTACGTGGACTGGGCGTGGACAACTTGGAGGGAGCGCAATTGAGCTTCTACAACACAAGAGGCGTGTGAATCAAGAAGGAGGAATCAGGAGACTAATTCGGCCACCCTAGGGCAACCTTGAAGGTTCGAAGGCTTCGTCCATCCATCTCTTCTGAGGCTTGCCGGCGTGCAGACGATAGGATCGTGTGAAAGCCGGGAACACAAGGGTATCCGATTCCCTGTGTCAAGAGAAGGCCGACGCCATCCCTACAGGGCCGAATACATTCGGTCCTTCCCTTCCTGTGGAAGTTCTCGAATCACAAGTAAGTTTCGAATAACTTATCTCTTGAACATGCACATAAACTGTATAAGATCGCTGGCGTTCTAGCGATAGAAAAATTTTAATTTACCATATTCCGCTGCGCATTCTATCGCGAGGGAGCCGGCGAAACCCAACAGTGGTATCAGAGCCCCTTATACATGTTTATGTGCTTTCTTGATTGTGATTCGAAATATCATATGCATGATTTTGTGTAATTATGTGTATGATGCGATTTCTTGAATTCTTGATTCATGTATATAGACGATTGATAGGTTCTTGGTAGAATCTTGTTTTCTTGTTATGCATGATTGAATTCTTGAAACCCTAGGCTTGAGATATGATTAATTGATGTTGGTATTGAATTGTGTTGATTAAAGGGGCTGTTCGAAAATAAGAAGAGGGCCGAAACCCTAATCTTGATTTCGAAGAATCAAGAAAAGGGCCGAACCCTAGTTGCAATCTTCGAATTAAATGTTATCTTGATTTCCTAATTGGATTTAGGAAATTATTTTGACATCTAATTCTGATTTTGATTTTGAAAAATCAAGATCAAGAACCCTAATCTTGATTTTGGTAAAATCAAGAAGAGGGCCGAAAATAGCAATGATTTTCGAACCTAGGGTTATTTTGATTTCTTAATTGGATTAAGGGAATCAATTGATAACTAACCCTAATTTTGATTTTGGTAAAATCAAGATTAAAACCCTAACCCTAATTTTAATTTTGAAAATTAAAATTAAGCCCAAATCCAAAACCCTAACCCTAATTGAAAAGGCCTCTTAGTTGCACAATACAGCCGGCTGCGTCAGCATGGTGTGCACACAAAAGAAGGCTAATTCATGAAAGGTAAGGTCTTTGGATAGGTTCGGCCAGACCTGCCCTTACTTGGGAAAGAGGTGTTTTTCATTGCACAATACATCCGGCTGACGTTCAGCGTGGTGTGCATACGAAAACAGACCTAATTCTCAATCGGGTGGGACATAGGCGAATTAGGGTTAAAGGGAACGACCCCTGAAACACACATTAGGACCGAATGGTTCGGCCCTATTGAAAACATGTGTGTTCGTGTGTACATGGTAAAACACACCTAGGGTTCGAGGGTAGTCCTTTGGAAATCGATAAATTCAATAGCCAGGATAATAGTTGCTATTATGTAAGATTGAATCATATGCTCTACGTCTAATTAAGACCCCTGTGATGATTATTGTTGTAATTATT
>VBJK01000413.1 GCA_005879655.1 Chloroflexota bacterium | reverse complement strand
CTATTGTTGTTGTTGCGAGTGTCCCTGAGAGCGTACGATGCCTGCCTGCCTGCCCTCAGTATACCTGTTTGTGGGCGCCCTTTTCCTCTTCTGACCTGGCTCAGGCAACCTCGCCGGCGCCGTGGAGGGTGGAAGGCCCGCTGGGGTCGGAGAGAAGGACGGGGAGCGCTCGGGAGGCGGAGGTGGGCGCATTGCGGCCTTCGGGGCGACTGTGATAGTGGTACCGCCTTGAGACTCGCCCACTCTAGGCGTAAGACTATCCCAGGTGTATATCCCATCATCATCCTCTTCTGTCACATCTTTAGACGTAGCTCTAGCCTTGCCGGCTATTCTAGCAAGCCTCTCACGCTCTTGTCGATCTTTGTCACTCGCCTCGGCGGCGGTAAGAGCTCGTGCATTCGTCTTACCGTGGTCTTTCTTCTTACGCCAGGTTTTTTTAGGAACAGCATCCGGCATACCGATTGGGATATGAGAAAGATCCTCGTGCCGTTCCGCAATGGTTTTGGCCTTTTTTTGTGCTTGTAGATATTGGCTATCAAAGCGAGACTGTTCCTCCGGTCCTAAACGATCTTGAACAAGCATAACATCTTGAATAGCTTTATAGATATCTTTCCGTTTCGGGGATAATATTAGCTGTTGCTCTTGAGCGTACGACGGTTTCCACGCATCGCTGCGAATCGTAGGACCTTTAAGCCACCATCGAGGATGTACGAGTGACTTAGGAAGCGGTGTGCCGCTTTGGCAGGCTTGGAGAAGAAAATGCTTGCAAGGAAGAGAAAACCGGAGCAGAAGCTCGCACTCACAGAATCCTAAATCAATATTAGTAGTCCCAGCTTCGTTAGTAAGCTCGTGGAGTAGTAGCCACTCCTTTTCAATCCTCCTGATTGCGTCAATGCTTACTACGTTAACGAGGTCTCGAAACGCATTCATATCGAGTGCCAGATCTGCGTCGATGAGCGCTCTATCCTCATCCATACTGAGATTCTTTAAAATAGAGTGGATCTTCGTGCTAATTGCAGAAGCAGAGTCCTCGAGTGATAGCTGACCATTGGTCACCTTCTTAAGAGGAGGATGATATGCCTCGCTGCGCTGCGTAGCAACGCAGCCGAGATTCGCCAGTAGCTTTGTATAGCAGAAAATGACCCTATGCTCTTTCGGTACCCATGTATCTGTGATATATCCTTGCTCTTTGGGACGTAAAGCGTTTATCAGCTTTACCCGATTTGTCTTCAGCTCTTCCTCGGTAGCACTTTTGATGTAATCCCATGAGTGATCAGTTAGACCCTTAATCTCAAGCTCGCCGTCGATCCAGCCGTCAATTTCCTCTGAGGTATAGCCGGCTTTGTTATATTTTGCTCGCATTGCCTCGACCGCGTGCCAGTTGCAAAATTGTAGCTTGCTTTTTGGCATTGAGTGCAGTACATCAACTGCTTTGATCAAACCAGCTGCTTGATCGCCCATAAGAACAGCGGGTTCTAGAGCACCGTCCACCCAAACCTCCTCGCGTAAGCACCAGAAGAAGAAATCGTACGACTCAGCAGTTTCGCCAGGACAATAGCTGAGAGCGAGAGGGAAGGTTTTGCCTGAGTTAGTGATACCCACACCCACGAGCAATGGCATTCGCATCTTGTTAGTATTGCAAGTACCGTCGACGATGAGCACTTTATCAGAAATGTAGCGCTGGCCAAAACGGATGGCCTCTCTGTGCAGAAAGACAATCTGAACAAGCTTACGACTGATAATATTATCCTCAGCGTCCAGTTCGTCGTCGGTTCTCGTCCGGCAGACGAAATCTGCTTCCTGAAGCATCTCAAGAAGACCAGTAATAGTATCAGGGTTACTATTATCGCAAAGCTTCTTGCGTAGTAAGTTATAGTAGGTTTTCTGGTTGATAGTCATACCGACCCTCTGAGTATGATAGCTTTCCAGTGCGATATTTGCGCGCCTGTTGAATCAGCGTCTGACGGAACCATTCGGGGGCACCATAACACACCACCTCATACCACCCAACACCATAACGGGTCCGGTGGCTTATCTGTAGTGGCGTAGAGGGATATGAAGGCAGAGCCACAGGCACGCATTGGGTCATGATACACCATTGGGATCCATTTTGGCTATAGCTATAGCTATGGTACTGCCTAAACTGGCAAGTTGTCACTACTCGGGGCCCGATCCGACAGCTGGTTACTCCTCAGGACCCTCCTCGGGCCTGGTCTTCTTGCTTGCCTTGCCTGTGTGCAATGCAAGGTAGTCCAACGTCTTTCCACGGCTCCTCTTGGTGACGGCGTCCTCTAGCCTAGGGGGGGCAGTGGACGGAGGCAAACCTAGATCTTCCTCACCCGCGCTCTCGACACGCGCTTTAGCCTTTGTTGCAGTTAAAACTGCTGTGGATGGTCTGAGAGTCTTCGGAGGAAGGCCTGTTATGACGGACAGTGTTGTAGTACGTGGAAGCACTGATGGTGAAGCCAAGTCCTTCCATCTGAAGCACTCGCTGACTGTCAGAGTAGCGAATCATCGCATAGCGCATGTTCCGGGCCCTGTTCGTCAACATCTGGTACTCTGGGGTGGCCTTCACGTGGACATGATACGCGAAAGGAATGAGGGTATTTGAAGGACAAGAAGCAACGCCAGCGACAGTCCAGCTTCTGTATCATCTGAGTATCACCACGCTGACGACGGCTAGTGATATTGCCCTCAGGGTCCCTCTCTACCTCTTCCTCCAGCTCACGATCGTTCCGAGACTGCGTCCCGTGGTGGACACATAGAAACTCGACAAATGGAGTCCCATCTTTGTTAGATTTGCCAATCACCACGGCGAAGCCCTGACTGAGCGCAAAGGCTTGCAGGCGTGTCTTACAAGCAACCTTCGACTGAAAAACCTCCCCAGTGACAGGATACTCCAAAAACCCTGGGGCCAAGGCAGCAATTGCCCGATCGAACGTTCCACGTTGATGCACAGGAATACAAAACCGGAGATTACGGTCAAAGGCACTCGGAAGTGCCATTTCTGGTAATATGAAAGAGAAAAGCTTCGAGACGGGAGGGGGAAGGCAAACTATACGTAGAATGGGTGGCTGGCTACCCCTCTACGCCACTACAGATAAGCCACCGGACCCGTTATGGTGTTGGGTGGTATGAGGTGGTGTGTTATGGTGCCCCCGAATGGTTCCGAGCGTCGTCTGATACTCTACAGTGCCAGTCTCGTGCACCTTGAAAGAGAACGGGTTCAAGTTGATACGATGCGTATGAGCAAGGCATTT
>VBJK01000412.1 GCA_005879655.1 Chloroflexota bacterium | reverse complement strand
TTACCGGGCGGATTGGCCACTAGCCTCATGACCGAGAGCGCCGTCACGCTTTTACCACAACCGCTCTCGCCCACAACGCCTAATGTTTCACCTGCTTTGATGGTAAACGAGACATCGTCAACGGCTTTAACGACGCCGCTGCGGGTGAAAAAGTGCGTTTTCAGGTTCTTGACTTCCAGCAAATTGGCTGTCATTGTTATCTCTCCGCTTACTAGTCTTTTGATCGTGGATCAAATGCGTCGCGCAGGCCGTCACCAAGGAACGAGAATGCAAGGACAATCAGGGCCAGGGTCAACGATGGCACAAGCACCTCCCATTGGTGAGGGGTACCTATGAGGCCCTTGGCATCATTAATCATCAGGCCAATGCTCGAACCGGGAGCTTGTACCCCCAGACCTAGATAGCTTAGTCCTGCCTCACCAATAATCACAGCAGAAATGTCTAATGTTGCTGCTACGATGACAATACTAAACAGGTTAGGCACAATGTGGCGCAGGATAATGTGTAAATTCGTTGTGCCGGAGGTACGGGCAGCCTCAACAAATTGTTGCTCTTTAATCTGTAGCGTTTGGCCGCGTACTAAACGTGCCATGAGCGGCCACGTGGTCATCGCCAGTCCGAGAGAGACGACGAGCAGGCGAGCATTACCATTCGCCCCGATTATGGGAATATTGCTAAGGACGACGTCGGCCTGTGAGCCGAAGATACCAGCCAGCAAAATCGCAAAGAGTAAGCCAGGGAAGGCGAACATGATATCTGTAAAACGCGCTAGAAACTGATCGATCCAGCCCCCAAAGAAGCCTGCTAATACTCCTATGGCAATACCTAATGTAACGTTGACTATTTCTACTGTGATAGCCACTAAGAGAGAGACGAGCATACCTTGCATAAGGCGAGCTAACAGGTCGCGGCCAATGGAGTCGGTGCCAAGCAAGTATTGCGCGGATGGTCCTTCATCCTGTCGCGTGAGTTCTGTATGGAAGGGACTGCGATAGACTTCTGGGCCTATTAGGCCACTCGTGGGACTACTATAAGTATTGCCGAGATGTTGGTAGATCGGTGGTCCAACGAGTGGAAGCATAATAAAGATCAGGATGACGAGCATACTGGCCATGGCGCGTTTGTCCTGCCGTAGCCTTCTGAGCGAGTCTTGCAGCGGAGTTGATGTTTTTTTCTCTTCTATCTCTGCTGTGAACTGGATATGTTGTGCTATAAGCGGCTCTTCTGGTCGTATAGGGGTTGGCACAACGATTGGTAGTGGTCCTGTTGCTGTGTCATGATAGGGATAAGCATCTTGTCTGTCCAACCTATGATCCTCCCTCTAGTTCGTCTTGATGCGTGGATCTATAAGAGTATAGAGAACATCGGCAATGAGATTCCCGATAACTACAGCTACTGCTAGTAATACAGTTGTAGCTTGAATAACCGGATAGTCGCGGTCACTGATAGCCTGTAGTGAGACAGAGCCAATACCAGGGATATTGAAGATCTGCTCTATGAAGAAGATACCAACCACCAAGAGACCGATAGAGAGACCAATCACCGTGACGAGGGGGATTAAGGCGTTACGGAAAGCGTGGCGATAGATAACAATCCTCTCAACTAACCCTTTTGCTCTGGCAGTGCGCACGTAGTCCTGACGTAGCACTTCTAACATACTTGTGCGTGCGAGTCGTGCGAAGTAAGCAGAACTGATGGCGGAATAGACAAAAATGGGACCAAGCTTGTATGAGAGGTCTGCCCAGGTATATTGCCAGGGCGTTCCCCAGTTGGAGACTGGCCATTGTGCCCCCGTCGTTTGGTCAATCCAGACAATCAAGACCTGGAAAAACACGGCAAGAATGAATGGCGGCAGTGCATAGAGGATGAGCGCAGAACCCATGCTGGTACTGTCTACCCATGTATTTGCTTTAAGTGCCGAGTAAATACCCAGCGGAATGCCTACCAGCACTGTTAAAAGGAGTCCCCATAGACCAAGTTCGGCTGAGACAGGAACACCTTGTTTGAGAATATCCCAGACGGGTTCTCCCTGGTAGTGAAAGGAGAGGCCGAAGTCCAGGCGGAAGAGACCTGCGAGGTATTTCAAGTATTGTTCATACCAGGGCAGGTCGAGGCCATATTGGTGTTTTAGTTGGGCATAAATCACGGGATCATAGTGTTGGCCTAATAACGCTTGGATGGGATCGCCGGGTGCAAAGTATCCCAGGATAAACGTGATGAAGGTGACACAGATCACCACAAAGATAAGCCCAATAAAACGCTTGAGCAGGAACTGAAGCATTGTTGCTTTACCTCTTAGAGTCGTATGACCGTTTTTTCAGCGTTCTTGACGAGGTGTTCTCGAAGTAAGTATACTGCCTCGGCAGGATGCCTTGCAAACTAAGAAAGCACTGCCAAAAAACGCTAGATTTTTTTACTAGTAGGGACTGCTGTCCGTAGAGTTCATATAAACGCGTAATAACCGTTATCAGGAAATAGTGTCAAATATAGAGTTCTCGTATACAAGCAATAGCTATTCTACCTGTCTCCTCAAGTCGTATCGTTGCTGCATCAGTTTGTTTCTTTCTCATGACCTATAGCATAATCCCTTGACAGTGAGATGTCAAAGTGCTGTATGCGGTTGAGCACTTTGAAAAGAGAATCGTTATGAACCATCCGTGCAAAGAAAAGCTCTGGCCGAAGTGTCATAGTTTTTCGATACTGTAGTGGCACCTACTCTCTCAGTAATAAACATGATGCGACTCTTTAATTTGCGCTTTATGCTATGCCAATTATCCCGGCGCTCTTGTTTCATCCCACAGCGTTGCTGGAGTTGAAGGGGCAAAAGCACTCGGTAGTGAGAAGCGTTGGCAAGAGCTGCTCGTGCAAAGTGGACACATGAGGATCAGATGGATAAATCAGGCGCTTTCTTACTTAAGCGATGAGGAGACGCAACTAATAATGATTAATGCAAAGGCTGGAAGCGGGATTAGAAAAGCATGAGTTGATCACGTTTACTGATCAACTCATGCTTTCATGTCACTAGTAGTTACAAAGGTTTATTTTTGAACGCATTGCTCATGTAATTTGTGACACAGGGCTTCATCACGTACTCTGTGGTTTGCTGAAACATCGGCAACCATGCTACGTCATCCACCAATTGCTGTTCAGCTTTGTTGTACTGCTGCAAGCGTGCAGTGGGATTACTGGTGTTGGCGTCGGCCTGCTCAAGCAATTGCTGCGTAGCAACTTGCAGGTCTACATCCGTAGCATGGTTTTGCCCATAGTTTGACTTATTGTTGGCTGCATTGTTGCCAAACTGGATCGAGGTGAAGTTCTGTGGGTCTGGATAGTCTGCGATCCAGGCAATGCTCCAGGCCATCAGTTTCGAGGAACCTGCATTGTTGGTCACTTCCTCGTCCAGCTTATTGAAGTCGATATCATCGACTTTGATGGAGATACCAAGTGCAGTCTGCCACATTTGTTGTTCGGCTGCGAGGGAATTACGCGCATCTGCTGAACCGACTGTAGAAACCGTCATGACAATTGGTGGCATAGTCTGACGCGTGAAACCTTCTTCTTTGAGGCCCTGTTCAAATAATTGTTTGGCCAGATCAGGATGTGCCTTGGTATCAGTGACACTGCCAGCGCGTTTGAGGTCTGGGAAGTAGCCGGGCATACCTTGAGGAACAATGTGGTTGGTGGCCAGCACTGTGCCTTTATAGACGTTATTGGCAATGGCATCTTTATCGAGGGCCAGGTCGAATGCTTGGCGGATCTTTATATTGTCGAATGGTTTGCTCAGGTAATTTAGCGTGTAGTAACCAATAGCCAGCGCCAGGTCCTTATGGTACTGGTTGTTGGGCAAAGCCTTAGCCTCATTCAGTTTAGGAGTCGGTATGGTTGCACTATCCAACTGATTGACTTGATAGGCTGAGTAAGTGGTGTCGGCTTCTTTGTAGAAGGGGCGTACAACCTTCTTCAAGAGTGGCTTTTTCCCGAAATAGTTGGGGTTAGGGATGAAATCAATCTCCTTGCCACGTACGTAGTTCGACACAATCCAAGGGCCACTACAACCACCCTCTAAGAGATGATCGGTGAATTTGGAGCCGTACTTATCAATCATCTTCTTCTCAACAAGGAAGTTGGTCTGGTAGGTGAGAGCGTCCAGGAAATAGGCAACTTTTTTGTCCGTGATGATTTTGACCGTCTTGGCGTCAGGTGCGAGCAAGCTATCGCCGATCAACGTCTTGACCTTGTTAGTTACGAGTTTATCTACGTCCTTGAGGCGTGCCATATAATAGGACGCATTTGGCGACTTTGTGGCAGGTTGCAGTGAGCGGTCGATGCTGTAGACAACGTCCTGCGACGTAATCGGAGTCCCATCACTGAACTTGAGGCCATCGCGCAGCGTGAAGGTCCAGGTGAGGCCATCGCTGCTAACATTGTGTGATGCGGCCAGCATGTCCACAACCTCTCCCTTGTCACCTAGTATCACAAGGTTTGCATAGATCATATACTCGGACTGTGCTGAGTAAAGATCGGTAGTTTGTGGAGGATCGAGTGTTCGGAGGTCAGCTAAGCCTGGGTAGGGCCGGACGAGGATCTGTTTGTCTTCTGACGCTTTGGTGATCTGAGCTGTGGGGGAGTTGTTGCCAGTGTTACCACAGGCTACAATGAGCAGAGACAACAAACAAAACACCGTTGGCAGAAGCTTTGTAGCAAATTTCTTACCTGATTGCATACGTAACTTCTCCTTCTATCTTATTCTAGTGTAAGATTTAAACAATCCTACGATGATGAAAAGGCATACTCACTTATTGAGGCGCTGTTCTCGATAAATTTTAGCTATGATGGAGGTATTACTCTGGTAGCCAGAGACCTCTTCAGGCGGTATGCCATCAAAACATATGTATTACGTCCCGTGTTGTAATGAATCTCTCATGAATGAGTGTAGGGTTGTGGTAAAAGAAAGGCGTCAAGGGGGCAATCCTGCCCTTGACGCCTTTCTTTTACCACAACCCTACATGTTTGCAGCTTGTCTCTTAAAGCAGTTTCGCAATGGCAGGGTCATGCTGGCCAAAGGATTCCTCGCTGGCGGCCTGCGTGATTTGGAGCGTGTGTCCCTGGTCGTCGCGTGCATCAGTCAAGGCGGAGACGCGCGCTATGGTAGCAAAGAGTGCATGTGGGTCGTATGCAAGCTTGAGATAGCGCTGTGCTGTGGCGAGAGCGTCCGTGAGATCCTGCGCCTTGAGTTGGGCTTCTAGCGTTTCGAGCTGAGAGACTGCGATAAGCCCACCGGTGCGTAGTGCGGCCATGGTACGGGATACTTTCTGGGTACTCTGCTTAGTCTCTTCTAGCGTATCTTTGTAAAGCGCATTGATGAAGGCGGCTGAGGTGAAGAGGAGCGTGAGCACTTCCACGTCTTGCACACGGCGAAATACCTGACGGACGGCTGAGGAAAAAAGTAGACCATGGGCTAGACGTACAAATAATTCCCGGTTACTATCGTCAACAGACTGTATGATATCTGTTGCAGCAAGGGCAATAACTGAGCCAACGGCACGTGGTGAGGCACCACCTGTTACAAGGGCATCATAGACTCCCTGGCAGACACGGGCAGGATCGGCATGACTGGTGGTGATCAATGCGCGTAAGGGAAGCGCATTCTCGTCTCGCGGAGCAGCCAGGCGCGTGCGTACACTGGCGACGCTGTGGGCAGGATCAGCGATAAAGTTGCGTACCGCCTGTATCCAGGAAGGTTCATCTGCATCGGTGCGCAGTGGTAAATGGGGTGCCAACCAATGAAGTATATTGGGTGCGCGATCACCCCACTCTACTGCATCCAGGAGCTGGAAGCCGCGTACGGCGAACATAAGTGGGTGTCCTACTCGCTGGAACGTTGCCGAGATGCCGTCATAGGTACGTACTTCCATCGAGCGATAATCGGCTCCTGAGCCATAGAGGCCAAAGAGGAGTTGCTCGGTTAGTAGCGTATCATGATTGTAGACAGCCTCGTGCATCTTCTGGTTGACGGTTTCGCCCTCTGGTAGTCCGCTGGGAAAGAGCGGTTGCGGGTAATGTGGTTCTTTCTTATAGCCTGCCTTCACTACTGGAACAGCCTGCCGTAGCGCCTGTACCACAAGGGGTAGTGCGCGTTCGGGGAGCGAGCTATTGCCGTCGATAGATTGCGGAATGGTATGAAGCAAGCGTGCTAGCATAGCAGCTGCTGCAAGGGTGATAGAAGGGTGTCCATCGCTATCGCCATGAACCGCGATCATGCCGATGCGCGCAAGCAGTACATCGGGTGATTGCACCTGTTCTAGTAGTTCACGTGCGATGGCGACGATTTCGTCATGCTTATCTGCAACTAACGCATCGATTAAATGTGAGTGATCAATCCCCATTGCAAGTTGTGGCATACAAAAACTCCTAAAAGTGAATATGTCATTTTAAGATAGATCTGATACATACAGGAAGCCTCTAAAATAGAGCAAGAGTAATACCTTACTCTTGCAACTCTCGAATAGAACGTTCGATGCCTGGAATATCGGCGTACTCCTCATCGAGCAGTTTGTAGGCCCGACTCAGGTATAATTCGGCCAGTTTGGCTCCCTGTGCATCTGGGTTAATGGCCGCTTTTACCAGCTCTTTGCCACGATATTTCTCAGCAAGGAGGCGGGAGATGAGCAGCATCTTTTTTTGGGTCTCCTCTTGCAGTTGTGCGTCGTTGCCTTCAATAGCGTAGCGGGCCGTACCAATCAATTTCCCCAGTTCAGCCAATTTTTGGCGATCAGACATTGTCTGATAGAGGAGTTCGTTGGTGTCTAGTTCGTCTAACTCGATCGGTTCACTAAATTTTGCCTCTATGGGTTTCAATGGTGAAGTGTAAGAGGCGTAGAGCTGACCGTATTCTTGGCTTCCGGTGATGGCCATTTGCATACGTGTCATTTCGTCACGTGAATTGATCGTGCCCATATCACAGAGATCGTCCTCACGGCGCTCTGCTAGGGAGTCCAAGTATTCTAAACTGCTTACTTCTTCCAACATAGGGGGAATAGGAGTTCCGGTAATGTTGGTAGCCTCGCGCAGTTCCTCAGCTGGGAGCTGTGCTGCAAGCATTGGCGGTAGCCATTTTGCAATGGACATGGGTATAGGTGGTACTACACAATATGTACAATAGATTGCACGTGCGTCACCTGAGACACGTGCGAACAAGATAGCGTGTCCTCTAGGGCTTTGCGAGTTGCCACGTAAGAATTGAATGGTCATAATGAGGAGTTCCTCCACGGTTAAGAGCAATGCACACTGTCTCTTGCACTATGCTTGCCCAGTTTCGTCTTCACTGTCTAACAAGTTTGTTTTTTCTTAACAGAAATCTCTTATATTCTCTCATGACAAGCCCTCTGTTTACAATCCCTTTGTGATGTGTTCTATGCGTTTCAGTAGCTCCTTGTTCGCGCGTAGCTCGTCTTCGGGTAGATCAGCATCTGTAGTAGGAAGATCTTGTGTATAACGTTTGATCTGTTGTAGAAGTTCTGTTTTGCCAGCCACACGTACAAAACTCTGTAATAGAGTGCGAGCCTGTTCATCCTGCCCACGTTGTATATCGGTAATAGCGGCCTGGGCATATAGTTCAGCGTATT
>VBJK01000411.1 GCA_005879655.1 Chloroflexota bacterium | reverse complement strand
ATAGTCAGCAATACCTCGCAATACTGCTTCAGTGTGTTCTGCATCCAACGCACGTGGGGACTGAGGATGAAGTGGTCGGCGGTTCACGCCTTCGAGTGGATCGTTCAAGAGCAAGGACTGATCCTGAAGCCAGTGAACAAAACTGCGCAATGCGGCCAAGCGCCGATTGTAGGTACTGGGTGCTAAATGTTCCTGTGACGCCAGAAATGTGGTAGTGACCTGCGCAGTCAGAGCGACAATGGGAGCCTGGCCCAAGGTACGCATCAAGGGAACAAGGTCCTCTGTATAACTTTCACGAGTACGAACGGCAAATGTGGATTGTGCTAGGAATGTTTGGAAAGCATGTGAAAGGGTCTGCATAGTGTACCTTCTCCCTATCGCACCTAACGTGCAAAAATGGTATACTTAGATTGGTCCTCAGCGTAGCATAAGTTCTCGTATGTTGGCGAGTTATCGCACCTAATGGGCTATTAGCTGCGATAGCAAGAAGGCGAGTGTACTCTAGTCTTGCCAAATGATCCAGGTATATACGAATGGTTGCTATATCATATATAGCACTGTTGATTTTGATGTGGTGAAGATGATAATTTCAAGTCTTGCTCTCTTCACAGTTCTCTTGAGTACAGTTCATTATGTAGCTGCCCTAGCAAATTAGGTGAGTGTTCATATGGCAATCGAAGTCTTTCTTTCTTACGCCCATCAAGATGAGCCACTTCTACAGAGTCTGGTAAAACATCTTCAAGGATTGCAGAGGCCTGGTTATATTGACGTATGGTATGATCGTGATATTAGCGCAGGCACAGAGCGGGAAAAGGAAATTCATAAGCACTTGAATACAGCACAGATAATTCTTTTGCTCATTACTCACGGTTCGCTTAAATCTGGACGCAAAAACGAAAAGTTGGTAAACTCAGGGAATGAAAGAAGCCCTGAGCATTGAAACAGAACGAACGGACGATATTGCGCTCTTGTTGGCGCAGATGCAACGCATGCAGTTGGCGATCCTGTTGGACAAGCACTTTCCGACCCATGGTCTGCGAAAAGGACTGAGCATGGGCGAACTGACCCTGGTGTGGTTGACCCATGTGCTGTCGCAGGCCGACCATCGAATGAATCGGGTCCAGGACTGGGTCAGTCGGAGACTCACGACCCTGCGCGGGTGCGGACTGGTGGGTTTGACCCCTTTGGATGTGACGGATGACAGGCTGGCAGATGTGCTGCGTGTGCTCTCCGACGATGAACGATAGCGAGCGTTTGAGCAGGAGTTGATGGGACAGTTGTTGCGTGTGTATGCTCTCTCTGCAAGCTGTGTGCGCCTGGATACGACCACGGTGAGCAGTTACGCTGACGTCAGCGAAGAGGGATTGCTGCAATTGGGGCACAGCAAAGACCACCGACCGGACCTGCCTCAGATCAAAATTGCCCTGGCCACCCTGGACCCGTTTGGCGTTCCGTTGGCCAGTGAAGTGCTTTGCGGGGAAAAGGCCGATGATCCAGTGTATGTCCCCCTGGTCGATCGCGTGCACCAGGGATTGGGAAGAGCAGGCTTGCTGTACGTAGGCGATTGCAAAATGGCTGCCGAAAAGACACGTGCTCATATCCAGGCGCAAGGGGACTTTTACTTGTGCCCTCTTTCGGCTTTGCATGTTCCACCAGCCACTTTGGCCCAGAACGTGGAAGCGTATCTGGCAGCAGGCTCGCCCTTGATCCAGGTGGTGCGTGAGGCGGAAACAGACCAACCGAAGTGCATTGCGCAAGGATATCAGACGTTGGTCGAGATGTCGGTCAATGAAGGGAATCAGACGATCCACTGGCAAGAACGTCGCCTGATGATCCAGTCGATCGATGCAAGCCTCGCGGCTCAGAGCAACTTGCTGCAACGGCTGGAGAAGGCAGAGAAAGCCATTGGGGAACTGATGGTGCGCAAACAAGGCAAACCTCGGCTGAGCAACCGTGTCCAGGTGCAAGAGCAGGTGCAGTCCATCCTCTCGTCCTTGCGTGTCGAGGGCTTGCTTCAAGTGTCCATCCAGGAAGCGGTTGCCGAACAGCCAGTTCGTGTGTATCGAGGAAAGCTGTCGGTACCTCGGCAGATCTGGAGCTTCCAGGTGCATGCCCAACGCGACCAGCAGGCCATCGAGCGTGCGATGAAGGTGCTGGGGTGGCGGGTCTACGCGACCAATCAGCAGACTGCTGCCCTGGGGCTGAGCGCGGCGGTCGAAGCCTATCGCGATCAATATCTGGTCGAGCGCAACTTTGGCCGACTCAAAGGCCATCCCTTGTCTCTGGGGCCGCTGTATGTGCAACGTGATGATCATCGCGTCGGTCTCATTCGCCTTTTGACCATCGCTCTGCGCGTCGTCACTGTCCTGGAGGGCGTGGTGCGTTCCGCGCTGGCCGAGCAGCGCCAGGAGATCGCAGGATTGTTTGCGGGCAACCCCAAACGCCGGACGGCTCAGCCTACCACTGAGCGGTTGCTGGAAGCCTTCAACGAGATCACTCTGACCATCGTGTCTGGCTCTGGGTTTGTACAACGGCATCTCCCTCCTCTTTCTGCGCTGCAACAGCAGATTTTAGCCCTCTGTGGCTTTTCTTCTGCTGTCTATACTCGATTAAACGATGATTCGTAATTTCGGCCTGTCATTTAAGCGAACCGTGAGTCATTAGTTCCGATTTCATGGCTTCTGATTACTGTTACGGCGAAGAGATGATACAAGCAATGAAGCGGCACGAGCAGGGGAAAGCGCGTGTAATACCTGTGAAACTACGGCCTGTAGATTGGAGGGACGCCCCTTTTGCCAAGCTTAAAGCACTGCCAACTAGCGACAAACCAGTCGTGGTTTCTGATGGACATACTATTGATGAAGCGTTTTTCGATGTTGCCAAGGGTATTCGTGAAGCTCTTGAAGAACTCCTTATAAAGCCTGCGACTATCACCGATGGAGGACAAGAAAAAGTATCAACTCCCTCTTCTTTTCTACCTGATGAGAATTATTTACCACCTGCTCCTAAGAAGCGCCCTAGAAGCGCTCGTGAGAGACCCAGCAGTCAGCCATCCTCCTCCTCGGCCCAACAAAGCACAGAAGCCTCTGAGTCACTTGTTGTAGCAGATAGTTCAGTATATGTAAAATATGTATGTCCGAACTGTTCTGAACGATGCTATCTTGGTGACTGTACCATTGTCTCTAGGGTGAATGAAGGGATGATCTTGCAACCACCTCCACATGAGGAAAGCCAACAACATTATGCGCGTATACATCCTGAGCCTCTCATAAGTTCTAGGCACATCAAAGAAATGGCTTGCAGGAGCTGTTACAATTGTGAGTTTCTCCTACCATATAATATAGAAAGAGTTA
>VBJK01000410.1 GCA_005879655.1 Chloroflexota bacterium | reverse complement strand
ATGTACCGTGACGATCGTGGTGCCCTTGGTTATGATATGACCATCTCCTCCTCCAGGAATGGAATTGGTGCCATCACGATCGGTTCTGAAGACTTCATTCTGGACAAAATAGTCTACTCCCATCCTGTCGTAAGTGGTCGTGCAACCATTTGTTGGAAGGCGCACAAGCAAGGCGAGCCAGGGACGGTATACGCAATCAAGGATTCTTGGCAACTGTCGACACGTGGAGAGGAGGGGTCAATGCTTAAGGAAGTTACCGAGGCGCTGAAAGAATCCTGGGATGATCCATCACAGCCATTGGTTGCACAACATTATAGGCACGAGGATGTCCACATCAACGATATGATCGATAATACCAACAACATCCGGAAAAACGTGAAACCAGCAAGTCCTCTTCAAGCCCCAGTAAACCGTATTCACACGCGCATGGTGATCTCTACCTTCGGTAGGCCAATTTTCGAGTTTGGGACTCTCAAAGAGCTGGTTTGTGCGTTGCGTGATGCCATCAAGGGTCATTGGCTCTTGCACGAAAAGGCAAAAGTCCTCCATCGTGACATCTCTCTTTACAACATCATTATCGCCGAACACGGGCAAGGGTGTATCATCGACCTCGACTACGCCGTCAACATTGATACTGCAAGGAAGCCACAAAGCCCACATCGCACCGGGACACTGCCATTCATGTCAATCAATGTCCTTCGAGGTGGCAGGGAGTATGGAACTTTTACACATAGCTATCGTGATGATATGGAGTCATTCTTTTACGTCTTTCTTTGGATCTGTTGCACATGGGAAAGCCCGGGCAGAGAGAAGAAAGAGCGACCACTGAAGCTATGGATGGAGGGTGATCTGACAGTCATTGCAAGAAACAAGACTGTAGTGATGATTGATGAATTCGAGTTCGAGATGGATATCTTGTCGAAGTTCTCAACATTCTTTGCACCTTTAGAGGACCTTGCTCGTCATTTTCGCAAGGCTCTGTTTCCTACCAACACTCTTCTGGTACCTAATACTGTGAACTACGTTGAAGTGGAGAACATATTCAATGTGGCGGTACATAAGCTGGAAATGGTCCAGGGAGTGGAGGAGGTAGTGAAGGGAGTGAATGAAATACAAATGAAATGTTAAATAATCTTTTTTAACTTTGTATGATAGTTTTTTTTTGAATGTGCATTTTTTGTCGGCACATGTTCCATTGGCCTTCTTTGTGATGAGGCATGCTAATGATGGCAATATATTCCTCTTTCTGATGTCAAGTATGCCATTTTTTTTTTTTTTCCTTGCCAATGTTCGATGTTAGGTATTTTTTCTTTTCACCAATGTCAGGCATGCACCTTCAAGAATATAGCTCGACGATTTTTTTCTATTATGTACCCGTCATATTATAACATTCTCACCGATCACGACATTAGAAGTTTGGTGTTGTCACCCAACCCTGCACATCAGCAACTTGGATAGGCTCTCAGGCTTTATTGTCGATCAAGAATGTTATACTATGAAGGTTACATAATGGAAAAAAACTGGCGTACTTGACAATTGTCAGCATGTATTGAATATACAATGATTTTCCAACCGACAAAACACACACATTCATCCCAGGATTCCTTCAGTGCCTCGGTTACTTCCTTAAGCATTGGCCCTCCCCTCTCCACGTGTCAACAGTCACCAAGAATCCTTGATTGCGTATACCGTCCCTGGCTCGCTTTGCTTATGCGCCTTCCAGCAAATGGTTGCACGACCACTTACGACAGGATGGGAGTAGACTATTTCGTCCAGAATGAAGCCTTTAGAACCAACCGTGATGGCACCAATCCCATTCCTGGAGGAGGAGATGGTCATATCATAACCAAGGGCACCACGATCGTCACGGTACATGGTCGCAAAGCCAATAATAACGTTGAGAAAGGCCTTCGGGTCATCGTTGATGTTGAAGGTCTGTGAGCTGATTCCACCTGCCCGATCAAACAACCACACACGCATCCTGAAGCCACATATCGTTATCCCAAACACAAAACGACGATTCATCTGAGCACCAAACACCTCACGAGCATAGCTAGCAAGCTGCATATCAGCCTTGCTATTATTTGCATCAGATTGTTTCAGTTCGCCAACAACGAGGACATCCCTCCAGTGGATAGTGCCGGTCTTGCTTTTAGGGACTTTTTGGGTGTCGAGAAGAAAGATATCCGGCTTGCGCTTTGCGATGGCACCCGTGGGAGATTTTTGAGCATGTGAATGCCATGTTGCCGAGGTATGAAGCTCTCTGGCTTGGAGGATATTGTTCATCACGGTGACGAAATATTGATAAATGTCTGTTTCTGGATTGATTGTCTCCGGGAGACCGTTCCATCGTCCATCCACCCACAACCTCTGCCTCGCCTTCTCTAAGATGGATGTAGCAGTCGTTGGGAAGAATTTCGGGAGGAAGTCGATGAAGGTCGTTTGCAAGCTCCTGCAAAAAGAGGTCATCGAGAGACTTTCGTGTCTGCATTTTGCTGAAAGGTTTGGCTGTCGACATTCGAGTCGGAGTAGATTCCACTGGTATGAAGGGACTTGTGTAGGATTTTGGTGCAATCAGTAGCCCAGATTGCTGAAGCTGTGACGTTGTAGTAGCTATACTCGATGACAAGTGGATTGGAGATTGCACATTCAGCTTTTAACGAACGTACAGATAGAACGTAACAGCATTGTGAGAAGAAAAACCTTACCGGAGGCAGGTAGGTACTTGATGATGTGAATGCACTCCTCGACAGGTTACCCGGCAAAATATTTGGACGGTCCCAGCCGGGGCGGTAAAGGAGTCGTCTTGGCGCTGAGAAGCAATATGACGCGACCTGTTGCGGTCGGGGTGCTCGTCAGTTGAGGGAGAAGGGGTGTTATCCGCATAACTGGGGTCTGCAGCGGTGGAGATATCCCGTGCAGTGGAATACAATATGAAGGACGTGGTACATTTTTGAATGGTGATTGTGTGCTTTTGTGAGTCATCTCTGATCCTTTGGTCTTTTGGGGAAGGTGGCTAAAAGGGTAACATGAATAGTGTTAAAGCATCGTTCAGCTAACCGATAAAAAAAAAACAAAAAACAAAAAACAAAAGAGAATGCAATACTTGCGGTCAAAAAGCTCACCTTCCTTATCAATTCGCTCCTGGGTCAGAAGCCATCTTAATGAACGTAAAAAAAATCGATGATCCCTTGACCAATTGCTTGGGGACAGCATTGGATCAAACTTATACGAATATCAATGATATCCTCCACGGCAACTTTAAAGACGTTCCATTCCAAGCAAAGATGCATCTCCACGGCAAGCACGACGGAGACTTTGTGCACGGCATTTTTTATCGTTCCAGGTTCGGTC
>VBJK01000409.1 GCA_005879655.1 Chloroflexota bacterium | reverse complement strand
ACTGGCAAGTGGTATTAAGCAGTGAAGGGTTTGGGACCATCTCCCTTCCTACCCAGGACATACAGCAGGCTGGTCAGCAGGTTATCGTGGCTGCTGTGGACAGAGCTTGCTCCTGTTCGGCCAATACAGACATGGATCTCCGCGAGAAAAGCTGCGCCTACTTGAAGGAACTAGTGGGAAAGGTACTTAACCTTCCCAGCGCGAAGATCGATACCACCAAGCCACTGACTAACTATGGCTTGGACTCTATTCTAGTGATCCAACTGACAGAGATCTTACGCACGAGCATGGAGCAGATCAGCACTACCCTCTTCTTTGAATATACCACGATCGATGCTCTGGTAGAGCATTTCCTGCACACCCAGAAGGAGGCGTTACGGCACTTGGTCGGGGCAGGCGACGATAAGATAGCAGAGGTAGCACCCACTGCCTTATCTACGTTGCAGTATCCTCTAACAGATCGAAGGAATGAAGAAAACCAGACATTGCCTCCTGTCTCTCCCGATGCGCGTGCTTCTAACAGCACGCTACCTAACATGTCAAGAGATTTTGCAAGAGAGAGGGACATTGCTATTATTGGGATCGCTGGACGCTATCCTGAGGCGAAGGATGTGCTGGCCTTCTGGGACCTTCTCAAAGCTGGAAAAAGTGCAATCCGCGAAATCCCTCCCGAACGCTGGGATTGGAGGTCCTATTTCCAGGCCGAAAAAGGTGCTACCCGTGGGTCAAGACCCGCACAGGCGCAAGGTTCAGTTCCTACAATTTACGCCAAATGGGGTGGCTTTCTAGAGGATATTGAGTGCTTCGATGCCTCGTTTTTTCATATCTCGCCGCGTGAGTCCGAACAGATGGACCCCCAGGAGCGCCTATTCCTTGAAGTAAGCTATACATGCATCCAAGACGCGGGTTATACTCCTGCCGGGCTTGGAGAACACGGCCCGGTAGGGGTTTTTGTGGGAGTGATGAATGGCAATTACCCGACCGGAGCCAGATATTGGTCCATTGCCAATCGTGCCTCCTTTGTACTGGGGTTACAAGGGCCCAGTGTGGCTGTTGATACCGCCTGCTCGTCGTCGTTAACCGCGCTACATTTCGCGGTAGAGAGTCTGATAAGTGGGACGAGTGCGTGTGCGATTGTCGGGGGAGTTAATCTGATCGTCGATCCCGTCCACTATGTACGGCTCTCACAATTAGGGATGCTTGCCTCCAGCGATCAATGTAAGAGCTTTGGGGAGAACGCCGATGGCTTTGTCGATGGGGAGGGTGTGGGAGCCATTCTCTTAAAGCCCTTAAAGTCGGCAGAAGCCGATGGGGATCATATTTATGGGGTGATCAAGGCAACCGCAATTAATCACGGCGGCAAGACCAATGGCTACACCGTACCCAATCCGCACGCACAAGCTGATGTCATAAAACAAGCATTACAGAGAGCTGGAATAGATCCCAGAACCATCAGTTATGTGGAAGCGCACGGCACCGGGACCGTGTTGGGAGACCCCATCGAAATAGCCGGATTGACGCGTGCCTTTATAGCCTCTGGGGAAACTCAGAACAAGCAGTATTGTGCGATAGGCTCAGTTAAGTCGAACATAGGGCATACTGAGAGTGCAGCTGGGATCGCTGGTGTAACGAAAGCGCTCTTACAGATGCGTTACGGGCAACTAGTCCCCTCGCTGCATGCAGAGGCGCTCAATCCGTACATTGATTTCGAGGCCACGCCATTTGTGGTGCAACGGGAACTGAGCGAGTGGAAACGACCGCAAATCCCAGGTATTGAAGAGGTTCCCAGGCGTGCTGGGGTCTCCTCGTTTGGGGCTGGTGGCTCCAATGCGCACGTGATCTTGGAAGAATACATGGATAAGCAGCGGCCCTGTAGCCACCTGACTTATCTCGATGGGGTGAGAAAAGCCAGTCCATCGGGTCCAGCACTCATCGTGCTGTCAGCTCGCACCGAAGAGCAGCTTAACGAGCAAGTACGGCAGCTTCTGTCCTGGATACAGAAGGAAGCATGTGCCGATGGAGCTTGTAGACTCGACGATCTGGCCTACACGTTACAAGTAGGGCGGGAGGCGATGGAGGAACGGCTGGCCATGCTGGTTGGTTCACTGCAAGAACTAGAGGAGAAGCTGCACAGATATGTCTCTGATTCGGTACACAAGGAAGGCGATTGGTATCGTGGACAGGTGAAACGGCACGACGCGATCGACATCTTTGCCACAGACGAAGATGGCCAGAAAATGGTCGTAACTTGGGTGAGCAAAGGAAAGTATGGAAAGCTGCTCTCGTTCTGGGTCAAGGGCGGAACCATCGACTGGAAACTCCTCTATGCTGTAAGGGCGGGATCGGCGCAAGGTACGATCCCTACAGCCCCCACCTTGCCGCGTAGGATCAGCCTGCCGACCTATCCATTTGCCCGTGAGAGCTATTGGATCTCTACAGCTATCAGTGAACCGACGTTCAGCAGTGTCAATCCAGCCTCTACAAATAGAGTTGCGTTACGACCTTTGGCAGATCACTCCATGCTCTCACATATGAATAAGCAAACGGCATTGCCAACGGTAGACCCTGAGCTTGCCCCAAGGTTAGAGGAAGAGCTAGCCAGAAGTTTAGCGCAAGCTTTGTATATGCAAGAAAGCCATGTCGATATAGAGAAACCTTTTGTAGAAATGGGACTGGATTCGGTTAGCGGCGTGGAGTGGATATGGTCTCTCAACAAACGGTATGCAACCAACTTGAATGCAACCTGCATATACGATTATCCCACTATCCGTCAACTGGCAGGTTTCCTGCGAAAAGAATTGTCAAAACACGCAGCAGTGATACAACAAACGCCCGTACCATTGATACCGACAGACTTTGGGCTTGCTCCAGAGGCACATGCGGCACCTGAAGAACGTTCTCAAGAAAGAGGCCATAGCCATTGTCGGCATGTCAGGAAAATATCCCGATGCCAGCCATTTGACCCAATTTTGGGACAATCTGGTTGAGGGCAAAAATGCGATCCGCAAAATCCCTCCCGAACGCTGGCATGGTGCCGACTCTGATGAGCAGAGTTCTGCGACAAGAGGCAAGATCTATTGTCAATGGCTTGGGGTCCTTGATGAGATCGAGTATTTTGATCCCCTGTTTTTTCATCTTTCCCCAGCAGAGGCAGAAGTTATGGACCCTCAACAGCGCCTCTTTCTCGAAGAAGGATATAAGGCTTTTGAAGATGCAGGCTATAGTCCTCTCTTGCTCAGTAACAGCAAGTGTGGGGTATATCTAGGGATTATGAGTCATGAATATGATCTCTTGCTCCATGAGAGATCAGCTTCGGGAACCAGTCTCCTTGGGACCAGTTTTGCCGCCGCCGCAGCTCGTCTGGCCTATCATCTCAATCTGAAAGGACCCGCTCTGGCCATTGATACAGCCTGCTCCTCCTCATTAGTCGCCATGCATTTAGCCTGTCAGGCTCTCTGCAACCGGGAAATCGATCTGGCCTTAGTCGGCGGTGTGAGTCTCTATCTGACGGAGGACTCCTATGTCGCTATGTGCGGTGCCGCCATGTTATCGCCTAGCGGTCAATGCAAAGCCTTCGATGCAGCAGCCGATGGTTTTGTTCCAGGCGAAGGGGTTGGAGCATTGGTCTTAAAAAGGCTAGCCGATGCACAAGCCGATCATGATCAGATCTATGGGCTCATCATTGCCTCAGGCATCAACCAGGATGGGACAACCAATGGGATGACAGCTCCCAGTGTCAACAGTCAGATCGACCTCATCGCAGGCATCTACGAGAACGCTCACATCGATGCAGAAAGCATTAGCTATGTCGAGATGCATGGAACAGGTACCAAGCTCGGAGATCCGATCGAATTGCAAGCCTTAGCCACCGTCTTTGAGCAGCAAACACCGCGCAAACAGTACTGTGCCATAGGTTCGGTCAAAACCAATATTGGTCATCCATCAGCGGCAGCAGGTGTGGCCAGTGTACAAAAAGTCTTGCTGCAAATGCGGCACAAAAAGCTGGTCAAGAGCCTGCATTTTGAGCAGCCAAACCCGCATTTTGACTTTGAAGCATCCCCCTTTTATGTCAACACCCGCCTGCAAGACTGGCAAACGACAGGAGCAAATCCACGACGTGCTGCCGTAAGTTCCTTTGGTTTTAGTGGGACAAATGCCCATCTGGTTCTTGAAGAATACAGGCCGAGCCCACACTTAGGAGCGTCGCCTGCTGGCTTGCTTCTCTTCGTGTTGTCTGCAAAGAGTGAACAGCAATTAAAAAGCTATGCGCAAGAGATGAAAGCTTGGCTCGCCACCCATGAGGAGCAGGCTCTCCCTGACATAGCATTAACCCTACAATTGGGTAGGCAGGCCATGCCGTATCGACTGGCCATTGTCGCGGATTCGCGGGCCTCCTTGCAGCAGGGATTAGAGGCGTTCGTTGACAACCGCCCATTTGCTGGAGTCTATATAGCTCAGGTAAAGTGGGGCCTGTCCGCACATGAGGCAAGGCTCTTTCAAGAGGAGAGCGATGCACCATCCTTGCTGCGTCTCTGGTTGCAGAAGAAGAACCTGCAAAAGCTCGCGCAGGTCTGGGTCAATGGAGCAGACCTGGATTGGAAGCTGCTCTATGGGCAGGATCTGCCGTATCGCATCAGTCTGCCGACCTATCCGTTTGCCCGACACCGCTATTGGCTGCCTGCCTGTGCGACCGAGACGGTGCAGGAGGACAGTCGGGAGCCGAGAGCAAGCCTGAGATCCCCAAGCCAAGAGCCGACAGCAACCAGACTGCTGATACCCAGTTGGAAACAAGAGGAGATTGCCAGAGAGCCCCAAGCTTGGTCCCTACACCCAGAAGATGCAGCCCCCATGCTCGCGCCGCAGGTGGTACTGCTGTGTCAACTGCCTGACCTGCTGGCCTCGCGCATCCAGGCTCAGATGGCCTCAGGTGGGCGCTGCCTCAGTCTGGCAAGCTCGCAGCCACGCCGAGATCAGCGCTTCCAGGACCTAGTGGTGCAACTGATCCAGCAGATGCAGCACCTGCTAGCCTCCCAAGCAGCAGGCAAGGGGACAAGCCGCCTGCTGGTGCAGGTTGTGGTGGCACACAGAGAGGAACCATGCTTGCTTGAAGCCCTGGCAGGGGTGCTCAAGACAGCACAGCAGGAGTATCCGAAGCTGCTGGGACAACTGATCGAAGTAGAAGGGGAGCTAGAAGCTAGCGAACTGCTCACCTTGTTGCAAGAAAACCAGCTTGGCCTGCCCCAGCAACAGCACATCCGTTATCGGGACGGCAAACGCTGGGTGATGCACTGGCAAGAGAGTGCCCAGGTAAGAACCCCGCTCAAGGTGCCCTGGAAGGAGGAGGGGTGCTATCTCATCAGTGGAGGAACAGGAGGCTTAGGTCGGCTCTTTGCGCGAGACATAGCTCGACATGTGCAAAAGGCGACTATCATCCTGCTTGGTCGGTCTGCACTGTCAAGAGAACAGCAGGTACAATTGGAATCGGCAGGGAAGAGCGGCGTACACATCGAATACCATCGAGTAGACGTAAGCGATAGGCAAGCTGTACATGCTCTCATCCACAGGGTGCTGGCGCGGCATGGGCGTCTGGATGGGATCATCCATGCAGCAGGCGTGCTGCGCGACAGCCTCTTGCTCAACAAGACACCAGAGGAAGTGCAGGCGGTGCTGGCCCCCAAGGTGATGGGAGTCGAGTGGTTGGATGAGGCCAGCTCACAAGTGCCGCTGGACTTCTTCATCCTGTGTTCGTCGCTCTCTGCCATAGAGGGCAATGGAGGACAGGCCGACTATGCAGCAGCCAATGCGTACTTGGATGCCTTTGCACACGAGCGAGCCAGAAAGGTTCTCTTAGGACAACGCCACGGTGCAACACTCTCGATCAATTGGCCATTTTGGCAAGATGGTGGGATGCAGATCGAGGCCGAGGCCAGGCTGATCATGCAAGAGCAACTGGGGGTGGAGGTGATGGGGACGAAGACGGGGATGGAAGCACTCTATCAGGCTCTGGCTTCTGGGCAGGCACAGGTAATGGTGGCGCACGGACAGATCGGGCGCATTAAGCAGCGATTGTTGCACCGATACCCAGGACACCCCTTGGAAGCAACTCCCGGTGAGGAGGGGCTACATCCGCGTAGGGACAGTGCCCGGACAGAGCTTGTCCCTGTTCAGGCACCGTCCGAGCAACCCCTACATGTCCCTACGGATATGCTAAGCGAGACCCTGAAGCACATGGTTTCCCGCTTGCTCAAAGTCCGTATTGAGGAG
>VBJK01000408.1 GCA_005879655.1 Chloroflexota bacterium | reverse complement strand
GAAAGAGGCGGCTGCTGTATTATAACCCCCAGCAGACTCCACGGCCATCAATTCCCATTCTAGTCCTCTATAAGAACTCTAATAAAGGAGCGCAGCGGTGATCTGCGCTTATCATCCCAATTGGGACTTCTATAAGAATAACAGCATTATTTCTCAATTCGGCGATCCTAAACCTTATATTCCGACAGTCTCCTTCACCTAGAGGTTTTCGCCCTCGAAACCTTATTTTGAAATTTGGTGATGGCGTAGTGTTTTACCGTTTGGTTCCACACCGTCTCACCTTTTTTCTTTTTCTTGGTTTTTCCCAGGGTGGAGTATCCTCTCAGACCATGATCTCCTCCATAACCCTGTTGATTCTTCTTGATCTCTTCTCACCAATTGGGGCTTCGATCTTCAGTTCTGACACTTCATCGAAATCTTCATCTTCATCATCGACGTGGAGGTGTTGATTTAAGATGTCAGTATTCTCAGCGTACGAAGTTGCCAATATCCCGTTGTCATGTCTAAGGAACAAACGAATTGCCCTATCCAACTTGTCAATGCAATCTTGAATTCTAGGAAGAGGGTAAGCGTTTTTCAGCGTCTTAGAATTTAGCATTCTATAATCGAGGCACATCCTCGACTCTTCATTCTTGCTTTCCTGAATCAACCCCTTTCTCAGCGGACTCCGCATCGAGATCCACCACGGAGCTAAGATTCACTCTTGACAATCAATCTTCATTTGATGTCTTTGATTGCGCATGCCCAGATCCCTAGTGCTTTAGCACGTCATCCTGTCTTACTGCTGCAACCACTCTTGAAACAATTTGTCAAGTTCGGCCTTCTCGACCTTGCTTGAACCAGGATCCACTACAGGATCTCAAGCGGAGCTAAGATTCACTAGAATCCTCTCCTTTCTCAGTGAAATCCACTTCGGGATCTCCTTCGCAGCAAATCTTCAATTTGCCGAGTTTGCTCTTCCAACTGCTACACAAGCAGTGGGTAAGCATTTCTATTTACAGGACTTGCATCACCAGTTTCGATAACGTGATCAACAGCACGCCCTGATAACAGTTCTTTCGATAGCTCTTCGCGAAAGATATCCTTATTTTTCTTAAGGAGTCTTCTGAGCTTCGCTCGCCTGACCATTCGACAGTCATTGGCGCTGGAATCATCATTGAAATTCCTTCGAATCTCCATCGAATTCAATCGTCCGGAGAGAATCTCCATTGAATTCAATCGTTCGGAGCTGGAATCATCATTGAAATTCCTTCGAATCTCCATCGAATTCAATCGTCCGGAGAGAATCTCCATTGAATTCAATCGTTCGGAGCTGTTCATGGTCAATTCCTGACCGAGATCGTTTTCGAGTGATCTCCTACTATTCGTAGATTTAGGAGCTAGATCCTGACAAATATCCCCTTCCGGAGTCGTCCTTGTCAGAGTCACCTCCATGCTCCCGAATAAGATAAAGGTATGCTTTCGCGCCTCCCTTTATCTCTCGCTCAGCGTCCTGAAGCGAGATCGCATTGGCACTTAAAATCAACTGGCCAATCTTCTAGTGATGTCAAAATCGGGGCATTCATCAGCCTCTTGACATAACCATACTTGTGCACAATTCGCTGCGCACCTTCAGGGGTATTTATGAACATATCCAAGGTATCCCAGTCCGCCAATGGCTTCCACTGACGATGCCAAGATAATCCAAAGACTACGTCAAAATCTGCCTCAAGATCAAGGATAGTGGCGACCACCGTCCCCGTCCATTGAGACATCTTCAGCTCGAATTCACACTGGCCCAGAATCGTCATATTCTGTCCATTCGGCAATCGAATATTGCGTAGTGAATTAGCGTCGCCCCTGCTAAATCGCAGATTTGCTTTTTTAGCATATCTCGCAGAAATATAATTTCTGGTTGCTCACGTATCGACGAGCGTGGTACCTAGTACCTTGTTTATTTCGCAATGGTACATCATCAAGAGATCTTTCGATTGTGGATGGAACACAATTAATCGTTATCAATATCCATTACACTATCGATATCATCTTGAACCATCGCATTCAACTTCTTATCGCTAGGCTTACTAGGAGTACCAGCTTTGCAATCATCAAGGCGGTGTCCCCTTTCGGCACATTTGATGCAGACTCCTAACCTCATCGCCCATCTGATCCACTCGGACTTATTTCGAACGTGTTCATGAACCACGAGTCCACCTCCTCGTTTGATATTGTTCTCAAGAAAATCCTTTTCCTTTTCCGTGAGCCTATCTCGACTATTATACTTGGAGGATTCCGTGGCATTCGAACTCGAATTGGGCTTATTCGTCCTTGGCTTTTTCGAGGGGCCAGGACCGGAATTGTCAGAATTTTTGACAGTAATATTATCCGCCTGCATCCTTACTGTTTGCTCTGCTCTTTTCGCGAGTTCCAAAACTTCATGAAACTCCATATCCTCGATTTTAAGCGATTCAGGCATACGGAAGACTTCGGCATTAATCTTCTTTTCCAAGCCAGCAATGAACATGAAATAGTAGATATGATTGTCCTCAGGCCTCAAACGCTTCTTTTGTCTTGCTTGTGCACGTCTGAAACGCGAATAATAGGCATAAACAGACTCGTTGCCTTGTGTCATAACTCGTAACTGCATAAATCGAGTATAAGCGGTATCGGCAGAACCATAGGTCTCCTTCATATAAATCGCGAAGTCATCCCAGGTTCCGAATTGTCCAAAATCATCTTCATAATTCTGAATTTGAAGGCTGATAGTACCCTCCGTATTGCTCGCTGCAGTATCGATTTGCTCTCTCGGATCAACTACGCATCCTTCAACCTGTTCACGATGACGATACCAGGTTTCAAATCTCTTAAGCCAGGCATCAATCTTGTCACCAATCCTGCCATCGAACTTTTCAGGCATGGGAACATAAAGCTTTTGCTGACGTTTTCCCAGTTGTGACAACGACGCTTGCATCGCACGATTGCTCTCAACGAGTGCTGTAACAGCTGTACTAAGAGCAATGATCGAATCCGTATTTTCGGCTTGAAGAATTGGTGTAGAAGTAGACTCTTCGAGTCCATCCCGCTCTCCAGCTTCGGGTGTCTCATGACGTCCCTCCCCTGTAGAAATATCCTCGGAGGTCATCGTACCTCTCTTGCTACCAACTGTCGTTTTCGGTACGCTTCACGTGGACGGGACTAGGAAGGACAGGAGGGGGTTTGCGGCTTCTGGCGTAAGGCCGATGCCAATATTCGTAGATGATTCTTCTCGGGAAAGAGGCGGCTGCTGTATTATAACCCCCAGCAGACTCCACGGCCATCAATTCCCATTCTAGTCCTCTATAAGAACTCTAATAAAGGAGCGC
>VBJK01000407.1 GCA_005879655.1 Chloroflexota bacterium | reverse complement strand
GCTTGGATCGACCCTCAATGATCCACCATATCCAATGCCATATTCCAGATCAGAGTGCGCAGATAGAGAGGCTGCATGCAGTACTAGACCAGCCAACACTGGAACTAGAGGAAATGCTCGTACGCTTGCTCTGGTCGCAATTGCAAACGTCCGGCTGGTTTACGCAGTCACAGACGTCGATTGCAGAACTAAAAGCAAGAGTTGGTTTGCCAACACTCTACAAGCGCTGGTTAGATGAAACTATTGCCATATTAGCCCACAGGAAGTATCTCAAGTATGACGCGCTCTCAGAGCATGCGACCGATCCGATCCCGACCGACCCCGCAGAAGTCTGGTCCACATGGGAGCGCCAAAAACCCTTATGGTTGGCTGATCCTGACTTGAAAGCCCGCATCATGTTGGCAGAAGCAACCCTGCATGCACTACCAGAGATTCTGACTGGTCAGACTACAGCTACGGCCATCCTGTTCCCAAAGTCATCCTTGGAACTGGTCGAAGGGATTTACCAGCACAATCGTGTGGCCGACTTCTTTAATACTATCCTGGCCGATACTGTCGTAGCCTATCTGAGAGAGACAATAAAGCTTGAGGGATCGGCCCGCCTACGTATCCTGGAGATCGGCGCTGGAACAGGTGGAACGAGTGCTATGGTATTCCAGTCGCTCCTTCCCTACCAGGAATATATTCAGGAATATTGTTATACCGATCTCTCTCAGGTCTTTTTATTGCATGCCAAACAGACCTATGGGCCACAGAATCCTTATTTAACCTATAGGATCTTTAACGTCGAGAGGCCATTAGCTGATCAGGGCATTACCCCTGGTGATTACGATCTCGTGATTGCGGCCAATGTCCTGCACACTACCAGCAATATTCGTCAGGCCCTGTGCAATGCCAAGGCCCTCCTCAAGCCACATGGCTTGCTCCTGCTCAACGAATCAAGTGTCAAGAGCGTGTTTCTTCACCTGACATTTGGACTTCTGGAAGGCTGGTGGCTGTACAAAGACACGGATTTGCGCCTGCCAGGTTGTCCCTTTCTAGAGTGGCAAACCTGGCAAGCGGTACTACAACAAGAAGGCTTCCACCACTTTTTCTTCCCAGCACAAGAGGCCAGCGAGATGGGACAGCAGATTATCGTGGCCGAATCCGTAGGAACTGGGCTGCACCCTGTCCGCGAAGAACGCGTAGGGACTGGGCTTGCCCCTGTCCGCGAAGAGGATATTGCCATCATCGGCATAAGTGGACAATATCCACAAGCTGAGAATCTCGACACATTTTGGCACAATCTGGAGTCCGGGAGAGATTGTATAGTCGAGATTCCGCCAGAACGCTGGGATTATCGCAGGTATTACAAACCACAAGAAGGGACTGGTGGCAAAACAGGGGGCATGTATTGCAAATGGGGTGGCTTTTTGCCGGATATCGACAAATTTGATCCGTCATTCTTCCATATTTCGCCTCTCGAAGCACGTTTTATGGACCCCCAGGAACGGCTTTTTCTGCAAACGGCCTCGGCGTGTTTTGAAGATGCTGGCTATTCACAGCGCATGTTGAGAGATGAGAGCGCGGGAGACGGCAGAGCAAATGTCGGTGTTTTTGTCGGTGTTACCTATAATAACTACCAATTACATCTCTTGCAGGAATATGAAAAAGGTAACTTTGTGCCAATCAATTCTCAAACCTATTCCGTCGCTAATCGCGTCTCCTACATTTACAACCTGAGAGGTCCAAGCCTGAGCATAGATACCGCCTGCTCCAGTTCCCTGACTGCCATTCACCTGGCTTGCGAAAGCATAAAAAGGAGCGAATGCGCTATGGCCATTGCAGGAGGGGTCAATCTTTCTTTGCACCCAAGTAAATACACTTCCCTGTGCGCTACTCAGTTCGCCTCAAGCGATGGGCATTGCCGCTCGTTTGGTCAGAATGGGGATGGCTATGTGCCGGGAGAGGGCGTCGGGGCGGTACTGCTGAAACCGCTGAGTGACGCGATTGCCGATGGGGATCATATCCACGCCGTTATAAAAGGAACGGCAGTCAATAGCGATGGCAAAACGTTTGGCTATAGCGTGCCCAATCCGATTGCTCAAACGGAAGTCATTCGCAAAGCTCTAGAGACGGCTCATGTTGATCCACGCACGATTAGCTATGTTGAGGCTCACGGGACAGGAACCAAACTTGGAGACCCGATCGAGATTACAGGTCTCAGCGATGCCTGGAAGCCATATACATCGGCGAAACAATACTGTGCCATCGGCTCAGTCAAGTCCAATATTGGTCATTTGGAGGCAGCCGCTGGCATATCCCAGCTTACAAAAGTCGTTCTTCAGATGAAGCACAAGAAGCTTGTTCCATCGTTGTTACATACGACTAGTCTCAATCCTCACATTGATTTTGAGAATACGCCTTTTTTTGTGCAACAAACCCTGACCGAGTGGAAACAGCCCGTATTACGAGTGAACGGCGAAGAGGTTGTGTACCCGCGCCGCGCCGGGATCAGTTCGTTTGGGGCGGGAGGCGTGAATGTCCACATAGTAGTAGAGGAATATCAAGCAAAAGATGATCAGGATAATCAGCATGGAAGAGATAAAGTGCCTGTCATTATTCCGTTGTCAGCTAAAAAAGAGCCGAATCTTCGTGAGTATGCCGCCCTCCTGAAAGGCTACATGGAAAAAAGCCTGAAGGGTGGGGGCACCATGGCCAAGCTGAAGGATATAGCTTATACATTGCAAACTGGTCGGGACCCAATGCCGTGCAGGCTAGCATTTACGGCGCGAGATCCCAGGGAGATCATTGAGAAACTCTCGCTCTTTCTCAATCAGGGGGAGGCTTTTGAGGAAAAGGGTCTCTACGTTGGGTATAGAACAGCAGACAAAAAGCTCATAACAGAGGGGACTCTTGATAAT
>VBJK01000171.1 GCA_005879655.1 Chloroflexota bacterium | reverse complement strand
CGGCAGATGGGCAATGCAAAACCTTCGATGCATCGGCCAATGGCTTTGTGCCAGGTGAAGGGGTTGGAGCCGTGATGTTAAAGCGATTAACCGATGCGGAAGCGGATCAGGATCAGATTTATGGGGTGATCATTGGATCAGGCATCAACCAGGATGGGGCCACCAATGGGATCACCGCCCCCAGTGTGAAGAGTCAGATGGAGCTAGAGCGGGAGGTCTATGAGAAATACCAGATTGATCCGGCAAGCATCAGTTATGTCGAAATGCATGGAACGGGGACCAAACTGGGAGATCCGATCGAACTGGAAGCGTTAGCGACGGTGTTTCAAGAGAAGACGCAGCGCAAACAGTATTGTGCCATTGGTTCGGTCAAGACGAATATTGGTCATACCTCGGCGGCGGCAGGGGTAGCGGGCCTTCAAAAAGTCATGCTGGCGATGAATGCGAAAAAGCTGGTGCCGAGCCTGCATTTTGAGCAGCCAAATCCGCATTTTGATTTTGAAGCCTCGCCTTTTTATGTGAACACCGTCCTCCAGGACTGGAAATCGGAGGATAGCAGTGCGCGGCGTGCTGCTGTCAGTTCCTTTGGTTTTAGTGGAACAAATGCCCATGTAGTTGTCGAAGAATACGTTCCTGCCCGTAGGGACGGGGGTGGCGCAAGGCACGACCCCTACAGCCCCCGTCCGGAGACGCCATGCCTCTTTGTGTTGTCTGCCAGGAGCAAGGCCCAATTAACCAGCTATGCGCAAGAGATGAAAGAGTGGATACAGGAGCATTCCGAGCTTGCTCTTGAGGATATCGCTTTTACCCTGCAGGTAGGGCGCTCGGCGATGGACCATCGGTTGGCCATTCTGGCAGACTCGCGGGAAGTCTTCCTGGAAAGAGTGGAGGGATTTATTGAGAACCGGACAACCCAAGGGGTACATACCGCTCAAGTAAAGAAGAGTAGTCAGGAGGCAGTACTCTTTGAAGCGGATGAAGATGGGCAATCCTTGCTGCATATCTGGTGCCAGAAGAAGAATCTCGAAAAGATCGCACAGGTCTGGGCGCGAGGAGTGCATGTCGATTGGAGGCTCCTCTATAGAGCGGAGCCTCACACGATCCCTCCAGTCTCTGCCTTGCCACGTCGAGTCAGTCTGCCGACGTATCCCTTTGAGCGCGAACGCTATTGGCTTTCAGCCCCTTCTGTCGAACCGATATCGGGTCCCAGAGAGGCAGTCACCTCCCCAAGAGGAAGGATCTCCCCACGATCTTCGCCCCCATCACCGTTCTCAACTCCTCACCCAATTGCCTTACGGCCTCTAGCTGATGGCCCTGTGCCCTCGCATGGGGAGATGAACGACCACCAAAGGGGAGACCAGGGGCAAGCCACTGTTCCTCTCTCCCGGCAGGCAGGCCCCACAGGAGCGAAACACCTTCACCTCTCAATCACTGAGGCAAACCGCGAAGAGGAGCAAAGAACGGGGGCGGGGCCTCGTCTTGGGGTGGCGGTTCACGAGTTAGAGGAAGAGCTGGTCAGGAGTTTGGCGCGAGCTTTGGGGATGAACGAGGGCGAGATCGACAAGGAGGCCCCTTTTGTAGAGATAGGAGTGGACTCTATTATTGGTGTAGAGTGGGTTCGAGCGCTGAACGAGCAGTATAGCATTTCTCTATCAACAACCAAACTCTATGCGTATCCGACTGTTCAGGCATTGGCACGTTTGCTCGCCAAAGAAGGAGAGAGCAGTGGAGCAGGATGGTATCCCCAACAGGAAACGCCAACGACGGATGCTCAACGCTCCATCACCTCCCCACTCCCTGTACCAGAATGGCCCGAAGAACCAGATCCCACCCGCTTTCGGACAGGGGCAAGCCCTGTCCCTACGGGGGAAACGAGCGGAGGAAGCGAGCCAGAAACGCCTTCCGCCGTAGCAATGCAGGAGATTGAGCCGGGGATTGTCCAGGTCACCATGCAAGATCGGGTTCAGAAAAACCTGTTTTCGGCGGAATTGATTGCAGGCCTGATACAAGCATTTGAAGCAATTGAAGAGAGTGAAAACGCGAAGGTGGTCATTCTCACTGGCTATGACAGCTACTTTGCTTCTGGTGGAACCAAAGAGACCTTGTTAGCGATACAGCAGGGCCACCTTCAATTTACTGATACCCAGATCTACAGCTTGGCTTTGGATTGTAAACTTCCCGTCATTGCGGCGATGCAAGGGCACGCCGTTGGTGCTGGCTGGTCTATGGGGATGTTCTGTGATTTTCTGATCATGAGCCGCGAGAGTTATTATGCCAGCAATTATATCACGTATGGTTTCACGCCTGGGGCAGGCGCAACCCTGATCTTCCCCGAAAAGTTAGGCGCAAGCTTGGCCCAAGAAGTGCTCTATACCGGCAAACACTTCCAAGGTTGCGATCTGGAAGCCAAGGGTGTTGCCTTTTCGGTTTGTCCGCGCAAAGACGTGCTTGCCAACGCCTTGCAGTTGGCGCGAGAGTTAGCGCAAGCGCCGAGAGAAGCGTTGATCGGACTCAAAGAGCTTTTGGCGAATTCTCTGCGGGAAAGAGTCGCGGCTACCTACGAGCGTGAAGTGGTCATGCACCAGAGGACGTTTGTGAACCAGCCAGAAGTGAAAGCCAGAATAGAAGCCAACTTCGGGCGAAGTGCCGAGTATACAGGCAAGAAACAAACGGGGCTGGTTTCAACGGATCAGGAACAGGGGCATCAAGAGGCTGGGCGGGTGGCGGCCTCTTCTCTCCAGAGAGCGCACTCTTCCCCACCTTTGGACAAGAGCGTGCATAAACCTGAGAAGCAAACGGTGCAGAACGCCATTGCCATTATTGGTATGTCAGGCCGGTACCCCGACGCTAGGAATGTGAACGATTTTTGGGAGAATCTGGCTCAGGGGAAAAATGCCATCCGCGAAATTCCTCGTACCCGCTTCGATATCTCGGACCGGTACGACCCTAATCAAGCGACAGGTGGCAAAATCAGATGTCACTGGCTCGGCTCTTTGGAGGATTTCGAGTTCTTTGATCCCTTATTCTTTCATATTTCCCCACGAGAGGCTCAAGAGATGGACCCTCAACATCGCCTCTTTTTAGAAGAGGGATATAAGGCTCTAGAAGATGCAGGTTACAGCCCGGGACTCCTCAGTAACAAGAAATGCGGCATCTATCTTGGCATCCTCGGCTATGAGTATGGTCTCTTGCTCTCTCAGCAGAAAACGGCGGAAATGAATCTCATTACGAGCAGTCCTGCCATCGCAGCAGCGCGTCTGGCCTATCTGCTCAATCTGAAAGGGCCAGCCATTCCTATTGACACGGCTTGCTCTTCCTCATTGGTGGCCACGCATCTGGCATGTCAGGCCCTGCGGGACCAGGAAATCGATATGGCCTTAGTGGGTGGCGTGGCTCTCTGTCTGACCTCAGACTTCTATGTTAGCATGTGCACTGCCGGGATGTTGTCGCCAGATGGACGATGCAAAACCTTCGATGCGTCAGCCAATGGCTTTGTGCCAGGAGAAGGCGTTGGTGCATTGGTGCTCAAGAGATTAGCTGATGCAGAGGCGGATCACGATCAGATCTATGGGGTGATCATTGGATCGGGTATAAACCAGGATGGGGCCACCAACGGGATTACAGCACCAAATCTGAACAGTCAGATGGAACTGGAGCGTGAGATCTATGAGAAATACGCGATCGATCCAGCAAGCATAAGCTACGTGGAAATGCATGGGACCGGCACCAAACTGGGAGATCCCATTGAACTGGAAGCCTTATCGACTGTATTCAGCGAGAAAACACGGCACAAACAGTATTGTGCCATCGGTTCTGTCAAAACGAATATTGGCCATACCCTGGCAGCAGCAGGTGTGGCGGGTGTGCAAAAAGTCTTACTCGCCATGCAGCAGAAGAAGCTGGTGCCGAGCTTGCATTTTGATCAACCCAATGAGCATTTTGATTTTGATGCTTCTCCCTTTTTTGTGAACACGAAATTGCAAGATTGGGAAGCAGCAACGGGAACGGCGCTCCGTGCTGCGGTGAGTTCCTTTGGTTTTAGTGGAACAAATTCTCATCTGGTGATCGAAGAATATATTCGGCAACCAGGGAGAAATAGAAGCACAAATACATCGATCCTTTTCGTGTTGTCTGCAAAGAGTGAACAGCAATTAAAAAGCTACGCTCAAGACATGAAACATTGGATACAAACCCACGAACAATTGGCTCTAGTGGATATAGCATTTACCCTCCAGTTAGGCCGGGAGGCCATGGACCATCGGCTGGCGATTCTGGCAGATTCGCGGGAGATCTTGCTGCAAAGGTTAGAGGGGTTCATTGACGATCGCTCATCAACCGGCATATACAGAGCCCAGGTAAAGAAGGGTACCAATGACGCGACGCTTTTTGAAGCCGATGCAGATGGGCGATCCTTGCTGCATATCTGGTGTCAGAATAGGAATCTCGAAAGGATAGCACAGATATGGGTAAGGGGAATAAACGTTGATTGGAATCTTCTATATACAGTAGGAGCTGGAAAGGTACGAGGCTCTGTCACTCCGAATCCTGCTCTACCGTACCGGGTCGGTTTGCCGACCTATCCTTTTGCCCGCCGACGCTACTGGATTCCCATCGGGGCAAGCCCGATGGCTACAGTGATAGAGCCTTGTGCCCTTTCGGTACCGACAAGGAGCCTCGCAGCAAGGACCGAAGAAGAGACGCAGACAGTACTCGTGACGCCTAGCTGGAAAGAAGAGATGATCAGGGAGCAAGAGTTGCCCCCACACCCAGCAGGGGAAGCTGCTGTTCTAGCGCTGCCAGTGGTATTTCTGTGCGAACTACCAAACATCGAAGCCTCACGCCTCCAGACTCAGATGGCCTCAGGTGGGCGTTGCTATAGTCTGTTGAGCTTACAATCCCGTCGAGAACATCGCTTCCAAGACATAGTGGTGCAGTTAATACAGGAGCTTCAGCGTTTACATCAGTCCCAACCTACGAGACCGATGCTGGTGCAGGTGATAATAGCTCACACGGAGGAACCGTCTTGCCTTGAAGCTCTTGCAGGTGTGCTCTGGACAGCACAGCAGGAGTGCCCAAAGCTGGCAGGACAACTGATCGAAGTAGAAGGAGAACTAGGAGAAGAGGAACTGCTCGCCCGGCTACGAGAAAATCAGTTCCGCATGCCGCAGGAGCCGCGCATCCGCTATCGGGACGGCAAGCGCTGGGTGAGAGAGTGGCAAGAGCATCCTCTGGGGTCTGCTCCGCCCAAGATACCTTGGAAAGAGGGAGGGTGCTATCTCATCACAGGAGGTACAGGAGGCTTGGCCCGACTCTTTGTGCAGGAGATTGCCCGGCAGGTAGGGACTGCCACTATCATCCTTGTAGGCAGATCCGCCCTCTCTGTCTCGCAGCGTGCAGCATTGGAGTCCATTGTCCCTGTTCCAAATAGCAGTGGTGCAAGGCATACAGGCCACAGTGCCGCTAGAGTGCAAGGCTCTTCTGGTGACATACGTATTGACTACCAGCAGGCAGATGTAAGCGATGGGTCTGAAGTGCGTGCCCTTATCCAGGGGATAATACAAAAGTCAGGGCATTTGGATGGGATCATCCATGCGGCAGGTATACTGCGTGACAGCCTGCTGCTCAATAAGACGCAAGAGGAAGTGCAGGCGGTGTTGGCTTCCAAGGTGATTGGGGTAGAGCAACTGGATCGGGAGAGTCGAAAGATTCCTTTAGACTTCTTCATCTTGTGTTCATCGATTGCAGCCATAGTAGGCAACGTGGGACAGATCGACTACGCAGCAGCCAATGCGTATCTAGATGCCTTTGCACACGCTCGCCAAGCATTAGTAGAAGCGGGGCAACGCCGGGGAGCAACGCTCTCGATCAACTGGCCGCTCTGGAAAGCTGGTGGCATGCAAATTGGGGCAGGGGCAGCCCAGATGATGCGGGAGCAACTGGGAATGGAAGCAATGGGAACGGAGGTGGGGATGAAAGCGCTCTATCAAGCCATAGCCATGAGGCAGGCACAGGTAATCGTGCTGCACGGCGACCTGTCAAAGATACGAAAACGCATGGTAGGAGCACCGTTACAGGATTATTCATACTTGGCGCAGGCAAAAGCCTCCTCGCCACTAGTGCCGGAGGAGCCTCGCTCACCTATGGCGCAAGTTACGCAGGCTATGACGGATCAAGAGGAGTTGCGCAAGCAAACCTTGCAGCAAATGAAAGTGCTCTTTGCAGAAGTGACCAAGTTAAGCCCCAACGAGCTTGATGTTGATGAGCCTTTGGAAAACTATGGCATTGAATCGCTTATGATAACCCGTCTGACTCAAAAGCTTTTTGCAATCTTTAAAGATTTTTCGCGAACCTTCTTTGACGAATATCCAACGCTCTCCGCTTTAGGAGAACATCTGCTAGAGAGCTATCCACAAGAGTGTCTGCAATGGACAGGGCAACTATTCAGGTATCCCTCTCACGCCGCCTACAGCGGCACGCTGAAAAAAGAGGAAGTTTGCGGACCCAATCCCCCGCGCCAGAACCTCAGGACGGACGTCCTCTCCCTATACCCTCTTCCGAATGGTTCCCAGACAGCGATAGCTATTATTGGCATAAGCGGACGCTACCCACAGGCAAAAAGCATGGAAGAGTATTGGGAGAATTTAAAGGCGGGCAAATCGTGTATTACAGAGATTCCTCGTGCGCGTTGGGATTGGAGAGACTATTATCAGAACAATCGAGAGCAAGCGATTGCTTTAGGGAAGAGTTATAGCAAGTGGGGGGCTTTCCTCGATGATTTTGATCAATTCGATCCCCTCTTTTTTCAGATGGCTCCTCGCGAGGCCGAAGAGATTGATCCGCAGGAGCGTTTATTTCTGGAAGAGTGCTGGAAAGCCTTAGAAGATGCAGGCTATAGTCCGTCCTCCTTATCTCCCGAATTGCGTCAAAGAACAGGAGTATTTGGCGGGATAACAAAGCAAGGATTTAACTTATATAGTGTAGAAACGCCACATCAATTCCCCTCAACATCGTTTGCGTCATTGGTCAATCGGGTTTCCTCTCTTTTGAACCTGCAAGGCAAGAGTACCGTTGTTGATACCATGTGTTCCTCTGCATTAGTTGCTATTCACGAGGCTTGCGAATATATTCAGCAAGGAAAAGGGGATATGGCACTAGCGGGTGGCGTAAATTTATACGTGCATCCATCCACCTATATTGGTCTTTCTAGAAACCAAGTAATCTCTCACACCGAGAAAAGTGCGGCTTTCGGCAAAGGCGGCCATGGCTTTGTTCCCGGAGAAGGGGTAGGTGTTATTGTTCTGAAAGCGCTTGATCAGGCGATCAAAGATGGCGATAGTATTTATGCCGTGATTCGAGGAAGCGCAGTGAACCATAATGGGAGAACTCATGGTTCTCGCACACCTGATCCGAGCCAGCAGGCAGCAGTGATCCAACAAGCCTTGGAACAACAAGCGCTTGATCCACGTACCATCAGCTATATTGAAGCGGCGGCAAGTGGATCAGAAACAGTCGATGCATTGGAGATGGCGGCATTAGTACGCGTCTTTGGTGAACGTGATAGTCGGCAAGAAGGCTATAAAATAGGCTCAGTGAAACCGAGCCTTGGGCATGCTGAAGCGGCGTCTGGCATGGCGCAATTAACCAAAGTCATACTCTCATTAAAGCATAAAATGCTTGTGCCAACAGCAGTACCAGAAGATTTCCATCCTCTCACTCCGATGCATCAATGGCCTTTCCAATTGCAGCGAGAGGTCTCTCCATGGAGGCAGCTTACCGTTGACGGCGCTCTCGTTCCGAGGAGAGCAGGAATTACGAGTGTTGGAGCTGGTGGGGTGAATGCTCATCTTATCGTTGAAGAGTATATCACGCAAGCGGAACCAGTCTATCGGTCAACAGACCCAACCACGCCAATCGTATTTGTACTCTCTGCCAAAGATAAAGAGAGACTCTCGGAATATGTGAAGCAGTGGGTCGTCTATTTGAAGAAGAAGGAGAACGTCGATTTAGAACATATCGCCTATACACTGCAAATAGGAAGAGAAGAAATGCCCTGCCGTTTGGCTATCGTGGCTCATACTCAAGAAGAGCTTGTACAACGATTAGAACAATGGATATTAGAGCAACGAAATGCGAATCATTGCTATTTCAGCGCGAAACCCTATTCTACAGGAAATAATGCTACTCAAATAGAGGAGACAGGCGATATACACAGCGAGCTAGCAAAGTTATGGGTAGCAGGCAATTCAGTCTCTTGGAAAGATCTGTATAAAGGGAAACACGTAGACAGAATAGCGGGACTCCCAACCTATCCATTTAAGAGGAGAACGTGTTGGATAGATCGCCATCAAGACGTAGGCGAGGCCGTAGGGACAGTGCCTTGCGCCTCTCCGCCGCCGCTTGCCTCTCCTGCGTTATTCCCCTCGCCCGTGTTCCCCAGACGCACCGAAGCCTTTACGTTCGCGCCTATGGTTACCTTCCCCTCTCGTCAGGATCATGAAAATAAAGTCGTAGAGTTTTATACGCTAGCTGCTGAGAAAAGTAAAGAGGGGTTCCAGACAGAATATTTAACCTTCTGTCCCTTTGGAGAAAAAGTCCCTGGTTTTTCTATGAGTCGGGTCTTTTTGTATCCTGAAAAGTATCCTGATGAACAAAGATTGATGCAAGAAAAGCAGACTGAGATGCGTCAGGTGCTCTTTTGTCGAGAAGATTTTCAGCAGGTGCATACCCTTCTAGATATTGGTTGCGGTCATGGGACCGATATCATTCAAATTGCTGCGCAGTATCCGCATATTACAGCACATGGACTTACCATCACTCCGGCTCAGGCAGAGTTTGGGAAGCAAAGAATTGCAGAACTGAATTTAAGCTCTCAAGCGCAAATTTTTCAGGCAGA
>VBJK01000406.1 GCA_005879655.1 Chloroflexota bacterium | reverse complement strand
GTACATCATTACTGCTGAGATTACGTAGCCAGAGTTGAGCATAACGTAAAGCTTTTGCAGGAGGAAGGGGGGCTAATCCTGCCGCCGAATCCCCCCGCAGGATCAATTCGTAGAAGCGGCCCATCAATAACGCTGTACTCTGATCATTAACGGACCATAGTGTACCAACGACAGATGGTACTCCGGCTTGTAGGAAACCAGATGGCAACCCTACAACCTCATCAGGAAGATGGGTGAAATCTGCCATGGCTGACTGGCATGCAGAGAGAACGACCATTTGTAAGTAAGCCAATTGCTCTGGTTCTGCATTGAGAAGCTTACCAAGTGTCAAATGCGTGTTGTTGGCAAGCTGTAACTCGGCATTGAGAGGGGTCATTGCGTCAAAGAGACCATGACAGGCAAAATGAGCAATAGTCGCTTGGGGCAGATCTTGCCAAATGGTCTCCAACGTCGCCTCATGTTCATAGAAAGGCTCAACAGTTGTCCTTTCTGATAGGAGATGGACGATGTATTCCACTTCAGCACGGGCATACCCAAGACTTGGCGTTGCGGGAAGTGGATTTCCTACAGCTAGAAGGTGGTGATTGGTTCCTTGATGAGCCAGCTTTTCTTGCCGAGAACGGGCTTCTTGCTGAGCAATGGTAAGAACACGTATCGATGGGGTATATATCACATCAAAATCTTCAAATAGTGCTGTTTCTTGATTTCCTCTTCTGTAGGGAACGGCGTGAAGGGGGAAAATGCTCAGGGGACCAACTGGTATGAGAATAACTCCACTAGCTTTTATCTCGGTGAGCCGTCTACCAAGTGGTTCGATCAGGTTTTGTGAGAGTTGAGGGAACAGCGCTTTTAATGCCGAACTCAACATCTGCTGAGAACTCAAAACCAGTCCCATGAGATATTCTTTATATGGTCCTTCTAGATCTTTAATTGTAGCACCTCGAATGATCTCAGGCTCTGCATTCCCATGTTGGATCAACAATACGAGGTGTTCCCACGGAGTTGGTACGAGATATGCCAGAGGAACAACGGGTTGCGCCGCCTTGATAATGTCCTCGTAGGTCAACTCTTGCAAAAAGCCTTTATCATGCTGACGGATCTTTTCAATGGCTTGCTCCAGATCATGGCGTGCCTTATCGATCTGCTTGTAGAGAACTGCGCTTGTTTGCCCTTGTGGCGAGCTCTTTTCTGGATGGAGAGATCGTCTATGCCGTTCGCTTTGCTCTAGCCAGCGTAATCGATTACTCGCATCCTGATAGGACTGAAACACCTGTGGATCACCCTGTTGCAAATGCGCAAGATAAGCGCGGTCTCTTGCCAGGGTATCGCCCAGACGTTTTGCTCTTCCCTGTTCTAATGTAGTGGCAGCTTTGCGTAGCTGTCCCGCACGAACGAGCACATAGGCAGCTTGTGCATAGATTTCTCTCTTTTGTTCGATATATCCTTCTTTCTCCTCCTGGCGTAGCTGAATTCTATAAAGATGTTCTGTTGCCTGCACTGCATATGTATATGCCTGAGCGGCCTCTGTCCAATTGCCCAACTTTGCTTCCTTGCTTCCCCAGGTATGAGCAGTCTCCAAAACTCTATCGGGTGCGACGAGAAGAGCCTGCTGACAGGCCTTCTCAAAGAAACCTCTGGCCTCTATCAGATCTTCCTCTCGTCTCCACAGGTCATAGCGATCTAAAATGGCGAAGCCCAGATTAGCATAGCTAACAGGGATATCCGCTGCCCAAGTTTTCAGCGCATCCAGTGATTGACGAAGGATATCTATAGCATCTTCCAGTTCTTGTACGTTCTTAGTTACTGCGTACGAATTACGTAGAGCAATACCTAGACTACTGTAGAATGGTGCGAACTCCGGCTGAAGCTCAACTGCCTTGCGAAAACAGACAAGAGCTTGTTGCAAGTCAATGAAGTTACGCGTGGCAAAATAGCGCTCACGTAACGCCGCTCCTAGATCGTTTTGGCATTGAGCGAACCATCGTGTCTCTTGCGACATATGCTCTAATCCATATTGGAAGTGTTCGATGGCCTCATTTAAAAGAGCCTTATTGGGTATTCGCTCGTACAGCCCCATCAGAGAGAAACCGAGGTAGGATCGATATCCTGCCAGGATGTGTAGAGCATGAGTTGGCACAAGAGCTATGGCTTCTCGCTGCAAACGAATGGCTTCTTGCAAATCAGCCAGTCGTCCACCAGAGCGAAAGCTTGCAAACAAGCACTGCGCTAGCTCCATTAAGCAGGCATGATGGGTTGAAGCCTCAATAGTCAGAGGCTCCCATTCTGCTCTTTTTCGTTTGATAGATCCCTTCAGTATAGCGAACTGTTCTGTGTGGTGCTTTGAAATGAGTTTCAGTGCCTGCCGACACAAACGGATTGCTCTTTGTAGATCTACCAACTGAATTTGATGCTGATAACGATTCCTGAGACTTATTCCAAGATTACCGAGGTAATCAGGTAGATCCGGCGAATCTGGATCGGTACTCTCAATAACTCTCTCGAAAATTTCAATAGACTCATTAAGCGCCTCTAGCTTCCCAGTATGCTCGTAATAAAGACCTTGATCACCACCCAATCCAGTCCAAGCATACACATTTTTAGGATTCATGCGGGTGGCTTCTCTGTGGTTCTCAATTGCGCGTTCCAAGTCCTCAAGCGCCCCAAAGTGGAGAAAAAGCGAATTGAATGCATTGCCCAGATTGGAAAGATAGCCAGAGAGCGTTACCGAATCTGCCTTTGATGTGTGATCTATAGCTTGCTCAAA
Source organism: Chloroflexota bacterium (assembly GCA_005879655.1). The sequence continues at coordinate 601 of VBJK01000406.1, read as the reverse complement.
GCAGAGAATAGCCTCTTGCAAATCCTCTCTGTTGCCAATATGTTTATAGCGTGCAAGTAACGCATTACCTAAACTGTTCTCATAATGAGGGCGTCTAGTATGCCCAAGAGACGTTTTGCCAAGCACGGATCTATGAGTCTCGATAGCTTGTTCAAGGCTGTCTAAGTTCCCAGTATAGGTATAGTGATCGTGGAGGTCCAAACCAACTTCATTCAGGCAATTGAGTAGCATAACATCAGGATCACCAACGCTGTGACGGAGAACTTGTAGAAGTTGCCTCATTGCAGCCCGGAGATCCTCAAAATCATCGGGATGATACCGACTATGATAGCGATTAAAGAAGCTTATGCCCGCATGAATCTGTACCATCCATTGAAATTTTGGGGAGGTATCCTTAAATAAAGGGTTCTGTAATATCTCCTGAAGTGGTGCAATTATATCATCCAGTAGTAACTCATTCTGTGTTTCTTCATATTCTACTTGTGCTTCTTCAGCTGCTTGCATTTGCTTTTCAAACAATGTCTCTGGCACTTCTCCCAATTCCCCCTCTAACAACATGGAGAGATGTTCTCGTGAGTAAACAGGAACATCTCTCAGCCAA
>VBJK01000405.1 GCA_005879655.1 Chloroflexota bacterium | reverse complement strand
TAAGGGGCGCTCTCGCTTGTGAGCTTGTCCCACCAGGATTCTCCCCTGACAATAGATGTGCTCTTCTGTTTCCTCCTCCGGCTCTTCACGACGAATGACAAACGCAATCGTTCCATTTTCCAGTGGGTCCAAGGTGATGCGCACGGTGACAGGATGCTCCTCTACGATCAGAGGACGTAGCCAGACGACATGGCTGATGTCGATCTGGCTCGACGAGAGCTGAGCCTCGTCCCCAATGGCCTCTCTTACAGCGGCCACTGCCATCTCCAGATAGGCCACAGCGGGCATGATGCGTTGCACAAGAATCACATGATCGGCTAGGAAGAACTCCTCACCGTGAAAAGTCGAACGGAACTGCTGTTCCCACAAGGTGGAGGTGTTGCGCTGAACGAGCGGATGTATGACAGACGCGCCCGTAGGGGACGGGCCTTGTGTCGCCCCTGTTCCCACAGGTGGAGCAACCCAATAGCTTTCTCTAGCAAAGGGATAGGTCGGCAAACTGACCCGCTGTGGCAGGGCGGAAGCAGTAGGCAGAGAGCTTGGCGTTTGTACGGCCCCTGCTGTAGAGAGAAGCTTCCAGTCGATGGTGATGCCTCTGACCCATGCCTGTGCAATCTTGTCAAGCTTCTTCTTCTGATACCAGAGAAGCAGCAAGGATTGTGCATCGCTATCCTCTTCAAAGAGGACTGTACCATTGTCGGGGGAGCTTATAAGGTCAGAGCTTGTCCCCGGTCGGCGACGCTTGACCTGACCGGTATGGACCTGTGTTGATGGGTGCCCGTCAACAAAAGCCTCCAGTCTTTGCAGCAAGACCTCCCGCGTATCGGCCACGATGGCCAGCCGATACTCCATATCCTGGCGGCCCACTTGACACGTATATGCGATGTCTGAGAGCGCCTGCTCCACATGCGCTTGTATCCAAAGCCGCATCTCTCGCGCATAACTTTGTAATTGCGGCTCACTGTTGGCAGACAAGACGAACAGGCTCGGCGTTGGTGCGCTTGTGAGGGACGTTGCTTGCTCAGAGGCAAGGTACTCTTCGATCACCACATGGACGTTGGTTCCACTCATGCCAAAGGAACTGACTGCTGCACGCAAGGGTGTTCCTGAAGTTCGTTTCCAGTCTCGTAGCTCAGTGTTGACGTAAAAGGGCGAGGCTTCAAAAGCAAAATGCGGATTGGGTTGCGCAAAATGCAGCGTCGGCACGAGCTTTTTATGCAGCATTTGCAGCAAGACCTTGTGCACACCGACGAGACCAGCCGCTGCTGACGTATGACCGATATTGCTTTTGACCGAACCGATGGCGCAATACTGCTTGTGCTCTGTTTTCTCGCTAAACACGGTTGCTAAGGCTTCTAACTCAATGGGATCTCCCAGTTTGGTGCCCGTGCCATGCATTTCGACATAACTCATGCTTGCTGGATCAATCTGATAGCTCTCGTAGATCTCTCGTTCGAGTTCGATCTGACTCTTGACACTAGGGGCGGTGATGCCATTGGTGGTCCCATCCTGATTCATGCCGGAGCCAATGATCAGGCCATAGATGTGATCGTGATCGGCTTGTGCATCGGCTAGTCGCTTCAAGACGAGAGCACCAACGCCTTCTGCGGGCACAAAACCATTGGCGCGACTATCGAAGCTTTTGCATCTTCCATCGGGGGATAACATCCCTGCGCCGCACATGCTCACATAGGAGTCTGCTGTCAGATAGAGACTCACTCCACCCACCAGGGCCATGTCGATTTCCTGCGTTCTCAGAGCCTGGCAGGCTAAATGTGTGGCCACCAATGAGGAGGAGCAGGCTGTATCAATGGAAATGGCGGGACCTTTGAGATTGAGAAGATAGGCCAGACGGGCCGCTGCTATGGCGGGACTGGTCCCCATGAAAGAAGTGTCTGTTCCTTTGTGTCCAGCGAGCAAAAGCCCATATTCCGAGCCTGAAATTCCCAGATAGATGCCACATTTCCGGTTACTGAGCAGCAGAGGACTGTAGCCAGCATCTTCAAAGGCCTTGTATCCCTCTTGCAAAAAGAGGCGCTGTTGGGGATCCATTTCCTCTGCCTCTGCGGGAGAAAGATGAAAGAAGAGGGGATCGAAATCTTCTATGCCCTCAAGGGCACCGAGCCATTTACAAGAGATCTTGCCGGGTGTGCCCGGATGGGGGTCATAATAGTCGGCAGGATTCCAGCGTTCGAGAGGGATTTCGCGGATGGCATCTTTTCCCTGCACAAGATTGTCCCACAAGTCGGTCAAATTGGGGGCGGCGGGATACTTTCCAGCCATTCCGATAATGGCAATGGCCTCCGAGCGGGCTTGAGGTCTTCTTGCCACGCTTTGGAGGTTGGTCAGTCCTGCTTTGCAGGCATGAGACACTGTCTCTACAGGCTCGCTTTCTTCTAAAGAAAGGGGGGAGAGCGATTGGACAGGCATGTGTTGGGATTTCAATCCTGCTCTTGCCAGCAAACCAGCCATTTGGCGAATGGTGGGATAATCGTAGAGACTGCTCACTTTCAGCTGGCTTGCGTATTGTTTGTTGAGGGATTGTATCCATTCCACGCCGATAACCGAATCCAATCCAATCTCCACAAAAGGGGTTTCTACAGGGATAGTGCTCTCTTGCATATACAAGATTTGTGCTAAACTTCTGACCAATTCTTTCTCTAACTGTGGGGTCACTCTAGCAGAGTGGTGAGACTCCTCAAGCATTTGGACAGAGGCTCCAACATCCTTGCTGCTCGCTGATGAGAAGGACTGAGTGAAGCCCGCTAGACTGCTTGGTGGTAGAGATTGATCCGCGTCTGTGGGGTCAGCCCACTGGCTCCTACTTGGGTGTACAGAGGGATCTGCCAAAGACCGTAATGCTACTTTATTTGGTGGAACCAAGGTCCTATGCTCTGCCCTCGATGTCTTCCCATTCCGGTTTGTTTCGTCCGCCATCGCATGATGGAGA
>VBJK01000067.1 GCA_005879655.1 Chloroflexota bacterium | reverse complement strand
ATTATCCTTTAGTAAAGGCATATCTGGTAATAGAGGTGCTTCATAGTCCCAAAGTAATGGATTGATAGAGATAAACTTGTTTCACTTAAGCAAAAAGAGAGCAGCAAAGTGGATATTCTTTCAAAGGTAGCAGTAGCAATAGCACGGCAGGTTGTGCCAGATGAAATTCATCAAGCACAACTTATAGCAAAAAATTTTGCCAAAGGAGGAAAAAGCAGAAAAGAGCTTTTACTGCCAGTGAAGGGGGGCGAACTTGGAGGTTTTGGCGTTGACGAAGCCTCTTTGCTCGCATGGGTCTTTCATGCACTGGCTGAGGCTGCACCACTCCTCACGGGATTTCTTCTCTCCAAGACTCTTGAGAATGCCAATCTCATTATCAGGGAAATCCGCTCTGCACTCGCTACACGAGAATCTTCACACCAGAGTCAAGTACGATCTAGCCAGCAGCAAGAAGCGGATATTACCTCTTCGCCACTCCCTCCAAGTCAATTCCTTACCGCTCCAAAACAACTGCAACAGTGCGTTGTCGCGGTTAGCAACGCTTTACAAAAAGCGGGCTTGTCGTCACAGGAGAGCGAAATAGTTGCGTATAAAACTATCAATGCGCTGTGGGAAGATGCACCGGATGCACTCGTCTTTCTACGTAAGATAACTGAGAGGAAATGATGATGACCTCACTTAGCTATAGAGAGCAGAAGAGCGGCGTCCTGCCTCCTTGGCTGTGGTTCTGGCTTGCCATTTATATCCTGGGACTTCCAGCGGTTGTTGACCGCTTTAAGAAGAATTTGCTCATTCTCTTCACTGGTATAGATAGTCCCAATCTTCCTCCGCTAGATAGGCAACTTGGAAGGCCATACACCGTCGTAGAACTGCTTCTCGATCTTACACTCACTCTCGGTGTACTGCTGGTCTTTCTTCCTCGGATAAGAACCGTTTTCCTACAGAGAAAGTACGGCCTCACTGAGCCACAGTTTCTCTCACCAGAGCAAACGCTACCAGAAACCTCGCAGACGTTGCAGGCCGTGAGCCAATTTCTCAGAGCGTATGCGCCTAGCGTTACCCTGACATATAATGCTAATGGGCAAGTTATGCGGGATAGAGCCTTTGTTTACCCTATTGGCTATCGCCGCACTGGCATAGCTCTATCTGGTAGACTTCTCACTCTTTGGAACACAGATCAGCAGGCCGCTGAAGCGATTCTGCTCCATGAAATAGAGCACTATCGTCATGGTGATATGTTTGTTATAGGCGCGGGAAGCTTTCTTGAGACTATTATCAAGCGTTGGTTCCTGCTTATAGTGATCTTTAACCTGGTCCCATTAACACTCGGATTTTTGATTAGAACTATCACATCAATTCAAGAACTTCTAGCCATAGGAGCAGATCCATGGTCAATTCTCGTATATAACATCCAACTATTTTTTATTCTGTATATCCCCTCGATGCTCCTCGAATTTCTCGTATCGTTTTTCTGGACAACAGCACTGTTCACCAATGTTGTTATGGCAATCTGGTGTGCGGAGATCAATGCCGACCGTTTCGTTATCGATACAACGCAATCAACACAAGTGCTGGAAAAGGCCATGGCACAGCATGCGGTCTCTACAACTTGGTGGCGCTGGCTATGGTCAGGCATCCATCATCCACCTCCGGCACTTCGTCGGTGGCTGGCTCAACGATCACAAAGTACAGGGGGATTAGTGCTCCTGTTGCTCTTGTTTCCAGCGGCGGCGTTTATCAAGCTGATATTTTTGTGCGGTTGGGCATTGTCTTTCTTCCTCACGTTTCTCTATACAGGAACAAGTGTGGGCTATATTGTGGGTACGTTGGGTAACGATATCGTGTATTTTCTTGAAGCGCTTGTCCCCGTGTGGCTGGTAATGGCAGTGCTGATGGCACTCTGGCCTGTCCTGACCCGCTACTGGGAACGTATTTTTACTCATACCGCAAGTCGTCCAGTGCAGGCAAGCTATCGTGCTTATCTCTCCTCAACAGGGTTTATCACTGTTATTTGCATAGTTGGCCTAGTGCTGACTCTTCTGCCACAGCCAGCGGAGCCTAGTGATTTTAAGCCTACTATACCACATAACACTGCTAATACTGCCAATGGACACTTTAAGATTGGCGATAACGTTACAATTGGTAACTTGTGGAAGATCACTGTGACTAGTGTCGAGGCACATTCTAAGAATTTGGGTATGCAAGCCTCAGCAGGTCATGAGTTCCTAGTGATCAATGTCTCGTTAACAAATATTTCCACCCAGACGAGTACCCTCATGACTAGTCCGCAATTTACCTTGACAGACTTGCAGAACGTCTCCTACCATGATACACTCATAACTGTACCTCCACCTCCGGCAGTAGCACAGAATGGGAACGTACCTGCCGGTGCAACTGTACAAGGTCCGCTCACCTATAAAGAGATACCAATGTCAGTTTCTCAGTTTACCCTTTCCTTCAAGACCGACTGGAAAAACTATGATCCCTCGCAAGTTACCGTCTGGGATATCACGGTACCTAGCAATGATACTGCTACCGCTACCAGCGTGCCCACGCCAACAGCATCTGCCAATAACTACCCGGTTTTGCAAAAATCGTATACAGGAACTCTGGTTAATACGACAGACAACAGTAACACGAGCGCTAATGCGACACTCTCTTCCATTGAACAAGATCAGCAAGGAGGCTTTCGCGGCTATATGACGATCCAATTGCCTCTCGCAGGAAGTGGTCCTTGTACAGGTACTGTTAGTAATAATAGGACTATTCAATTTACTGTGACACCTAGTGATGGCTCAGGTTATGCGTCTATTGTGTTTACGGGCATCATTTATGCAGATGGTAGCATGAGCGGAACATATATACTTCCCGGGACCAGCCAGCAGGGAACCTGGCAATTGAAGCCCGCGTAATTATGGAGATATGTAGTATAACGATGACAACAGTACCACCTTCTAACACATCTGCTCGAACTGTCTTCTATATAGCAGCTAGTAAAGATAAGCTACTGGCCACCAAGCTAGAAAAACATCTCGCTGGATTAAAAAAGCAACATATTATTGCACAATGGTCGGGATGTAAGGTGACATCCAGTATGCGCAACCTGCGAACTCTTGAACATGCACTTCAACAAGCGTCAGTCTTTCTACTACTCATCAGCCCTGATTTTCTTGCGTCTGATATTTGCATGACCTTTGTGCAACAGGCAATCGACCTCTCTGTGAATGGAAAGAAAATCGTCGTGCCTGTTCTACTACGCCCCGCTCTCATGCAGGATGTTCCTTTTGCTCATCTGGAAAGTGTCCCTCGTGATGGAAGATGTGTCACTAGTTGGAGAAATCGTGATGAAGCCTTTTTAGATATCGCAGAAGCTCTAACTGAGCTATTCGAGCATTCTTTTCCCTCTTTGCCCCAAACACAGACAAGTCCTTTAATCAGTTCAGGCCACTCCATAGATATGCAGAGTCAGGTGAAGCGGCTACACCTACTTGAATCTATGCACGAAAGATGGATCAAAAATGTGTTGGAGGGGCAGTGGCTACGTAATGCTCTATTGATTAATCCAACATTTCATGAACTCCCTGGCGGAATTGCCAACCCTTGGCAATCCGCTATGCAAGAGACGGAGCTACGCAAACGACCCTTGCCAGATGGCACATCCATTATCGATATCTATGATCAGGCTCAAGGAGCACTACTTATTCTGGGCGCTCCAGGCATGGGTAAAACAACGCTGCTACTAGCACTTATGCGCGACCTCATCGAGAGAGCAAAACAGTATGAGGATCATGCTATACCAGTGTTTTTTCATCTTGCTTACTGGAAGGAAAAACGACTCCCTCTGGTTGACTGGTTTGCCCAGGAACTTCAGGACAGATATTCTCTTCAAGCCAACGTTGCTTGGAACTTGGTCAACACACAGCAGGTGTTACCTCTACTGGATGGACTTGATATGCTTCATACAGAGACACTGTCAGCTTGTGTGAATACTATTAACGAATACAGACAAGCCTATCATGCGCTTCCTCTTGTCATTTGCAGCCGTAGCACTGAATATCTTGAGCAGCAAGCACGTCTCATACTGCACCGTGCTGTGACTCTACAGCCGCTCACTGAACAACAGATTGATCTATATCTTGCCAGCACAGGTAAGTTTGCAGCGATACATGAAGCCCTTTTGAAGGATGAGGCATTACACACTCTTGCAACAACTCCTCTCGTACTGAGCATATTAACGCAAATCGATGAGCAAATGATCCCCTACAATCTGAATGAGATGACCATTGAAACACGACGCAGCATTATCTTCACGATATACGTCGAAAGTGTGTTAACACGAGGAGAAAAGCATAAGTTGTATTCACTACTCTCTGAGACAAGACGCTGGCTGGCATGGCTGGCACACGAGATGGAGATACATGGCCATATTCTTTTCTTTCCAGAGCACGTCCAACCAGATTGGCTACCAGCAAAGCAATGGTCAAGGGTGTATTATTTATGCAATGGTCTGGTTGGCGGAGTGCTCTCAGGTCTAGCACTCGCGCTGGTGGGTAACATTGCCGGAAGTCACGTCTCAGCAATAGTAGCCGGGCTCGTGGGTCTCCTTATCGGTAGCATAGGTTTCGCTTTGGCCGCCAGACGAATACGACTAGCAGCAATGACACGACACTTGGTGCTGAAAAGACACATTGGCTCTCTGCTTTTTTCGCTTGTGGTCTGGTTACTTGTCCTGATCACAAACCAGTCAGGCAGTTTTGTAGGTACGTTGACGACTCTTATTCTTATGTTTTCGCTCCTGCCTCTGCTCATCGGGCAATTGCTTAAGGAACCCTCTGATACCTTATTGGAGGAGGCGATGACAATGCCTCCTAACTACGGCTTGCGACAAGCAACTAGCAATGGCATACGTATCGGTTCTCTCGTTTCAATAAGCTTTGGTCTATTGGTGATCCTTTTTCAATTGCTTGGCGTTCTAACAGGCCACTTCATCAGCTACTTGCTGCTTGCTCTTCTTCTAGGGCTATTCAGTGGGCTTATTCTAGGTGGTCTAGCGGTACTTCAAATAAAGATACTATACTGGCTATTGTGGCAGAGTAGATCAACGCCAAGAAATTATATAGAATTTCTCGATTATGCAGCAAAACATGTATTGCTGAGCAAAGTAGGCAGTGGCTATATATTTAGATACTCTTTGATGCAAGACTATTTTTATACTTTAATGTAAATGATTCCCATATATTATTCAACCAAGTAAAGTTCCTTGCCTGAGTTTTTTTCTGGAACTTTACTGCTTTTCGGCCATCCTCCGCAAGGTTGAGATGGTTGTTCATCTGTCACATTTGTGCCAAATTCAGGTAATATAAACATTAATTGGTGATAAATGTGACATCAGGAGGCAAAGGATAGAGCTGAGCAAAGGGGCATGGTGCCAATCGACAGGCCGTAAGAGAATGGGCACCACACGCACACCTTTGGTTTGCTCGCGTTCTAAGGCACCGGCCATCTCGTGACTGTAGCAATAGTCTGATGCCAAAAAATCTGGACTTATCAGCAGCAGGATGACGGAGGCGCTTTGCAGACGCCGATCAGTGACCTGCTGCCAATCCTCACCTGCGCAAATGCGGCGTGGGTGCCACGTAGTAATGAGTTTTTGGCGCTGAAGCAGGGTCAGATGCTTCTCTAGTTCCAGTGCCCACGGTTCATCTTCTGGCGCGTAGGCATAAAAGATTTCAATAGGGGTTGCAGCATCCGGCATGGCTGTGTCCTCTCGATAGGAGAGAGATGAGCAGACTTTCAGTCAATTTCACTATCCAGTATAGTGGGAAGTGTGCCCAAATGCAAGCTAACAGAGCGAGAAAAAAGGCAAAGCAGGTCAAGCTCAAGGACTTCCCCTGGCACAGTGGCGTTGAGGATGAGGCTGCAAGAAGAGCCAAGACTGAGACACGGCACAATCGCCGAAGCTCTCATGCCAATCATTGGCCGGATGTTTTGCGGCGGGCATTGGCTCTTGCACAAAGAACATTTCTTCGCTATGCTCCACATTGGCAGGAGGGTCGTTTAGTTGCGAACATGCAATAAAAAGATTTGAAAGAAAGTCAGCTATGTACCATTGGTTGCGCATTTGGCGGCAAGCCATCTTTGTCAGCAATTCCGCCATTTTTTTAGAACGAGCCTTGCTCTTTTGCTTCTCGATTCATGGCATTGCGATGCTCTCAATGATGTTCTTTCTGTTAGCTGGTCTGCCAGGTGGCCCACATGAAAGTGCTATTCGCATGACCTATGTGGCTAATGCTCCCTGGCTTTGGCGACTGGGCTGGTTCCCATGGCAACTGACGGCACTTTCTGATCTGCTTCTCTCTCTGGCTCTGCTGCGTACACGTTGGCGATTGGCGGCTCTCCTCACAGTTTTGCTTACCGTTGCCGGGATCGTCCCTGATCAGATGGGACAGGTTCTCTGGATCAGTGTCTATGGAGGAATTTTCTACACATTAGCGGCTGTTGGCTGGACATACTGTTTTGCCACGCAGGCACAGTGGCAGTGGAGGCGTGGCCTCACCCTTTTCTCTGTTGTCCTGTGGGCTCTGTTCGTTTTCCTGAGTCTTAATCCTGTACTGCCATCTCTTCTACGTCTCTCGCCATTGTTGATTGCTCTGGGCAATGCGATTGGCTTTGTCCTCTTGCTCGTCTGGTTCGTTGTGGTAACCGAAATGGTGCTACGGAGTAGGCGGCCTGATCAAGCCGTTGGGCGCTATGCCGTCTTTCATCATCCCGCAGCGATCGTAGGACCTCTCTTAGATCTTGTAGCCAACAGCCGCTTTATACGGACTCTGTGCGAATATATCCCAACCGTAGCCTTCGAGAGCGATATCACGGATGTGGTCTATGTGAACTACATTGTAGAGGCAAGCAAGCTAGAGCCGCTGGTGCCAGTCGGGCTAGAGCTACAGCGCATAGGCTGCGATGGGCGCTATGCTCTTTTCACCTTTCTCACCTTCAGGCACGGGCATTTCGGTCCCAGGTTCCTTGGCAAAGTGCGTCAACTCTTTCCATCTCCTGTGCAGACCAATTGGCGCATTTATGTGAAAGAGCCTCGTACAGGCTCGCTTGGTGTCTTCTTCGTTACCAATGCCATAAGCCGTACAAGCGTCTCGTTAGGGGCACGCCTGTTTTCCGAAGGCATGCCCATGCATGTGTTGCACACGAACGATCTTTGCGCTGATCAGGATGGGAACGTCTCGCAGCACCTCGATGGCGGGAATGGGAGCGCACCAGATGCACGAGTAACTCTTACCTGCGTGGATGAGTGGCCTGCACATGGACCGTGGAGCCTCTGCTTTGCAAGCTTTGAGCAGATGTTGGCCTGCTGTGTGCCACAAGATCGTGCCTTTTCCACTCAACCCTACTATAGGCGTGTGACGGCTCAGGAAATCAAGCTGGATATCCCTCTTGCTTGCTGTAAGTCGCTTGAAGGTAAGGTTCGCTCACATGCAGCAGAGCGTTTTGTAGGTGATGCTACCCCATTTTGTTTCTTTGTCAAGAGTGTGCGCTTCCGCTTTGAACAGGAAGTTTATACTCCTCTTGCAGATACTTCCCTGGAGGGGATTGTGAAAGATGCAAAGGGAGGATGACTCATCGAGTGCTCTCGGCCAGAATATGTCTTGGTCCAGAAAATCGTCATTTTACTTTCTCTGGCAGATTCAATTTGTCAGTCCTTAAGGGAGAGGCTCTGACCGTGATAATAAGGAGACGGCGTCATCAACAAGTGTCAGTTCTAGCTCTTGTGCCTCTCTCTTGCGTACGTGGCATGCAAAAGCACTCTGAATACGAGAAAAGTCTGTCCATCCCAATTAGCTACTGCGCTCAAGCGAAGAGCCAATCCCCATATCCTCCCGATACTTCGTCACCGTCCGTCGCGCCATCGCAATCCCTTGTGCCGAAAGCAAACGTGCCAGCGCCTCATCACTTAACCGATGCCTGGGATCTTCCCCTTGGATCAATTCTCGCAAGATATCTTTGATACTAAGAGAAGCATCGAAGAAATCAGAGAGGGGCATCAAACAACCGTTGGGCAAGTGGGCATATTTATGGGCGGTAGCTCGGCTGATCGTTCCTTCATCTAGATTGAGACGTGCGGCCACTTCCGCCCTTGTCAGAGGACGCAGATAACGCCGTAGACCCTTTTCCAGAAACTCGCGTTGGTAGTTGACGACCAGCTCCGCCACGCTGCGCAAAGTCCTCAGCGCCGTTGAATACAATCCACAAAAAACTTTGCACGATCATTATGATGATTCATGTAGTGTTGGATTTCATGGAGATCCGCCGGATGGTGCCCATCATGATCCTTGCTACGAGAACGGGTCTGGAAGTGGTAGCGTTTCTCTTCGATCAGCTCTATCTCTAATAAGCCATTTTCGCCTTTGCGAATCACGATATCGGGGCGTATATAGGTGATAGCGCTGTAGTGCGCGTAAGACGTATCTGAGCAATAGACATAGGCAGGGAAAGGATGGAGTGTACTACGTATATAATCACTGGCCTGCCTCACCTCCTGCTCTGATACCTGAAGCTGTCGTGCGATCTTGGCGAACTGGTTGCGTCCAAGCAGGTCGAAATGCTGATCTATCAGTGTATAAGCAAGAGGGTGAGGTGCATTGATTTCGCTCAATGTCTCTAACTGGATGAGCAAACATTCTTGAGCGTTACGCGCACCAATGCCCAATGGTTCCAGCGTTTGTAGCTGTTTCAATACAGCTTCAACCTGCTCAACCGGAACCTCAAGATGGGTGGCAATCTCTGCAACGCTGATCTCTAGGTAGCCTCGCTCATTAAGGTTCCCAACCAGTTGTTCGGCAATAGGGGCATCGTCTGACGGCAGGATCGCCTCTAGTTGTTGCAAGAGTCGCTCGGCTAGTGTTTCATTGGTAGTAATGTGTGCCATTGGATCGTATGCGTCGTCGCGGTCTACTTCTACAAAGCCATAATTATCGATGTCATAGAAGGTTTGCTGCTGATAATCCCATGGCATCTGGGTTGGACTCTCATCTGGTGCCATAGCCTCTGTCTGTTGTGTAGAGTGTACAAACTGCCCACAAGCAGAACAGATCTGCCCTGAGAGAGGTGTTCCGCAGAAAAGACAAACACTCTGCTCCACGACATCCAATGTAGGATTTTCTATCTGCTCCTGGCTCACCACACATTCCAGCTCATCTGATGATAACTGTAAGATCGTGCTGGAAGTAATAAGACGGGCATTGACATGCACCGTTTGCTCTAGTCTCGGTCTTGGTTCCAGTCGCATATATTCCCCCTGCTTCCCCCCTCTAACTGCTCCGACCGTTGTTAGACCCATCCTCGATGCTCTAGCGCGACCAGTGCCGCCTCTTGCTCCGTAGTCTGCTTCTCCTGCTTGCACCTTTCCTCAACCAACGGCTTTCTCACCTAACAGCACTTCTACAATCCACATCTGATGCCAATCCTTCGCGACTGCTATGAGTCGGAGGACTTCTAAAAGAATAGCCGATGCCAAGTTCGGTCACGAGATATCGAGGACGAGAAGGGTTGGGTTCAATCTTGCGCCGCAAACGGCGCATATAGACTCTTAAATAGTCGTTCTCTTCGCTATATTCTGGCCCCCAAGCTTGCTGGAGCAGAAAACGGTGGGGCAGAACTTTGCCTTTGTGCTTCATCATTGCTGCTAGCAAATCGAATTCAATGACAGTCAGACGGACTTCACGTCCAGCAATCGTGCATCGACGTTGAGCAAGAGAGAGAATAACCTTTCCGTTCGCCGAGCAGTTGCTTCATCAGCATCAAGTTGTCTGAGTAAACGTCGTAAGAGCAGTAATGCCTCAAAGAGAGTGTACAGAGAGCGAAATGTTTGTGGCTGTGATATAACGTCAGCAGCAAAGCCAGTAGCAAGTGTGCCAGACCAGAGCTTTTTTTCTGCTGGTTCGTTAGTGTTCCCAATTGTTCCTTGATCTCATCGTTGAGCGGAAGAGTGAACAAGCGATCCCACTCTTGTTGTTCCTCTAGAGTGAATGGGCCAGCCCAAGTGAGCCACCAAATGTTATCATAGGCACAAAGCTCACGATAGCGCTCGACCCAACGCCAGTCTAATTGGTACTCTGGTGTAACAGATTGCTCTCGCCATTGCTCGATTTCGTTGAGTCCTTCTTGTGCAAACATGCGATATTTTCTCCTGTCTTCATGAATATGAGGAAATGCTTTTCGGAAGAGGTGCTCTGCCTCCTCTACCCGTCCGAGCCGCAAATAGAGACGCCCACGATTGACATAATATGTCCCAAGATCTCCTTGAGAACCTGCATCTCCTGCATCAATACACCGTTGTATCTCTACTATAGCTTTCTCATCAAAGAAGACGGCCTCTTGGAAACGCCCAAGCTCCATCAAAATTTGTGCTTTATCGCTGTAAGAAGAGGCTAATACACCAATATTCGCTAAACCTTGCTCTTGTAAAGCAACTGCCTGTTCAATGATCCGAAGTGCTTCCTGGTGCTCTCCGATTCTATTGAGATGATAACCGAGGAACGAAAAACAACTCCCTAGTGCGCGAATGCGAAGCATCTTATCCAAGAGGGAACGGCTCTGCTTAGGAGAGAGCAAGTGTGCTCGTTGCTGATAAAGCCGTATTGTTTCTTTACGCATGGTTTGTGATTGATCTCTGTCTCCTGTTTCCTGTAAATATTCACACCACATCCCTAGCAGAAGAGCACGTTTTTGGAGCCATGCTTCAGAGTTTTCTGGTTTCACAGAGCGTGCTTCTAAATGAAGGCGATACATATCTAAGAGCGCTTTTGCTTCAGAAAAATGAAGAGCGTTTATTAAGTTAAGAGTAAACAGATGTACAATATAACCTTCAGTGGCTTCTTGAAGAACAAGGGTATCTGCAAGAAATGCATTGTAGATACGCTCATAGTTTATTATCTCTTTTGTTTCAACTGCTCTACCTCGAAATGGAAAGAGTGCTTCAAGAAGTACTAGACCAGCACATTCATCCTCTACAGTTTTGTGCCAGTCTATCTTTCCCATAACTTCTTGTGCAAGGAGTGCAAGACGAGGCCCATGCCCCAATTGAAAACTTATCCACCCACAGCGAACTACCAACTCTGCTACTTCCAAGAGCCGATGGCGCGTTAACAATAACACAGCCAACTCTGTCACCACATTTCCTGCTTCTTGCATCTCCATATTGCCCTCATCCAACCAGCGGGTATATGCCTGGATTGCCAGATCTTCTATCTCCTGTTGAAACGATCTGGCTAGACGTGCGAGTTCACTGGATTTACCAACACCGATGGGACCCCGCAAGACAATGAGCTTCTTGGCTGGGAATGTTTGCACCATCCTACGTACTGCCGAGAGCCACATTTCTCGTCCTATCAGGTGGCGTGTCTCTGGCAAAACCTGTGGGTGCAGCTTTTCGTCAATGTGTGAGACTCGGCCTTCTATGACTTGCGGAGTGGACGAAGCAAGGACTAATCGGGAATCTCGACGCTCTCTTTGGAACTGAAATGTGCGTATAAAGTCCATCGTGCCTTGTGTGCGCTGACTTGGGATACGCCCCTGCTGATGGAGTGCGGTACAGAGCTGTTTGTAGCAATCTTCTGCCTGCTGAAATCGCCCCTGCTTGCCGAGCAGCTCAACGAGCGAACGAAAAGCATCTTCGTTCATTATATGCTCTTGCCAGAAGTCCAAGAGCAGTTGCAGAGCTGCATGCTCACCATCTTCTCGGCTCACGGCACGTTTCCATTGCGCCTGCACACTCTGCCAGAGCAGATCTGCCACCTTAGCACGCATTCTTTCGGTCCATCCGCTATACGGTTCATGGACAAGAAATGCCCCGCGCTTGCCGATCTGATAGATCTGCTGCCATTCCTGCAACCCATCTCTCCATGTGCTTGAAGCCTTCGAGCCAGCTTTTGTGCAGCCTCCATAGCTTCTATATCTAGCCATAACAGAGGCCATCCTGCCAGCTGGTAGCTCGGCCCACTTTCGGAAGTTGCCCGTATGTAGCGAACCAGATGTTTGCGCAACTTGTCAGCTCCTAGCATGTGATTCAAGGCGGGGGGAGAGAGCAGTTTGCGTAAGAGGTAGACCACATTATCCAGACGCTTAAAGGCCCTGTCCTCTTGTAGATCATCCTCCTCATCCAGAGCCTTGTAAGGACGTGCGAGGGTTTGCAGGAGAAAATCTTTGGAAGCTAATCTCTCTGGTTGGCAGATGAGCAAGGTGAGCAGCAGCAAAGCCGTGCTTATTCCCTTGGTTTCGAGAGCCGCAGGAGGTCCATAGACAGCTTGTTCGTTGCCACTAGGCAAGCGGGTAAGTACTTCGACCGTGAGCGTCCCACAGGTGTAGATGCGTGCCAGCGGCAAGTCAGGGAGCCAAGAGGCAGGGAGCAACCCTGCCAGTTCATCAGACATCCCCTCTGAGTGCGCATGACCTTTAGACATTGTGGAGCTAGTAGTTTCTCCCTGCATCCCCATTTCCTCCCGGTTCTGTAAACTTCGTGAGTTCGACAGCCAAGAAATCATGCCGTTTTTCTGCCAGAGTCCTGTGGCAGTATAGCACATCATGAGACAGACATTGCTCTCACATGAGCAGAAAAGCGTACTTGGCTTTCGCGGCTTCTGTGAGAACTTGATATCTTTTTCCATTCCTCGTTTTCTATCATAGCAAACCAGACTCCTACCGAACTCCTACGAGAAGCCCTCTTAGCCGTCAAGTACAGTTGGATCAATATGGCTTCTGTGCGCTGATAGTACAGAATACACAAAAGCCAGAAGCCTCGCAGTCCAATTTCGATTTCTGTGCTATTATTGCGCCACCTTCTCGGCATTCATCCACGCATCAACTATGATAGCGACAGCCTCCGCTGGCCCAACCAGCGACACGAGTTGTTTATAATAAGGTTCTGTGTTGCTGATGCGCGTATAAACAAAATCGTAGCGCTCATGATCTGCAAGGCCACGCAAGCCACGATGTACAGCTTGAAATGCTTGGTCAATCTTGGCGCGAACCACAACGACCTCGCTTTGATTACCCGGCGCTGATCTCATGGCAGTTCTCCTCATAGAATCGGCCTCTGGCGTAGTTGGCCCATTGGCCCCTTCAATGATCAGACGGGCCTGTACGCGACCAGTATTGCTACGTGTCAGCTGGTTTTCGCGTGCAGCAGGAATAAGGATATCACAGGGGACTTCGAGCAGAGCTTCATTCGAGATTGCCTCAGTGCCCGGTATTCCACGTAGCGCTCCATGTTCCTTGGCATGACGTAGGGCATATTGGATATCAATGCCTTTGGGATTATACACAGCACCGGAGACATCACTGACGCCAATAATGCGGCAGCCCAATTCTGCCATTAAACGGGCACTGACAGCGCCAACATTGCCAAACCCTTGGACGACGACAGAACAGTTCTCTGGTTTGATGCCAGCCTCGCGCATCGCCTCTCGCGCAATGATCATTACACCTCGCGCCGTCGCCTCTATCCGTCCTTCGCTGCCACCGATAGCCAGCGGTTTGCCGGTGACGCAGGCTGGAATCGAATAGCCCTTGTGCATGGAGTAGGTATCCATGATCCAGCTCATGATCTGCGGATTGGTATTCATGTCTGGGGCCGGAATATCGCTATCGGGACCGATGAGCAGCGTAATTTCGGAGGCATAGCGCCGTGTGAGCCGCTCAAGTTCAGCAGCCGACATCGCGTAGGGATCACAGAGAACGCCACCTTTGGCCCCACCGAAGGGAATGTTGACGACCGCACATTTGCAGGTCATCCACATAGCCAGGGCGCGCACTTCATCAGAGGATTTCTCGTTTGAGGAAAAGCCAACCGGAGAATACCTAACTCTTGTTATGGCTCACCTGTACAGCTCTCCCTTCTCTGTCTCGATGCCTTTAAGTGGGCGCAACATCGCTTGAGTGAGAAAATATCTAACTACTCTCATACCATGCTTTGGCAGTTTTAGCATATCTATCTTCTATTTCATTTCCAAGACTTGATGAATATAACGAAACTTCAAGTTCAGTTCTCTGTTTGCACGCCTTGATACATGCGACGTATAATGCTACTACAAAATCAGTTGGAGGCTCTGTGAAAAATTCGTGGTGCTGGTGGTACGAATATGGAGAGTACTCACCAGAAGATGATGAGGCATTATTTCCTGCCCCTCACTCAGTGCTGGATGCGTATAGAGCATGTGCAAATGTTTCCCTCTTATCCTTTTAGTGGTTCGTGCGGAGGGAGAGATGGTGAGTGCAACAAAAACCAGAGGACAGACACAAGATAAACACTATGCAGAGGCTACTGCACTTGCCATTGAAGCGCTACAGCTCGCAAAAAAATTAAAGTCGGGACTCAACAAAAGTCGCGTCCAGCATATCTATATCCAGCTTAGCGCCAGCCCCTATAAAGAGGAACCAGCCGTTGCCCGACTGGGATTGATGCTCAAGAACTGGCGAACAACCGAGGAAGCATAGGCCAGAACAGATCTCGTGACGACCTTTTGACTCTTCCAAACTATTGATGATCCGGGGCTTTTTCTCATTGATGATATTTTTCCAATTAGCTTTGGGAGTCCATTCGAGCCTCGCATAACCAGACAAAGAGGCATTAGAATCGTGGAAGGAAACCGAGAGTGTGCAAGCATTAGAAAAGCGTCTTGATACGACATTGGCATATATTACTACGTGAGAAGTATCATGAATGAACATGTCTCGACTCCATCTCCTATCCTGTATATGATTGTCTGTGCTGCTCAAAGAGCGCAACAGACGGCGGATGTGGTACCTCAACTTCAGGCAGCAGGGTGGGATGTTTGTGTGATTGCCACGTCTCAAGCGAGTCGTTGGATGGATCTTCCCATGCTTGCACGCTCTTGTGGGCATGTGGTGCGAACAGACTACAAATTGCCATGGGAGGCTGATCCACTGCCCAAGGCAGATGCCATGCTAGTCATGCCAGCTACATTTAACACCATCAACAAGTGGGCACAGGGCATTGGTGACACTCTGGCAGTCAGCCTGCTATGTGAAGCTCTTGGTCGTGGAACATCTCCCGTCATTGCTGTCCCCTGTCTCAAGATGGACCTCGTACGCCATCCAGCCTTTCAGAAGAATATTACTAGGTTCGCGTGAGTGTGGTGTGCGTGTGCTCCACGAGCCTGAACGTTATCGATCACCACTCATGATCCCTCTCAATGAAGTGCTTGATGCTCTACGGGAGGTGAGCAATGCTCTCCGTTTTGAGTAAACAAGAGAATACAAGTCCATCAAGTCCTTTCTTGGAGAAAGGCACTAGAAAGACGTGAAGACCGTGCCATCTGCTCACCAAGCAGTCCTCTACGTGTGTACAGGAGGTGATGCTATCGGATCTGGTTGGCATAGAAACAACCATGTGGCACGCCTTGCAGAGAAGTTTTCCAAAGGGACTGTGACGACCCGATTGAGCTTGCTATCCAAGCAACTCTTGCTTGTGGTAGTGGCTTAGATCTGCAATGCGCAGCACAGTGAGATCAGGCATGAAGCCGTGCGGCAGCTCATCGGTGGCATAGTGGCCTTGTTTGACAAAAACAGTGGTGAGCCAATTGCCCATGATCTGCTTGCTCTCGTGCAGGATCTGCGGATGATCATCAACCATCACATAGTGAGAGGCTGTGTAGGCCCGCACAATGTCGTCGAAGTGCTCCTGCTTATGCGTGAAGAGCAAGACGCGCCCCTCAACCGCTTGGGCAAGGTGGCTCTTGATGATTTTCTCTGACTGAAAGAGCGGATCACCATCGGAAACAATCACTGTGAGGCCCATGGTGCGCAGGTGCTCCAAGGTCTCGATCGCGCCGGGGTAGAGCCTGTTGGAGAACGGGTACTCAAAAAAGAGCGAACGTACATACTGGTAGGTCTGCTCATCTAGCTCACTCTTCGGCGTTTGCTCGCGTAGCCGGGACAGCGCCTGGGGAATATCAACCACGGCTCGCTCTTGGCGTACCTGCTCATAGATCTGCCAAAATCTCGTGGTAAGTGTGGTACCCAATGTGGCGTGAAGCTGCTCGTTCCAATCGTGTTTGATGGCATCATTGTCCAACAGGGTATTATCGACATCGAGCAAAAACGCCAGTGATCCATCAGTCAGAGTTTCTTCCTTGTGCTCTGCTGACTTAGGGTGCAGATGAGCAAGAGCAGATGATCGCGCCTCTTTGGCGAGAGTGCTTGTCTCTGCTTGATCGGCGTTTTTCGTCACCATCTGTTCTCCTCTGGCTTGGTCGAAGGCACTCGTGAAATAAGATGTAGGTGTAGCCACCCTTCATTCTATCATCTTTGTGAGATTGGGTGATGAATCGATACTGCTGCTGACTTATCTTTCTGCGCTCCTCTTGCTGGCTAGTTATGAGCATGGTCCGCTTGATGCGTCAATAATGTGGTCTCTATCGGCTCTGATGACAAAAAGGTCTACGCCATCGATACCAAGACTGGTCATCAGATCTGGGCTTTTCAGACTCATGATTTCGTGCGGTTCTCGCCAACGGCAGAGAGTGGAGTGCTCTAACATCGGCTCTGATGATCACAACATCTACGCCATCGACGCCAGCACTGGTCAAGGGAAGGCAATTTTGTGAGTCTCAGTGAGCCTCATCCCATCCTACGCTATCAAACCAAATATCGTTCTGATAATTTTCTAAGGCTTTTCTGACATAAGGAAAAGATGTACCGCTGTAATGAATTTAAATCTTTGAGCCCTCATAATACTTTTGTTCCTCCCCATATATTCTGATGAGCAGAAGATCATTGGTACCCCTTGAATTTCTCCCGTTGCTCTTTTAGAGAGAAGGAGATGAGCATTGCTGGTAACAGTGCAGGACCCTGCGACGACGAGATGCTAGCAGAGGAATGAACCTTCTTGATCGGTAATCATTGGCTCATGATGTTTCATTGTGAAGAGATAAAATACGGCTAGCCATACTCAAGTGATGGAAAGCTTAGAATGGTTCAGATCATCAAAGATGCTTGCAACAAAGAATGGACAGCATCATATAACCTATGCAGCCGCTGCTGTTCCTCTTCAGGAGTACAATCACGCAACCATTTGCCAAGCGTTGGATCAATCAGCAAGGAAGATAATGGATAGCCAGGGATCAGGGGCAGACGAGGCGTATCGGCAAACTGTACTTGGATCTGCACCTCTTGGGAAAAAGCCTCTCCTGTGTTACCTCCCCTATGTAAGGAAACATTTTCTTCTCAACAAGCTTTGTTTTTGGCCTGACCATGTAGTAGAGGGGACCTCCGAAACAGGAAGCCCATCTTGTCATAAACTGCTGTCTGCCCAGAAACAAATGCACGATAGGGAATGAATCTCCTACCAGCAAGTACCCATCGCTTCCCGGTTGTTCTCTCTCTAGAGTACAATGAACGCATCGAAACTCCTGTATGAATGTCACGTTTCAACTGTATTGTCAAACCAGCCAGTTCATCAGGTGATATACCATCTACTGCATCATTGATGGGAATAACAGGAGCTAGAGGGTGGATAGCTCTCCTATTTTTGTCGAAGGCGTGTGAACAGTGAAGAAAAAAACTCCCGCGAAGGGGAAAGTCTATGAGTCCGGGGTCGCCTATACGAGTCGCCCAGTCGTAGTTCCTCCTTCCATTGATTTCACTACTGACCCGGACATTGTGCAGGTCGTGGTTGAAGGTGAACGGCTGACATATGGGCACCTGTTTAATCCTGCTTTTGCCACTGAAATAGCGCAGATCGAGCCATTACCCCATCAGCGTATTGCAGTCTATGATCATATGCTTCATCAGAGCCGTCTCCGTTTCTTGTTAGCTGACGATGCTGGTGCAGGAAAGACGATTATGACGGGGCTCTACCTGCGAGAGATGTTGACCCGGCGGCTCATCTCACGAGTCCTTATTGTTCCCCCGGCTGGGTTGGTTGGCAACTGGGAGCATGAAATGCGCACGCTCTTCAACCTCTCTTTTACCATTGTCAATGGCAATGATGCAAAAATAGGCAACCCATTCACGCAAGCCACCAGCGATATGCTCATTGTCAGTGTGGATACCCTACGTGGAGATGCGATGTTTTCGCGTCTACAGGAGCCAGATGTTGTCCCCTATGATCTCGTCGTTTTTGATGAAGCACATAAACTGGCGGCTGATCGTGAGCCGGACCTGCGTCTGCGCAAGACCGACCGCTATCGTCTGGCCGAGGCTCTAGCGGGTATCCCGTCTGAAGTCGAGCGCTGGTCATTGCCTTGGAGTTGCCAGCATCTCCTTCTGCTCACAGCAACTCCTCATATGGGGAAGGATTACCCTTACTATTGTCTGTGGCGACTGCTCGAACCTGATGCTCTGGCTACCATTGATGCCTTCAATGCCTATCCGTTGGATGCTCGCCGCCGCCATTTCCTGCGCCGTATGAAAGAAGAATTGGTCTACTTCGATGGCAAGCCGATCTACCCACCGCGCTACTGCCATACCATGAGCTACCTTTTGAACAGCGGCGAAGTGAGCGAACAGCGCCTCTACGATGAGACAACAAGCTATATTCAGACCTATTACAACCGAGCTGAGGTGCTCAATCGTTCAGCTGCCAGGCTCGCAATGAGCGTCTTTCAGCGCCGTCTCGCCAGTTCCACCTATGCCCTCTTGCGCTCCTTTGAACGCCGCCAGCAGAAGCTTTTGCTACTTGTGGAGGCGATGCGTTCAGGCAAACTGAATCCGGCCAAACTCAAAGTGACACAGATGGAACTGGATAAGCTCGGTGATGTCTTTGATGAAAAAACTGGCGATGAAGAAGAGGCGGAAGCTGACCAGGAAGAGAATGAGGTTGTGGAAGGCGAGGCCCTTGAGGCTGTCGTCGCTGCTACGTTGGCTGAGTTAGAAACCGAGTTGCGGCAGGTAGAGTATCTGTGCCATCTTGCGCGTCGGGTCTACGAAGCTGGCAATGAGTCGAAGTTTGAGAAGTTGCGTGAAGTCCTGCTTGATCCGCAATACAGCCGAGAAAAGATGATTCTCTTCACCGAACACCGCGATACGCTCGATTCCCTGGTACGCCGCCTGAGTGGACTCGGATACACCGATCAAGTTGCCCAGATTCATGGTGGGATGAACTATCGGGAGCGTGAGGCACAGGTGATGCACTTCCGCAAACCGCTAGAGCAGGGGGGAGCTAAATATCTGGTAGCGACTGATGCAGCAGGCGAAGGCATTAATCTCCAGGTCTGCTGGTTGATGGTCAACTTCGATATCCCTTGGAACCCAGCTCGCTTAGAGCAACGCATGGGACGTATCCATCGCTTTGGGCAAAAGCATTCCAGTGTGCATATCATTAATCTGGTCGCTGGAAAGACGCGTGAGGGGCGCGTTATGAAAACACTGCTTGAGAAATTGGAGAAGATTCGCAAAGATTTAGATACCGACAAAGTTTTTGACGTGATCGGCAAACTCTTCGAGGGAATCTCTCTACGCGACTATATGGAGCAAGTCATCACTGGAAATGTTGTAGCCGTGGAACGTCGCATTGAGGGAACATTGACCAAAGAGCAGGTCATGGCATGGCAGACCACTCAGAATGTGCTTTATGGCAAGGACGGTCATGGTGGAGCAGTCAAGAGTGAGTTACCTCGTCTGACGCAAACGGTAGAACAAGAGACCTGCCGTCGTCTGTTACCTGGCTATGTCGGTCGTTTCCTGGAAAAGAGTACTCCCTTGGTCGAGATTGGCATCGAGGGAGATCTTCAAGGCTTCTTTGCCTTCCGTCCTCTCAAGCCAGGACGACTCGACTGGCTCCTGCCAGCATTGGAACGCTATGCACCAGAGGTACGTGAGAACTGTACCATCTCTCATCCCAACAGTGAGCAACAGGTCATCTTTCTGCATCCTGGAGAGCCAGTCTTTGATCGCTTCCGGGCCTATATCTGCGATCGCTTTGCGGAAGATGCGCTGCGGGGTGCGATCTTCATTGATCCAACAAGAGAGCAAGCTTACTTCTTCCACCTTGTTCAAGTCACGGTGATACGCATGGCTGACCCAACGCTACGTCCGTTCAAACGAAGCGAAACACTGGAGTCGCGTTTAATTGGTCTCAAGCAATGGCAAGATGGTGCTATTGAGGTGTGCTCGCCAGAACACCTGCTCTTGCTGCGTGGCTGCACTGATCTGCCCCCATCTCTGGTCAGTTTTGCCGCCAGCGCCGATGAAGCCAGTGCACGTGCGGCTGTATTTGTGCGAGAACAGGTTGTTGAGAACATCGCACGGGAGCACCGCCAAACACTGCTGAGCGACATGGCGCAGCGCAAAGAGTTCCTCGAACGAAGTTTTATCTATCAGGCTGCTGATCTGGCCGAGTTGCGCAAAAAACAGAAAGAGAAGGCCGACCAGGGAGATAGGCACGCCAAAGGGGAACTGACCAGGGTGAAGCAGCGTCAGAAAGAACTGGCTGATCGCAAAAAAGAAGCCATAGAGGTCATCGAGCGCGAACCGACACTTATTGTGCCGGGAGAGATGACCTTCCTGGCTCATGCACTGGTGATACCATCGAGTGACCCTGAAGATCGCCTGCGCTACGATGCCACGATCGAAGCCATTGCGGTACAGGTTGCACGGGCATATGAAGAAGCTCTTGGCGCTGTTGTGCAGGATGTTTCAACGGCTGAGCGGGCCATGGAGGCTGGTCTGGGCGCATGGCCTGGCTTTGACCTCTGGTCACGACGACCATCAGGTGAGCATATAGCCATAGAGGTCAAAGGGCGCGCTGGTTTTGGCACGGTTGAACTGACCGAAAACGAGTACATCCAGGCTTGCCAGTTACAGGACCGTTACTGGCTCTATACCGTCTTTGAGTGTGCCAAACCTCAGCCCAGGCTGTGTCGTGTACAAAACCCATTTAAGAAGCTGCTAGTAAATGAAAGGAAACGCTTTGTGATCAACGAAGGAGCTATTTTTGCCGCAGCAGAAGAGGATACATTCTATGGATAAGCGCCTCATTGAAGTTGATTTTCCCCTCAAACAGACCTCGCTGGACTCGGTTCACGAGAAAAACGTGCGGCATGGTCATATCTCCACCCTGCACACCTGGCCTGCACGTCGGCCACTAGCTGCTTGCCGGGCTGCGCTTATCGCCACGCTCTTGCCTGACCCCGGCAACGATGAAGAGCGGAAAATAATCTGGGAGAAGTTGGCGGGCCATATCGTCGAGCGCATCAAGAAGAAAAAGCTGCCTAATGGACATGTTGAGGAGCAGGTCACGGTCGAGACTGAGGACGGTATTCTTCACTGGGGACGCGAATCCAATGCAGACATACAGTGGTTCCGCGACAAAATCCGCGAAGCCTATGGAGGGCGTGCTCCCAGGATTCTCGATCCCTTTGCTGGTGGCGGCGCTATCCCGCTAGAAGCGATGCGTCTGGGCTGTGAAGTTACGGCGATAGACATCAACCCAGTGGCCTGGTTCATTCTCAAATGCACCCTGGAGTATCCCCAGCGGCTTGCAAACCAACTGCGTTCATTGCCAGATTTTGTGTGCCAATCACGCGACTTTATGGAAGCCTATTTCAAGGCCAAAGGCTTGAAGGGAGCAGCTCTGGAGATACAACTCGCGTCCCTTGGTTTGCAAACAAACCAGACATCTCAGCCACAATTGACCGGCATCCAGACTCATGTAGCCTCCATCGAAGCCGATCTTGCTTGGCATGTTCGCGCCTGGGGCTGGTGGGTATTGCAGCAGGCCAAGACTGATCTTGCTCGTTTCTACCCGACTGTAGACGGTAAGCCCACGGTCGCCTACCTCTGGGCGCGTACTGTCACCTGTAAGAACTGTCGTGCAACTGTTCCCCTTCTCAAAACCCGCTGGCTCTGCAAGAAAGACAACAAGCGCGTGGTGCTGACGATGGAACCAAATACTGAGAGAACAGGTGTTGTCTTTGGCGTGCAAAACGATGCTCCTTCTCTGTCCAAGGGCAGTTCTGCACAGAAGCGTGAGTACGATAAGCAACTGGCTGGTGGCACTATGTCTCATTCTGGCGTCACCTGTCCTTGCTGCGATACGATCATCACTAGAGAGAGTTTGCAGCAGGAAGGGCTAGGAGATCGATTAGGGACTACTATGACAGCAGTGATTGTGAATGGTCAGTATGGCAAGGAGTATCGTCTCCCAAACGCTGATGAAATCGAGCTTGTGTCAGAAGCTCAAAGAGAATTAACGACAACTTTTGCTCAAATACCATTTGGATTGCCAGAGGAAAAAATTACGTTAGACGCAAAAGGAAACACTTGGTGTATTCTTTATGGGCTTGACAC
>VBJK01000345.1 GCA_005879655.1 Chloroflexota bacterium | reverse complement strand
TCTGCCGTCAATGCTCCCCCAGGGATACGTGACCGGATCATAAACTGATAGGCTTTTTCGGCCTTTGCTGCCTTGCGGGACTGGCGGGCATCGCGGTCTTCCTGCTGATACATGCCGTGAAACTTGATGAGCTGGATCTGATCTTCCGAAAAGTGCGAGGTGTCTTGCGCTAACTCCTCGACAATCTTGCCACGTAAGTGCTGGCTCTCCATCTTGATGCGTTCTACTTTACTACCTTCACCAGACCCCAGGTATTTGAGTGTGTTCGTGGCTGTATCCTGATCATCTGTCGTCATAGACTTCTCCTCTACTGGTAAGGCCGTTATAAAGTGCATAATATGCACTTGCCAACATACCAGGGCTTTTGCAATAATTATTGCTTTCTACCTATTGAATGCTACCATAAAGCGCAGGCGAGGTATAACAAATAGGAAGAGAGTTTTAACCCTTGCAAAGTTGACAGATTGTTGATATAATAGATCAACAAAGTACCTTTTCATTAACTATAGTGGTTTGCCGGTGTCCTGTCAATCCCCCTTTTAGGGGATGGGCACCTTGTAGTAGAATTCTATCAGGAGTATCACTAATGCACTTCCTATTGAGTTGCATCTCAACAAAACATTCCATGTTAAAAAATCATTGGGCACAAACGCAAGAGGATAAGATGATGTGTCCGGTTACTACCCTGGGCAGTATGATGAAACCCAAAGAGGATCAAGGTGGTTTGCTCTGTTCACTCGACGATCGCGAAACCATACAAACGGTTGTCGAACTGTCGATGCCAGCGGGGATGGCCTTTTCAGATAATGGAGTTTTTGTTGCTGCGCTCGATACAGTACACGAAGTGTCTACAGACCTGTCAAAAATCCAGCGTAATGTGGTAAGTCTACCTGTATTTAACTTGCTCCATTCGCTCTCCCGTTCAAAACGTGGCTATCTGGTTGCCAGCACAGGTCTTGATGCTATTTTTGAATTTACGCGCCAGGGAGAACTGCTGTGGAGCTGGTGGGCGACCGATCATGGTTTTGAAATGACGCCAGGTGGACAGTGTCGTATTATCGATAAACATGCTGATCATCGCGGTATAAAATATGGGACGCTTACTCAGACCACGCACGTTAACTCAGTGGCAGAGTTACCGGACGGTCGTGTGCTGGCCTCACTGTTCCACCAGGGCATGGTCATTGCTATTGACCGCGACAGTGGCGACTGGAAACCTGTGTTGGAGGGCTTAAATCATCCACACGCAATCCGCGTGTTGTCCGATGGCTATATTACTGTTGCGGATACCGGACATGGACGCGGTTTGATGGTCAACATGAAGAACGGGTATGGCAAGATCGAGGCTGAGGTCTCGGCAAATACAAACTGGCTGCAAGATTGTTGTTATGATGCTCAGCATGATCAGTGGGCGCTAGTTGACGGGAAAAACTCTCGCCTGGAACTTCGTTCCGGTCTGCAAGGCGATAGAGCGATCAGTCAGTTTGACCTTAATCCTGAATGGCGCTTGTATGAAGTATTGCCCGTCTGTTAAACTAGCTCTGGCATTTCTTCATCGTACGACAATGGGGTCGTACTTTCCCCATATGTCTTAGCGCAATGAATTGCGCGGCTACGATTTGATTATCCAGTGTGTGTCCTTTCCGATTTGATTATCGAGCATGTATCCCTTCCGCTTTGATTAGCGGGCGTGCATCTTTTTAACTGTATGCCGCTGGAAGGCAAAGAAGGGGCCGCTATGGTTGTTCGGCAAATGGCCACGCAGATGGGTACCGCCTTCTTCGTATTCTTCACATTCGATGGTGCCGAACTGATGGAATTGTGCGACCAGTTCCCCTCGATGATAGGGGATCAGCACGTCGAGCGCGACAAATTGCCTCGTTAATGTCTCACTGATACAGCGCAACAGGTCATCAATGCTTGTCCCTTGCAGCGCCGAAACGCCAACTGTTGGGAGTTTTTCCGCAAGTCCTTGTAATTGGACCACTGTGTCAGCAGGCAGCAGATCACTTTTATTCAACGCGATGAGCATGGGGAGACCACCCGCACCGATCTCCTCAAGTACTTGCTCGACGGCCTCTACTTGACGCTGTACCTGCGGATGTGAGGCATCGATGACGTGTACCAGCAGATCCGCTTCAGCTACCTCTTCTAGTGTAGCGCGGAAGGCTGCCACAAGTGTTGTCGGGAGACGCTGCACAAAACCGACGGTATCGGTCAGCAGAATCTCTTGTCCACCTGCGAGCCGCACACGACGTGTCATCGGGTCCAGAGTTGCAAAGAGTTTGTTCTCTGCCAGGCTCTGTGCATTGGCAAGGTGATTGAGCAGGGTAGATTTGCCCGCATTGGTATAGCCAACCAGGGCAACTACTGGTGCGCCTGTATCCTTGCGACGGTCGCGCTGGAGCTGGCGCTGTGTGCGCACTAGCTCGATCTCCTCCTCCAACTGGTCTTTCTGGCGACGGAGCAAGCGACGGTCAACTTCAATCTGTTTTTCACCTTCACCACGCTGTTGCACACTACCGCGCTGGCGGGAGAGGTGCGACCACTGACGTGCCAGACGTGGCAGATCATATTCGATCTGTGCCAGCTCGACTTGCAAACGTCCTTCCCTGGTACGTGCACGCTGACCAAAGATGATCAGGATGAGCGCGGTACGGTCGAGCACCTGTACCTCCAGTTCGCGTTCAAGATTGCGATGTTGGACCGGCTTGAGTTCTAGATCAAAGATTACAGCGTCACAATCATGAAAGGCAACCAGTTCTTTCACCTCCTGCACCTTGCCCGTGCCCAGCATCGTTGCTGGATGAGGATGCGCAAGGCGCTGGATGACACGGTCTACACAATTTACCCCGCCAGTCGAGGCCAGCTGCTCTAACTCATCCAGCGATTCTTCAATGGGCCAGTCGCTCTCCGGCGTCTCTACTCCAAGCAGGATCGCGCGTCTGGGAGCCGAAGAGAGCAGGCCACTCATCGGTTTTTCGTCATTAGCGTTGAGGATATATCCTTCTGCCACAGTGATCTCCTTTAGGTAACAATTGGAACAATAGAAAACCATTTGTAAGCTGTCGTGGAGGCACAGAGCTATCGTGCTGATGGTGCAAGATACAGCTATAGCGGTGAAGGAGGAGCGTTCTTTGGTTCTTAATATCAGGTGATCCAACGGAATGGGGTCAGTCGAGCAAATGCATAGCCTTCTTCACCATGTACCTGTACAGCGCGTGCAATATCTCTTATCCAGCACCTTTATGAGAAAGGTGTTGTGCTAACTAGATATTTTCCGCAATATAGGCATAAGGTTATTTGAAGACTTTCACTGGCATCTCCTGTTCAAAGTAGTTGCTAATAAGGTACCCAATGGCGAAGAAAAAGTCAAGTGGATTTTGAGATCTCTGCCTAATTCTTCATGAAAGGCATCAAAACATACTTTTTTTGAGAAATGAAGGGTATATGTTATTAACAATTGTAAAGATGCTTATTAAATTGAAAGAAAGATGAGAAATTCATCTTTCTTTCAACTCTTTATAACCGTTTTACAGGAAAGTTTCTCGACAAAAATGCGTTTAGTCGCCGTAAGGGCCTTTCTTTGTCGGCTCAGGTTTGGGTGCTTCCTCTATGGGATTGCTCTCTCCTCCACGTTCTGGACTTGCTGTGAGAGGTTTTGCGTTCACCATATCCTCGCATTCCTTAAATCGGAATAAGAAGGGGTCTTGAACAGTATTTGTGGCTGCCTCCACTGTATCACCTCCTTTCAGATAAAGTATGCTTCCCGCAAAGATGGAGAGATACCAGCAAGTAGAAATGCTAAGGCTTCGCTAACGGCTACACCTGATAACTCTTCTGCCCATAGGAATTGTCCATTCCCATTGGTTTCAAGAAATACGTATTCTCCATCTGGTCTACAAATGAGGTCAAGCGCGCTGAACTCTAAACCTAACGATTGGGTTAGTTTCAGGCACTTCTGCTCTATTATGAGAGGCAGTTGGTAAGCAGTGTATGGCGTTTTTTCAACATCATACCTTCTCCAATCTACCTGGGAGATCTCACTACGTTGGCTGTCAATTTTGATGGCAAGCACTTTCTGACCAATGACGTTTACCCTGATCTCATATGCTTTAGGAACTTCCTCTTGAAATACTACAGGTGAACACTGGATCTCGCCAATATGCTGCACGTCGGTAGCCTGCAAACGATTCGTTAAAACATAGGTGACTTCCTTGCCATCTGGTGAGTATACCCAGCCACTACCACTTGCTTTTACAATAACCTTCCCATCACAAAGATCGACAAAGGCTTTTGCATCGTTGGGATTGTTGGTAATAAGCGTACGCGGAATGGCGAAGCCTAATTGCTTAGCAAGAAGCAGTTGTATAGGTTTTCTTGCTGCTTTTCTCAAGTTATCGGGGTGTGATACCCAAAGACAGTGATCAAGGAGTGCATACACGCTTTCTAACGTTGCTCGCCATTCATCACGTGCAAAGTCTAAGCCCTCTGTGCTGAGGTTGTATTCGTTAAGGGACACCAGCTTAGGTCGGCGATACCAAACGGAAGAGATTGTATCCAGAGAGAATTGTTTGGCCTGAACCAAGAGCGACTGGGAAAATACCGTATCTTTGTCAGAGGTGCTCATAGATAAACTGACGCCTTGCCCTAATTCTTCGGGAAAGAAAAGAATAGGCTCAGCAGCAAGTTCAGTTAATTTTGTATAAACTCTTTTAGTATGCTCATCTTGTGGATT
>VBJK01000344.1 GCA_005879655.1 Chloroflexota bacterium | reverse complement strand
GAGATTTTGCATAGCATCTCGTACTGCAGCTGCAACAGTGAGCTTGATATGCAAAGCAGCCTCAGGCTTTGTAATATACTTCATGATATAGTATATTATCGAGATCGCATGATCCTTTGTGAAGAGAAACTGACAGTCATGATTCGCATGAGTCATAAGTGAGAACCATTTGTTGTATGCATTCAATCACTCATTATCTCTTGTCATCTCAATCACTTCAGTTTGAGGATCCATTTGAGTAAAGGGCACCAGCTTTCTGGGAAACCTTGCACGATATCTCTTTCTATCATACTTGAAGCATGTAGGAGTGTGCTTTCGATTGT
>VBJK01000170.1:4497-18457 GCA_005879655.1 Chloroflexota bacterium | reverse complement strand
ATGCAGAAACATGGATATCAGCGTAAAGGATTTAAACGAGAGGCGGTATTGACGTGGAGCAAAGATCTCTGCCAGCTGGCAAATGCGTGTCTCCCCAAGCGGGACAGGTAAACGGGCGCGCTACTTCTGAGTATGAATACAATGAGGAGTGGCCAACGCGTATGCCCAATAGCGTACGCCGCTATCATAGCGATGTCAAGCACGAGACCGGGCGTGCGCCAGCTGACGCACAAACGTTTGCGCAGCGTGATACTATCAGTCGTCGGGGCAAGTTTCCTCCTCAGCGGGGCACGCCACAGGCTCAGTCCCCGGCTGGTCGTATGAGACAGCGCAGCGGTGATACTGAAGACATCACAACACGACGCAGTAACAACGCGCGCAACGGCTATACGAGATTGCGCGTCCATTGGCTCGTGCATGTGGGATTAGCGATGGTCATTATGGCAGTAGGCTGGATCATCCTCAGTAGTGTTGCAGACTGGTGGCAGATGACCCAGGATGATTGGCATTATGGGCGTCCTCGTACGTATCAGACGGACTATGTTGTGGGGCATGACGATGCAGACGCAAATCCTAGCCATTTTATTGCATTAAATTTACATCGTCGCATTGAAGTGATGGAATGCCCTGGTGGCGATTGCGCGAAGGCGAAAATTTACATTGGCCCGCTCTTAGTTGGGTCAAATCAGGATCTTGCTCCTGTAACGCTCGACTTCAAAGATGTCACTGCGGATCATAAACTTGACATGATTGTCAACGTTCAGAACAGTCGCTTCGTATTTATTAATGAGAACGGCACTTTTCGTCCACAACGACCCGGCGAGTCTATACAGCTTTAAGCAAAAGGTGTGCTCAGCGTCTCAATAAGATTCAAATAAGCATTAACCGCCGCTCAGGGCAATCCCTTGTGCTTGCCCTGGGCGTTTACATCCAGTGAGTAATTCTCTCTTGTCTTTTTTGTGCCAACCTGTCACAATAGATTGAGATATAAAAAACAAGAGAATCCTGGAAAAAGTAAGGAATAATAGCGCATGGATCATGTAAACTGGGCAAGAACACGAGATATTCTTTTATGCATTATATGTATTGGTATTATCTGCTGGGCAACATTTGCCGTATTTGGGCTTTTCGTGAATGCCATTACTATTTTGATTTTGGGCCTGGCTGTAGCATTTCTGATCTCCCCACTAGTGGATATCATTGAAAAAAGCGGCCTTCCACGCGCACTAGCGGCATTGTTGGTGTACATTATCGTATTAGCTCTGTTAGGTGCCCTCGGTTATTTGCTCATCTTCTCACTCATTCAACAAGCAGTTGATTTCTCTGATACTATTAATAAGTTTGCTGAAGCATTGCCTACAACCTTCGGCAATTTTATCGCCTTTTTGCAGAAGCAGGGCATTCCCTCTGAGAATATTCATGTTACACTCAGTCAGATCCAGGGTTATGCTACGCAGTTTGCACAATCGCTTGCTACTAATGCATTAAACTTCCTCTTCATCCTCACGAATGCCTTTCTTAATATCCTGCTTGTACTGGTATTAAGTTTCTATTTCACTGTTGATGGTCAACGCATTCGTGGTAGCTTGCTAGCAGTTACGCCTAAGCGGTTTTTACGGAATGCATTACTCTTTGAGGATGCACTCAATCGGGTGGTGGGGAATTATATTCGCGGGCAATTGACCCTGGCCTTACTGGTAGGTATTTGCACGAGCCTCATCTGCATCACAACGGGTCTCAGCAAATATGCACTGATCTGTGGGGTATTGGCCTTCCTCTTCGAGACGATTCCCATGGTCGGGCCTGCTCTGGCCTCGATTGCACCTATGTTACTCTCGTTGCTGCTGCCTGATCCATTTCCGAGGACGTTTGTGGTCATTGGCCTGTTCATCTTGCTGCAAGCACTAGAGAGCAATATACTCGGTCCTCGCATTGTTGGCCATGCGGTTGGTCTGCACCCAGTTGCTGCAATCCTGGCGTTGCAGCTCTCTGGGTTGTCGTTGCCAGCATTTACAGCTCTGCACGTGGTGAAAGCCCTGACGAGATATTGGCGCGCAAACGGACGGGCTGGCCATTGCGCCGCGCTTCCTCCGCGCAGTCGAGTAGCAGCAGACCTTTGCCGGAGGATCGGCCATCAGAGACGGACGGATCACTTCACGATAAGTCAGGGGAGGTTACTTTCTCTGATGAGAATGCAGATCAAGCTCACGCAAAATAAACGGTAAGCCGTCCGTAGCCATGCAATTTGTTGCTGCAATGAATTGCGCGGCTACGGTTATTAATAGAACCAATGCCGTTATACTGTGCCAAAGGTGCGACGTAACTCTTCCTCACCCTCGCGATTGAGCAGGGCATAGACTTCATCGCCTGCCATGAGTACTGTTTCAGCGGTGGGGAAGATCTGTTCGTCGTCGCGGATTATCAAAGCCAGCGTGCTCTTACGTGGTAGATTGATCTGATCCAATCGCTTGCCAGCGACGGGCGAGAGGGGAGGAATGATCAGCTCAACAATCTCCAGTCCGGCCTTCTTTAGGGTCATCAGCAGAACAAAGTGTGTGCCTGGTAGTTCCGACTCGATCAAAGAAAGAATGGCTTTTGTTGGACTGATAGTGGTGTCGATACCTAGCCGTTGGAATAGTTCTTCGTGTTTGGGGTTATTCAAGCGTGCAATGGTGCGAGTGACATTGAAGCGTTGTTTGGCCATCTGGCAGATGACAAGGTTATCTTCATCTTCGCCAGTGACGGCAATGACTACATCTGCGCGAGTGACACCAGCCTCCTCCATGGTTCTTGCCTCGCATGCGTCGCCCTTGGCAACCGCTTGTCCTAGCTCTTCGGCTAGTGACTGTGCTCTGGTGGCGTTTTTTTCCAGCAGTAGCACCTCGTGCCCGTGGCTAAGCAGGTTTCGTGTGAGGTAGTAGCCAACGTCGCCACCACCTCCAACAATGATATACATGTGAGTGCCTCTATTCTCTTCCTGTACGGCGCAATAAATTGCGCAGCTACGTGTTTACCTTGTGGGACAAAATATCGTCACTGGCTATTTCTGCTTAGCACTCTGGAGCGCGTTGAGCAGCATATCCACTCCGATGATTGTGGGACAAATAGTTTCAATGCCCAGATCCCGATAGGTGCTATGACGGATAGGATCGTAGATGCGGCAGACAACGCGCTGCACATGGAAGATTTCTTTGGCAATCTGGCTTGCCATGATGTTGCGGTTATCGCCATTCGTCACTGCGATAAAGGCGTCGGCCTTTTCGATGCCTGCACGTCGCAATACGTCCTCATCAACACCATTACCAATGAGCCGATCACCCTGAAAATGGGGGTCGAGACGTTGGAATGAGTCACTATTACTATCAATAACTGCTACGCTGTGGCCTGCTTTATCCATTTGTGAGGCGAATGTCGCTCCTACGCGACCACAGCCAAGGATAACGAGTTTCACAAAATGCCTCCTGCTGTCGGTCCTGAGACCACGTCTAAGGTAGGGTGTACTAACATTTCTTATTATATCAGATGCCATGGTGGCTATGCGCTTTCCTGCCAAAAGCGACAATTTTATGGCGAAAAACCCTGCCGTTGTCGTTTTGGCTAGACAATCCTTGTGCCTCTGACTATACTGGTGAGTACATAGGTGTTGACAAGTGAGGAGAAAGGCTATACTATGCTATATAGTGATACACGTTATATGTTAAGGGCTATTTCAGCAGAACAGCGCACACTATGGGATAAGTTTATTACTACTCATCCTAATGGACATCTCTTGCAGAGCTGGCAATGGGGCCAATTAAAAGCATCATCTGCTTGGCAACCCTTGCGTCTGGCACTGTGGGATAATAAGGCCCAACAGATAGTGGCTGCGGCTCAGATCTTGCGCCGTACAGCTCCATATGTTCCGGTGCGTTGGGCGCATCTGGCGTATATGCCCAAAGGGCCGGTGGTAGACTGGTCGCAAGCAACGTTATGTGAGGCATTCTTTCGTCAATTGTATGCCCGTCTGGCCCGTGAAGGCGCGCTCGCCTTGCGCATGGAATTGGGACAACTAGCCGGTAGTGCTGAAGCAGAACTGGTGCAACAGCGCTTGACATCATTGTGTGTGCAACCGGCGCAAGCCATCCAGCCTTTGCGTACAATTGTGCTAGATTTAACGCCCCCTGAAGACCTATTATTAGCGCAAATGAAGGAGAAGTGGCGCTATAATGTGCGTCTAGCGGCGCGCAAAGGTGTTACGGTACGTGTGGCGCAGACATTACAGGATGTGCAGGCGTGGTATAGCTTATTGCAAACGACAGGGGAGCGCGATCAGTTTGGCATTCACACGCTCGACTACTATCAGCGCGCCTGGCAACTGTTTGCGCCGCTCAACCAGATGCGTCTGTTATTGGCTGAGCACAATGGACAACTCTTAGCAGGAATTTTTGTCGCTTTGTTTGCGCAACAGGCCAGCTATCTTTATGGGGCTTCGAGTAACATACGCTGGGCCAAACAGCAAGGGGCGCATCTCTACGATTTCTAGGGTATTCCTGAAACGGAGAGTGAGGAGGAGGCAATGGCAGGTATTTATCGCTTTAAGCGTGGCTGGGGGGGCCGCGTTATCCAATTTCTGGGCTGCTATGAGCACGTCTTTCAGCCTTTGCCCATGAAAGTGGCTCAGCGGTTTCTGCGGATGTAATGACTAAGAATCTGTAACACAAAGGCAGGCTAAGGCGTATAAATAAAAGAAGCATTAAGCTGATCGACAGAAAAACATGCTGAATAGTAAAAAAAGAAATAGGGATCACAAAAAGACAGAAAAGTGATCCTTTGCATAAGGAGACCATATATGTCAGGACAGAGAGGGTGTCTCTTTAACTCGTTGCTGTTTCTCGTGATAGTCTTTGTGCCATTGCTTGGTCACATCATAGAAACATTTCTGGTATTGGAGGACGACCATTCGGTGGCCGGGAAAGCGCTCTGGCTGGCGGTCATCTGGCTCATGCCCATTCCTGTGATTATTGGTCCATTGCTGTATCTACTCTTTGGACAACGGCCACGACATGGAGGAAAAGTGATGTTCGGCCAAGCTAGCTATGCTCCATAGCCTTCGTCACGCGAGATAAAATGCACAGGGCAACATGGAAGAAATATGTTGCCCCGCTTTTTTGCAGCAAGTGCTATGGGGTACACACTAAACCTCTATCAAATCTTCTATTTGGTGAATATAGTGCGGCAGTTCTGCTAGACTCCTGATATGCAGAGTAGCTTGTGTCTGGGGAGGTGGCGTATCACAAACGAGCACCGTCTTAGCCCCAACTTCTGTGGCCCATCTGATCGCGTGAGGACTATCGTCAACGATCAATGCATGAGCGGGCGCAATACCAAGATCCGCGAAGATCCGCTCATAGTACGAAGCGCTTTCTTTAAATGTATCGATTAAGTCAGGTCCATAGAGGCGGCCAAAACAATCGTGTACGCCCATGCTCTTAAGATGCCTGGTCAGGTCGTGTGATGATTCAGCAGAGGCTGTATGCAGCGTATAACCCTGGGCATATAATGCGCGAATGGCGTCTATGGCACCTGGAAAACTGGCATTGACATGTTGTGTGATATAAACAATGGCGCGCTGCGCTAAATTGATACATTCCTCTTCAGCAGGTATTGCAACGCCTACAAACTCGCACATTCCTTGTATCCAGGAAATGATGTACCCATGGTCAAGATTTGCGCGATTAGCGAGCAGTCGCTCGGAGACGATATCATTGGCGCTGCTCCACGTAGTAGGTTGGCCCCCCAATACGGACGTAAAGAATTCGCTAGCACGCTGCTGCCATTGCAATGTCCGCTGGACATTATCATTCATCACACCATCGTCATCGAGAAATACTGTTAGCTGCGACAATGCCATTCTTTCTCCTTCTAAGCTCCAGATACTACTTGTGTTTCTTGTTGGACCGTGATAGGAAGGATAACACAGCGAGACATAGCTGTCCAGATACACAAGGTGTATCCAGCCTGTCAATCAGATCTTTAATGTTTCCTTAATTTCTCTGTCTTAGTAAGGAACTATAGTTATTGTTAGGAGGAAATTTTTTATGGCACGTGAAGCTGTCATTGTTGAGGCAATGCGCACTCCTGTTGGTCGCCGCAACGGGCGATTGAAAGACTGGCATCCGGTAGATCTGATGGCACAGGTGCTATCCATACTGGTAGAGCGTACAAAACTTGATGCCGGGCTGATAGATGATGTTATCATTGGCTGTGTGAGTCAGGTAGGTGAGCAGAGCCTGAATGTGGCCCGCAATGCTGTACTCGCCGCTGGCTTTCCTGAAGCAGTTCCGGGTACGACTGTTGATCGCCAGTGTGGATCGAGCCAGCAAGCGATTCATTTTGCTGCGCAGGGCGTCATGAGCGGGGCCTATGATATTGTTATTGCAGGTGGTGTGGAGGCGATGACCAGAGTGCCGCTGGGTTCGTCGTCACAAGCACCCGGAGCGCCCTATGGACCGCGTATGATTGCGCGCTATCAAAATAAGTTAGTGCCCCAGGGTATCAGCGCCGAATTGTTAGCACAGAAGTGGGATATTAGCCGTCAGCAGCTAGATGCCTTTAGCCTGGAGAGCCATCGGCGGGCAACTCGTGCCACTACTGAGGGACGTTTCGCGTCACAAATGCTGCCCATTGCAGTACAAAATGAGGGTAGTACGACCAGTCTATTGGTAGTTGATGAAGGTATCCGTGTCGATACGAGCATAGAGAAGCTGGCCAGCCTGAAGCCAGCCTTTCAGTCAGGTGGCGTAATCACCGCTGGCAATTCCTCGCAGATCAGTGACGGTGCAGCAGCTGTTTTAATCATGGAGCGAGCGACGGCTGAACGCTTGGGCTATCAGCCGCGTGCTCGTTTCATTGCCTTCGCCCTCGCAGGTGACAATCCCATCTACATGCTCACAGCGCCCATTCCTGCCACGCGTAAGGTACTGGCAAAGGCCGGACTCACCCTTGAGCAGATGAGTCTCATTGAGATTAATGAAGCCTTTGCGAGCGTTGTACTCTCCTGGCAACGTGAGACAGGGGCCGATCTGAGCAAGGTTAATGTGAATGGCGGTGCAATCGCCATTGGACATCCCCTGGGTGCATCTGGCGCGCGCTTGACGACGGTTCTGCTGCACGAATTAGAGCGTACTGGCGGACGCTACGGCCTGCAAACGATCTGCGAAGGCGGCGGCATGGCGAATGCGATGATTATTGAACGCCTGACCTGAGATTGGACCGTCCAGTTCTCAAATGCTATCTCTCTTGACATCCTGTTGGCTCAAAGAGATCTCCGAAGCATAAAAAAGCTCGGAAGACCACTGATTAATGGTATCCTGATAGCGTAGCAACAAAACCGGAATCCAATTTAGAAAGGCGTTCTCAAACACATGACCCAGCTAGACACATATATTGTCGAGCACAAGGAACAGTTTCTAGAAGATTTGCAGCAGTGGTTGCGCATTCCTAGTATCAGTACATTGCCAGAACATGCCGAGGATATGCGTCACGCAGCAACATATGCCGCCGATCAATTGCGGCACATTGGTATTGATGAGGTTACACTAATACAGACCAATGGGCATCCTCTGGTCTATGGAGAATGGCTGAAGGCTGCTGGCAAGCCAACGGTCTTGCTTTATGGGCATTACGATGTGCAGCCCGTCGATCCGGTGGCATTGTGGGATTCGCCGCCCTTTGAGCCGACGATCCGCAATGGCAATATTTACTGCCGAGGTGCGTGCGATGACAAAGGGCAGGCTATGCTGGTCCTGAAGGCGTTGGAAGCGCTACTGGCGGTGAACGGTGCATTGCCGGTCAATATAAGAGTGCTGCTTGAGGGTGAAGAGGAGGCTGGGGGAGAGTCCATTGACCACTACGTCAAGACGTATCCAGAGCGCTTGCACTGCGATGCAACCTTGATCTGTGATACACACATGCCAACTGAGGACATTCCTGCTCTCATCTCTGGCTTGCGCGGCCTACTCTATACAGAGGTGGAAGTACGTGGTGCGCGCAGAGACCTGCACTCAGGTACATATGGCGGAATAGCCCCCAACCCATTGCATGCATTGGCTATTCTGATCAGTCGCTTGAAAGATGCAGAAGGGCATCTTCATATACCAGGACTGTACGATAAGTTGCTTCAGCCTTCGCAGATCGAGCAGGAGTTCTGGCGGCAAGATCCGCTACACTTCGCCGATGCGCTCCGTGGGGAGATGGGTGTTGCCCAATTGACGGGTGAGGTCGAGTATCCGCCACTAGAGCGCATCTGGACGCGTCCAACATTGGAGGTGCATGGTATTATTGGCGGCTTTATTGGCGAGGGTGCAAAAACGGTCATTCCAGCTATTGCCAAGGCCAAGATCAGTCTGCGGCTCCCGCCAGATCTGAAGTCGAGCGAGGTTTTTACGCTTTTTGAGCAGGCGGTGAAGGCGGCAACCCCGGCAGGAGTTGAGGTAGCCGTCTCGTATATACATGGCGGCGAGGGCCTGGTAGTGCCGCTTGACAATCCGGCAATGCAGGCGGCGACGGCAGCATTGAGGGAGGTCTTTGGCCGTGATCCTGTCTATATCCGTGAGGGGGGTTCTATTCCCATCGCGGCGCTTTTCAAAGAGATCCTGGGTGTGCCAGTTGTATTGATGGGTTTTGGCCTACCCGATGATAATATCCATGCTCCAAATGAGAAATACTCGCTATCTCAATTTTTTAAGGGTATTCGTGTCGTGGCTCGTTTCTTAGAAAATATGGGATAAGTAGTAATTTAATAAGAGATGCAATCAACCCTTGTGATCATACCACAAGGGTTGATTGCATCTCTTGTTAGACTACTGCTGATAGCTCTCTCACCGTAGAAGCAGAGAAAACGTTAAAATGCAGTATTCGCTTAGTCGTTTAATGCCGCCATTTCCAGCAATGCCTCTTGAGCCTCATTAAAATTCCGAGCAAGGGCCAGCTGGACCATTAAATTCTCAAGCACATCCGGTCTAGTAATCTGAGCAGTAAGTTTCTTGGTCAATGGATGTAGTTTAGGAAAACGATTCTCTAAGATCGTGAGAAGTTTTTGGCGTAAAGAACTCAAGCGTAGTTGTCGTTCCTCTTCATGCCCCATTGCGATTCCCTCCTCACGGCCTTTTTCGAGTCCTTTTTCGAGTCCTTTGCGTTCAATAGACTTATACGCAGGGGTTTCACTTAAGATATCGTCAAGCATTTTGAATCTCCTCTCTGACCACTGCTGATCATCTGAGCTTTTGAATGCTAGAGAAGCAAACAAGTTGGTTAAGGCCAGCAACTCTCTGGTGGTCATTGTATATCATCATTAGTCGTTAATAGTGTAATAATTTGCTCGATCACCTCTCTCCTCGCGCCGTTCTCTGTGAGCGGGATCAGCGGTAGCAAGCCGGGTAAATTTTTCTCAAACAGCTCTTCGCAGCGCATCTTGCCCAGTTCAATAGTTTTGTAGTGAAAGCGCAGAATTTCCTCGCCGTCTGGTGAGACACGTACAAGAGGTGGCGTAAAACGTTTGCCGCCCGTTCTGAGATAGATCACATACGAGAGCACTGGATGGCCATGATAGCGATACGCGAGCGTATTGTATTCCAGCAGACGCTGTTCCATGTTCTTGTCCCCCTCACTCTGGATTTCCAGATGGATAACGGCAGGGTCATTGCCAATAGTACAGATCTGGACGGCATCAGCTTCAAAGGGGATGCTTTTGAACTCTCCGGTGCCATGCTTTTGGAACACAGCTGTCTTATGCAGCCAGCTGATGAGATCCTGAGTACACAGAGTGATCAAGCGCTTGGAGCCATTGTCATATGGATTATATTGGAACAATATTCAAAATAACCTCGCTTCAACTTAGTATATAACGTACTATACCATACAGATGCAAAATTGTCTATTAAAATTTTTGTAACATTGTTCTAGCTCAGGGGAGCAGTTCTGAAAGCAATCAGCTATGGTTTGACGAAAGGAGACAAAAAAGTGCTGAGGGCACTTATTACTTCCGTAATGACGCAACTTCAGCATCCGTTAGATAGCGCCACTTGCCAACCGGAACATGCTCAAGCGTAAGTGATCCAATACCAACGCGCCGCAATTGCAGGACGGGATGGCCGACCTCCATCAGCATACGGCGTATCTGTCGTTTGCGTCCTTCATGGATGGTCAGAGCGAGCCATGTATCGTTACCTGCATGTCGCAGGAGGCCAACCTGGGCGGGCGCGCTAGTATGACGGGTACCATCATCCTCGGTAAAGGTGACGCCATCGCGTAGGGCCTGTAAGGCTGTGGGGACAGGATGCCCTTGCACAAGCGCCTCGTAGCGTTTCTCCATGGCGTAACGTGGATGAGAGAGCTGCAACGCGAAATCACCGTCGTTGGTGAGCAGGAGTAGGCCGCTACTGTCGCGGTCAAGGCGACCAACGGGATAGACGCGCAGATTGCGTAGCGCAGGTGGTAACAGATCCATAACAGTCGGGCGTCCCTGTGGATCATGTGCGGTACTGACGTGGCCAACGGGTTTGTGTAAGAGCACGTACACCTGTTGCGTTGCTGCCTGAACAGGCTTACCATCCACGCTAACACGATCGTGTCGTGGATCAATACGCGTGCCTTGCGTAGTGACAGGAAGACCATTAACCTGTACACGGCCCGCAGCAATGAGAGCTTCAGCGTGACGGCGTGAGGCAATTCCGGCGTGAGCGAGGAAACGTGCTAGACGTTCGCCCTGTTCATGTGTATCCTCTGTGATAGGCATTTTTTCTGGCTGATCTGGCTGTTTCATATATCATTCTTTCCCGCGATGCAGTCTCCACAGCGCTTCTCGCGGCACGTTTGTTGATAAATATAGTGGAGTCCTTGCTGCTGACAACTGCCGTATGGTTCTCTATCCAGACAGAGCTGGGTGGTCATCAGGCGTGTAATGCGATTTGATGACAGCCCCGGATGTTCTCTATAGAGCGTTTGCGCCTGTTGAAATAGCAACTGCTGCTGTTCCAACAGAGCGACTGCTGCCGCAAAGGGCAGGATCACGTTCACGATGATAATATCACTACGTGCAAGACTCAGGCCCGCCTGGCAGAAAATTGTGCGCAACGCCTGTAGCTGCTGCTGAGTGTCTTGCTGAGCGGTGCGCTGAAAGTTTTCCCGTAGAGTTGCCCATGCACCTACTCTATGCCATTGCTTGATCAATGTACGTAGCACGTGTAGGCGTTGTGCATCCAGGGGAGCTGGCTGTTGTGTGCGCCCCAGTGGTTCCGGTAGGGTGCTATCCAGGCCAACGAGATATAATCCGACGGCGCGAAAGAAGGCGCGATCTCTGCCATAGGCTAATCCCTCCGCCAGTGCAGGCAACAGGCAATAATCGTACTTCGTATAGCCATGCTTATTGTGTTGATGAGCTGGCAGAGCGAAGGTGTGCAGGCGTTCAATAAATGCATCAACTTTCTGCTCAAAGCGCAATAGTCCCGCTCTTTGCAGAAACCTAGTGCGCTCTTGCTTGTCCATCTGTCGCATGATGCTCTGGCAAGGCC
Organism: Chloroflexota bacterium; assembly: GCA_005879655.1. The sequence goes on along the minus strand of VBJK01000170.1, from coordinate 6,908 downwards.
ATACGATTGCCGCACTCTTGTTCAGCTGTAGCGACTGCTGCGGGGGATATGGTAGATCGGAGAGCGAACAGATGGGGATGTGATAGCCGTCCTGGCGTATCGTGGGCGAGGAAGTGTCATAGAAGAGCACAGCATGTAGAAGCACATTGTTGTACCGTGGATCTGTATTATGCTGATGAACCGCCCAATCGCTGGCACGCACATGAACCTCAACGTCTCCAAGCAGCGACTGTGACATTGGTGACGCTGCATAAAGTTGCTGGTTGTGGACAGCAGAGCGATGCTCGACCACAATACGAAATACGGCATCGCGTATATCGGGGCCTGCTGCACCTCCGGGGTGGCCTGCAAACAGCAGTTGATAGACTGCTCCATTCTGTAATGGGAGTAGGCTACCGCGAGGTAAGGCCCACCAGCGGCGTACTACTTCGTCTTCGTAGTGTAGGGCTGGTTTTGGCGTTTCATATAGACAAGCGAGACTCACAGTGTTGATCCTATGTAGGTTTGCTTCTTTGTTGATTTTCATATTCAGCAGTTGCTAAGTGCTGCTGTAAAGCCTGCTCATTTCGATGTAGGCTGTGTTCAAGGATACACTAGATCGTGTGGTTGTGCAATAAGATGGTTCTTTTCGAGTGAGTGTCATTGATGTTGTGAATGTACAGCGCCGCGTAGGAGCGCAATTTATTGCGCCAGGAACATCAGGAACATAAGGAAAGAGAACATATGAGATAAATGGCATCATCTCGTATCTGCGCAGTTTATTGCGACAGAGACATAAACAAAGAAAGCGGGTGCAATAAGGGGTAAGGGAGATGTAGGATCAACGTGGCGGTCTGGTGGTATTGGATATGGCGGTCAATACCATCGTAGGAGCAACCACAAGGGATTGCCCAGGGCCGGTCGCTGGCTTATTTGGGTGGGTAATGGCCCTGGCAACTACGTTGATCGTGCACGACACTGCTAAAATAATTGCTTGCTAACGTATCTCGCTTGCTGCGGCATCCTCAGTGGATGGAAACGCAACTTGCTCAGTTGTCGTTGTAGTATTGGTGGGTTCCATCACGAGTGGCGGCGGCGGGAGATGAGTCGCTTCCATTATGGTTGACGGTGGCGGGAGGGCGGCTGTCTCTTCATCGGCGTCCTCTAATTCAATGATTAACAGGTCGGGATCGTCGGAGCTGATAATGATGCTCTGCTCGGCATTTACTTCGTCTTTAGGGACCACACTGGTCTGGGTCGTCTCTGCGGGGGAAAGTCCTAGCGCTAGGGCTTGTTGTTGTGCTTGTTGTGCTTGTCGTTTGCGCTCTTGAGCTGATGCACTAGCTTTATCGGCCTCTTGCTGCAATACTTCTAATTCTTGCAGCAGGTGACGACCACCGCCCAGGTGTTCGATGCGGGTGGCCGCGTCATGTGCTCGTTCAGCGGCTACGCGTGCCGCCTCTTCAGCGGCTGTTGCGGCGGCGCGAGCGGTACGTACTTTGTTTAGCGCTTCGATCTGGCTTGTCATTAGCGTCTCTTCTACTGGTATACTACTCTCTGCTACTGGAGCAGTTACTACAACTACTACTTTTTTTTCTTCTGTTGTTGGTGTCGGTGGAGTTACAGGCTGCGAAGTGGGTGGTGGCTGCTCGGATTGCTGACGCATAGTGGTCAGGCGCTTTTGGAAACGCTCAACACGGCTCTGACGCTTTTGCAAGCGCACTTGTGCACGACGCAGGCGTTCTTCAGCCTTTGCGAGTCCCTCCTGAGCTACGTGCAGGCGTTCCTCTAAGCGTCGTTCGCGTTTACGCAGTTTCTTGTCGTCCACAGGCGGCTCTTGGTTCGCGGGAGCGGTATCTTGTTTAAGCATTGCACTCTATCCTTCATTGGAAATCATGGAGGGCGTTATCCCTGCCTTATGTTCGCAGATCACTTGTTCTCCTTAGTTATATCATGCCTGATTGGTCTCAGAAGGTCTGATGGCGATGTGCTTCTTCTTGCATTATGGTACTAAGCAGCAAACTGAACAGTTACGATAAGCCGTGAAAATAACATACAGAGCACCATCTATTATAGCAGTAAAAGAGTCCTGAATTTTACACGAACATCACTTGAAATCTCGTCTTGAATGTCGTCTGTCCAGGCAGTTGGATGCTCGCGTCGATATTCCATAGTCCAGTCATCGAAATGATGCCCTTGTCGAGTTTTGTGACATAGAGCGTCTTGTCACTACTCATTGTCACATGTGCTGTACCCATATCCATCACTGCCATGTTAATGGTGAGCTGTACCTGGGCATTCGTCACCGGATTGCCGTTGCGATCCCTGATAAGCAGAGTGGCTACATTTGTCTGATTGAATTGCGCTGGCAAGATCTGCAATGTCAGCGAGAAGTCCCCAACCTGTTGCATTTGCGTCGTTGGGTTGTGAGC
>VBJK01000170.1:0-4472 GCA_005879655.1 Chloroflexota bacterium | reverse complement strand
CGAGCCATGCTTGAATGCTGATAATCCGTTTCAGGCCACGTCCGGTTTGCACGAAGGCCAATAGACGAGCACGGCGCGCTGGTAACTCAGGATCAACAACAGAGAGCAAGAGGGCCTGGCGTTTCAGCTTGGGGCCAAGTGTCAATAGCCAGTAGAGGCTGAGTAGCAACATCATACTGAGCAGAACGAACTGCACCAGCAATACGCGCCCATATGGTTCCTGTACCCATTGTTGCACACTATTGATGCTGGCTTCAGCCAAAAAGAGGCTACTCACGAGCAGCGCGCCGATGCTAGCAAACTGGAACGGTGTAAAGCGGCGTTGCAGGGCGACTACGGTCCCGGCGCGCTGATCACGATCGACCACAGCTATGAGTGGATACAAGATATAGCCCAGATAGACTAGACCTCCGAACCACGTGCCGAGGGCGACCCAGTGAAACCAAGCGAAGACGGTAGCACTAATATGGAGAAGCAAGTTCTGTGTTGCATTATCGGTTAGCGCATACGTGAGCACGAGCAGCCCGGCCAGGATCAGCCACACCGCCGTGTAATGTTGTGGCAATACAGCAGCATTTTTGCGGCGCTTCGCCAACTGAGAGTTCCAAGACAGCAGTCCTATCGCCACCAGGATCAGGGCTATGCGAGCCAGCCAGAGCGTACCGTAATATGTCTGGCTCAGCAGATGCCAGATCAGTAGCCCATCGAAGGTACCATCCAACGATTGAGCCATATGCATTGCTCGTAGCACGAGCGCGATCAGCTCCCCCAGTAGCAAGCCTACGAGACAGAGCCGCTGTAGCGGGAGCGTTTGCTGTCTGGCACGTTCAAGTAGAGGGCTTGTCTGGTCCATCGTCGCCAGAGTCAGCCGTTCCGTTACCAGGAGGCCGAGCCAGAGCGTCAGTGCGAGCAGGACCAGCCAGTCCCAGAGTATCGTAATACTATTGGTAAAGCTGAAAGCGCGCATGTCGCTTAGATTATTACTGGTACTGGGGCCGAGAACGGGCGTGCCCGACAGACCTGTACCAGAGAAGCCCAGGTTGAAGCCGATGAGTCCGTATGTCGTATGTCCATCATCATGCGCCACGGCAGTCCATTGTATCTCATAGCTCCCCTCTGGCAGCGCTTCGCCATGTTTTAGCGGTGTATCCAGTTGGCGTGGATTGGAGGGAGATACCGTACTATGGCTTGCGGTAACATCAATGGGCTTGCCATCCTGAAAAACGTAGACATGGGCTGTACTGATGGCACTGATATTTGCATTGAAATAGATATGCACAACGGATGGGGCTTTACTGATTGTCGAGCCATCGACAGGATCGGAGCCAATCACAAAGGCATGCGCTGACACAACTGGTGCTGCTAGCATAACAGTCGAGCCGAAAAATGCCAGTATTGCGCATAGCAGTGCTAAAAATATAATGAGTACGTGTCGTCGCTGCATAGCTTCTCTGTAGATATAGTTCGTGAGAGACCCCGTCAAAGAGATCATCGAACAAGATTGTACCCCTCTTTAACGCCGCAATGCAAATCAATGTGTGTCGCTTGGACTAGTCGTGGAAAAAAAAGTATCCCTTGCATTGGCTCCTGTGGGGATATTGCCCTGGTTTTTTGGTATACGCGCAAGAGATACAGTCTATTTATTACCTTATTTTTTCTGGAGCTTCAACATATTGCTTGGTAGAGGTACTAGTGTCTCATATGGTATCATCCCGTGATCTCAATACCGCTCAAATAAGCCCGCCCCACACCATGGCAAGCACAAGGGATTGCCATGGTGTGGGAGGTGTCTCAATGCTCAACTTAAAATAGGTTAACAACTTTAGTTTACGCTTAGAGTGCTATACGGAAGAGTTTATAGACCCCAAAAATACTTGAATTTTTCTCGTCAGAAATCTATGCTATACGAAACGGAATGATTAAAGCAAAGAAAGTGAGGACATGGATGATACAAGTACGTGAACGCTCAGAGACGAAAACACCCCCTGTGAAAATGCGCATCCCTGAAATTTCTGATGGGACGCTGGTACAGCGGACGCTGGCAGGCGATGAGCGAGCATTTGAGACACTAGTTCTGCGTTATCAGGTTCCCATCTTCAACTTCATCTGCCATTGTTTAAATGATTACGATCTGGCTTGTGATATAACGCAGCAAGTCTTCCTACAGTTGTACATTTCCATGCCGACACTGCGCATCGGCGATCCACTCAAGGCATGGCTCTTCCAAGTTGCTCGTAATCGTTGTCTGGATGAGTTGCGGCGCAAGCGCGCTATCCATTTCTCGGACCTGGAGACAACCACTGGTGATGATGACCTATCTCCACTCGCCATTCTACCCGACGATGGACCATTGCCAGACGAATTGGCTGAGCATCGGGACCTACAGTTGGCATTACGTCAAGCGATTGATACGTTGCCGCCAAAGTTCCGTTCGGTTGTGCTCTTGCGTTATGCTGGACAGCTGAGTTTCTCAGAGATTGGCAAGACATTGAATATGCCTGAAGCAACGGCAAAAACCTACTTCCAGAGGTCTCGTCCATTACTACGTGTTGCGCTGGCCAAGTGGTGGGAGACGCAAAAAGGGGCATTGGTCTAACTAAAGTAAAATGTAAGGGAAGCGGCAAAATTAGTTTTTGCCGCTTCCCTTACATTTTACCTTAATTAGACCATGAAGAAGATCGTAGCTGCACAATTTATTGTGTCAGGGGCCTAACAGAAGAAAAACGGGTGCAATGAATTGCACAACTACAGACATTTGTGGAGGTGCACAGCGCAATAAATTGCGCAACTACGGATTGTTTTACCACTGTTCTCATTTATTTTCGCTAGAAAGAAGCAATGCATGACAGCTAACCTACGCGTCACTATCTGGAACGAGTACCGTCACGAGCGCGACGATGAACGCGTGAAGGTACATTACCCGCATGGCATTCATATCGTAATCGCGTCATTTCTGAACTATGCAGGATATACCATCCAGACTGCAACGCTTGACGAGCCGGAGCATGGCCTGAGCAATGAGGTGTTAGAGGCCACGGATGTCTTAATCTGGTGGGGTCATGTGGCGCATGAAGAAGTAGTGGATGATATCGTGGAGCGTGTTCACAGGCGGGTACTGGCTGGTATGGGATTGATTGTACTGCATTCCGGCCACTTTGCGAAGATTTTTCGCAGGCTTATGGGTACAACCTGTGATCTGAAGTGGCGTGAGAGTAACGATCATGAGCGTATCTGGGTTGTTGCACCTGGCCATCCGATTAGCGAAGGTCTGGGCGATTACTTTGAGATTTATCAGGAAGAGATGTATGGGGAACCCTTCGATGTTCCACAACCGGAGACGCTCGTCTTTGTCAGCTGGTTCAGCGGCGGTGAAGTCTTTCGCAGTGGTTGCTGCTATATGCGTGGGTGCGGCAAGATCTTTTATTTCCGACCAGGTCACGAAACTCTACCAACCTATCATCATCCTAAGATCCAGCAGGTGATCATCAATGCAGTACGTTGGGCTGCACCAACCCCAGGCTTGCCCCGCGTGTTTGGCAACACACCCGAACTAGAGCATCCATAGCTCACACCCCAACAAGAGTATAGAGTCAAATAAGCCATATGCTGAGGACAGCCTGCCCTCAGCATATGGCTTATTTGACTCTATACTCTTGTTGGGTAAAAGCCCTTTACATCATATCCATGCCGCCCATGCCAGCGGGCATACCGCCACCAGCAGGAGCCTCTTCTGGTACCTCTGTCACCAGCGTATCGGTAGTGAGTACCATGCCCGCGATACTGACAGCGTTTTGCAGTGCCGAGCGGGTCACTTTCACAGGATCGATAATGCCAGCCTTCAGCATATCGACATACTCGCCAGTTAGAGCATTGAAGCCATAGCCACGCTGGCCAAGGCGTACCGCCTGGACTACTACAGAGCCGTCAAGACCAGCATTGGTGGCAATCCGGCGCAGTGGCTCTTCCAGAGCGCGGCGCAAGATGCTCAGACCAGTAGCCTCGTCACCAGCTGCAACCTCTACATTATCAAGGGCAGAGATCCCAGCAACCAGGGCGGAGCCACCACCAGGGATGATCCCTTCCTCGATCGCGGCGCGAGTCGCAGAGAGCGCATCCTCTACACGATGCTTCTTCTCCTTCATCTCCACCTCTGTCGCAGCACCGACTTTGATCACGCCGACACCGCCAGCCAGTTTCGCAATACGCTCTTGTAGCTTCTCACGGTCATAATCGCTGGTTGTCTCAGCCGCCAGAGCACGGATCTGACCAATACGAGCCTGAAGCTCTTCAAGATTGCCTGCACCCTCGACAATGGTTGTGTTGTCTTTCGTCGCAGTGACTGTACGTGCGCGACCAAGATCACGCAACGTCGCGCTCTCCAGCTTCAGACCCTTCTTCTCAGTGATAACGGTGGCACCAGTGAGAATGGCGATATCTTCCAGCATTGCCTCGCGGCGATCCCCAAAGCCGGG
>VBJK01000343.1 GCA_005879655.1 Chloroflexota bacterium | reverse complement strand
ATTCAAAAGCTAGTTCAGCATAAAAAGCTAGAGAAATTAGCAGAACTGTGGCTGCATAGCAATGAGATCAGTTGGGAAGGATTATATCCACAAGGGTCTGTCAAACGCTTATCTGGTTTGCCCAATTACCCTTTTGCCAGAGAGCGCTACAAGATTTCCCAGATTGACCCGCTCTCTTCTTCCACCATTGCTCCCTGGTCACACCAGAATACCTCCGATCGAGCTATAGATGATGCAGTTGGGCATAATCCGATCTGCGGAACACTAATGCTCCAACCTTACTGGAGAGAAGAAGCCATTTTCCACGAAGCATCACCCCCCAACTACGAAAAACACGTAGTGATGCTCTGTGAGTTTGGCGAGCTTTCCAGGACGAGCGGCCAGATGAATGGAGTAGACACCCTCATTTTGCAATCAAGTCAGCCAGAGATTGAGCAAAGATTCCAAGCATATGTCATCCAGGTGTTTGAATACATCAAAAACATCATTGCAAATAAACCGCTCGGGATAGTATTGATTCAAATTGCTATGCCGTATCAAGGCGAGCAACAACTGCTTTCAGGCCTTTCAGGACTCCTCGCCAGCGCACAAAGAGAGTATCCCAAGCTTATCTGGCAATTGATCCAATTGGAAGCAGATACGCAAGAGATTGCCGAGAAATTGCAGGAAAATAGCCGTTTTCCTGGCAGTCAAGAGATTCGTTATTGTGATGGCAAACGATGGGTTGCCGACTGGCGTGAACTTGAAGAGCCGCCAACCGAAGGGAAACATCCCTGGAAAGATGGCGGCGTCTATCTGATCACAGGAGGCGCAGGTGGACTAGGGCTTATTTTCGCTCAGGAAATTGCCAGTCAAGTGCAGAATGCAACACTCGTTCTCACAGGTCGGTCTCCCCTGGATGCACCTAAGCAGAGGCAGCTTGAGCCATTGCGTAGCCGGGGAACGCAGGTCATATACGAACAGGTTGATGTAACGCAGAAGCAAGCAGTCTTCAGCCTCACCCGGCGTATCCAGCAGGATTATGGTCGCTTGGACGGGATCATTCACAGTGCAGGTGTACTTCGTGACAACTTTATTCTGAGAAAAACACCGGACGAGATAGAGCACGTTCTGGCTCCAAAGGTCACTGGGCTTGTCAATCTCGATCAAGCGAGCCGAGATTTGTCGCTGGATTTCTTCCTTCTCTTCTCTTCCCTCGTGGGAGCTTTAGGCAATGTAGGCCAGGCCGACTACGCAGCTGCCAACGCTTTTATGGATAGATACGCCAGATATCGGAACAGTTTAGTGGCTGCTCAACAACGGCAAGGAAAGACGCTCTCCATCAATTGGCCGTGGTGGAAAGATGGCGGGATGAGCATTGAAGCGGGAATCGCAAAGGTGCTCTCAGAAACTACGGGAGTGGTTGCCATGAGGACACCGGTAGGCATTGGGGCCTTGTATCGAAGCTTCGCTTTGGCGAAAGACCAGATTCTGATCTTCGAGGGCGATCTCTCAAGAGTGAAAGAATATAGAAATGGCATGGTAAAAGCCCCATCGCGTCTTGGGGAACAGGAGCCTCGCACTGTCCCAGCAGCGTCTCTTCAGGGACCTATAGCCTGGCCTGTGCACCTGCCTCCATATTCGGTGACGCCATCTCATTGGCTGGGAGAACCTGACCGTCTACGCGAGCAAGTCATCCAGCAACTCAAAGTTCAGTGTGGAAGGGTTTGCCGATTTTGATCCGCTCTTCTTCCATATGTCTCCCCGTGAAGCACAGAGCATAGACCCTCAGGAGCGATTATTTATCCAGGCCTGCTGGGAAACCTTGGAGGATGCGGGCTATACTAGCGAACAACTGGCCATGCAGTGTTACCGCAAAGTTGGGGTTTTTGTAGGTATAACCAAAACCGGCTTTAATTTATATGGTTCTGACTTGTGGAAGCAAAACCAGGGCACGGACGGGGGCAAGCCCCGTCCCTACGGCCCGCACTCACAGCCCCTACTACCTCATACCTCTTTTAGCTCGGTGGCCAACCGAGTATCCTATCTGCTGAATCTGCAAGGCCCCAGTATGCCGATCGATACCATGTGTTCCTCTTCCTTAACAGCACTTCATGAAGCCGTTCAGCACATTCAGCGTGGCGAATGTGAGATGGCGCTCTCTGGTGGAGTGAATCTGTATCTCCACCCAGTCAATTATGTAGAGCTTTGTGCCCAGGAAATGCTCTCGGTTGATGGACAGTGCAGAAGCTTTGGGCTGGGCGGCAATGGGTTTGTGCCGGGTGAAGGGGTAGGCGTTGTGCTTCTCAAGCCATTATCCAGAGCGATTGCCGATCACGATCAGATTTACGCCGTCGTTCGTGCAACAGGTATTAATCATGGGGGGGCAACCAACAGCTATACCGTGCCCAACCCGGTCGCTCAAGGAGAGCTTATTCGCGCCACGCTCTCCAAGGCTGGGATAAACGCCCGCACGATCAGTTATATCGAAGCACATGGGACCGGGACCGAGTTGGGTGACCCGATAGAAATTACTGGACTGACCCAAGCCTTTCGCAAGGAGACCCAGGAGACGGAGTTCTGTATGCTTGGTTCAGTCAAATCAAATATCGGGCATTTGGAAGCAGCGGCAGGGATTGCCGGAGTAACTAAAATTGTGCTACAAATGAAGCACCAGCAGGTTGGGCCGAGCTTGCATGCAAAAACACTCAATCCTTACATCAATTTTGCTCACACCCCCTTCGTGGTGCAGCAGGAATTGGCAGACTGGAAAAAGCCTCTCGTCGAGCTAAATGAAGAAAGAAGAGAATACCCCAGGAGAGCCGGAATCTCCTCTTTTGGAGCTGGCGGGGCTAATGCCCATGTGGTGCTGGAAGAATATGTCTCAGACCAGCGTCAACGACCTGCAAACCCTGTTGACGCTGACAACCCTGCCATCATTGTGTTATCGGCACGCACCGAAGAGCAACTCAAGCAGCAGGCCCAGCAATTGTTGGAAGAGGTCATTGATCAGCAATTCTCCGACGAGCATCTGGTTGATATCGCCTACACGCTTCAGGTAGGAAGGGAGGCCCTGGAAGAGCGGCTGGCGGTTCTTGTAGGGTCCGTGAAACAACTGGGAGAGAAG
>VBJK01000342.1 GCA_005879655.1 Chloroflexota bacterium | reverse complement strand
ATAAGCATCTCCTCGCGCCTCCAACGAGAGAACATAGCCATTTTCGCCATCTTTCACCACTTCAGGAACCCCACCGGTGTACGTCGTAATGGCGGGCAATCCATATGCGCTAGCCTCACAGAAGACAATGCCGTAACATTCATTTCTCGTTGGTAACAAGAAAAAGTCAGATTCCAGGTAAAGCTGTTCTAGCTCTTTGTACTGCTTAGGATCGTTTTTATCTAAGAAGGGAATGACATTCATCCTCTGATGGACAAACTGCTTCGGTGGTACACAACCACAAATGACTAATTCGGCTAAAATACCTCGTTTTTCCAGGGCTAGCAGAGTTTCAAAAGCTATCTCACCACCTTTACGCTGCCAGTCAACGCCCACGAATAGTAACCTACAACTTGAGGATTTTTTCTTGCGTTGAACAATGTCTGCTCCAGGAGGATTGTCGAAGTTCGCGCCCATCGGCACGACATAAACTTTTTTTGGCTCAGCATGATAATCGTTGATCGCAGAAGCTGCGGCCCATGCGGAAGAATAGACCAGTGCACTTGCTTTTTTGATACCTCTTTCAGTAATCGCATGGATCTGGCGAATCGAGCGCTGCAACAAATTGGTATACTGAGGATAGTAGTTGAGCAATAGGGCAAACGTCCCGTCTTCAACAATCACGATAGGAATTTCCGTCTCTAAAAATGCCACCTGCATCAAGCTGGCGGGCGCAACAATCACATCGAAGCGTTCCTGGGAGAGACGTTGATTGGCCGCATGAGCAGATTGCTTTGCATGTATCACATGATAGTCATAGACAAAATACTGGCGTGCGAACTTTTTTAGCAGCAGCTTTGACTGCTGGTACAAACCCTGGTTATGTTTTTTCCCAGCCACACTAGTGGAGCCAAAATAGGCTACCTCACCACAATGCCTCTTTAATGCCTGAGCTGTTTGATAAAAGATGCCTGACCATGATCGTTTATCTTGTGGATCAATAGAGGTTAAGAATGCAATTTTTCTCCGGCCATCAGTATGCAACATATATGAACCCCCACCAGAAAGTCTTTTCTGCTAGCAACTATCGACTAGAAACGCAAAAAAGAAACTGCATGGTTAAGTATAAATGACACAGGAATGAATCTGTATGGAGATCTGATGATGAACAGGTTGGTATTACCATCACTCAGTTATGAAATAATAACCCATGCGGCTATTGAAGAGATGACATCTTTTCGATAAGTATTAGTAAAGGACACGCTAATAGCTGATGAAGTCCAAAGTACTAGTGTTCTTTGATGTACTTGTCAAATAAAATGCGTGCGTTTATGCTTCATATGGAAGATGAAAGCAGATCATTTTTATTTATCGATTGAGGTAGCGAAGGTTATTTCTAAGCTAAAGCGTGGGTTTTGCCATAGTTGGGAGGGCTAGTGAATGATCACAGGTAGGGTGCGACACCGTCAGATGCTGTATCGTGCTGTATTTGGCGCACCGTTCGCATTACTCTTACTGCTCGGTATTAGTGTGCTCACAGGCTGTGGAAGTTCTCCACCACCTGATCGGCCATTAATAGCAAGCCTAACAGACCCGACTGCTAATGTCGTAGTGCGTCCTGCAACGGGACAAAAGATAGAGCCGATTCAGGTAGTAACGGCTCAGTCAAATCTGATCTCGTATTCCAATGGGCCGTTAATCCTGACTATCGTGACCAGTCCTTTTGCGCTGTGTAATTTTCTCATCAGCTATAATTTGCCTACGCCAAGTAATGCATTTGGCATCGTACCGAAAACTGCCGATGAGCATGGGATAGTAACTTGGCAGTGGCAAGTTGAAGGAAAGGCCGCTACGGGAATATGGCCACTTTCCATTACTGCATCTCTAGTGAATGGTTCACGTACAACTAATGTGGTCAATGTTTCCGTGAAGTTACCACCTGTTAACTTGGTCAGTAGCAAAAGTGTTTTGGCAGTGGCGCGTAAGTCTGACGCCACTTTGACGATTTCAACAGCACCTTTTCTGAATTGTACTGTTACGCTGAGCTATCTCAAACGAGCAAAGGTGTTTAAGGGAACAGCTGATGCCAAAGGCTTCTTGAGCTGGACTTGGAAAGTCGAGGCTGAGGCACCAGTAGGTACAACACTACTCACCGTTTTAGCTACGACGGGCAGTGGGGAACAACTGAGCGTACGGTTCCCATTAAGCATACAATAAGGATGTAAAAATATCTCCATGCAATTGGGCAGTTATTTACCAGATTGCGACCATACTAACACATAGCTTGTAGATGGGCACATATATAATAATTATAGAGTCATATTATCCGTTAGATGTCAGTGTGGGCCGTAACCAGTTTTTCAAGTGAGGATAAGTGAGCAGGATGGAAGAGCTAGTTGTGAGCATCATTATCATTACGCGCAATCGACCTTTTCTCTTAGAACATTGTCTCCGCCACGTCATGGCGCAACCATATGCTCACAAAGAGATCATTGTCGTTGATAGCTCAACCAATGAAGAGAGTGAGCAGGCCGTTGCGCAATTTCCAGAGGTAATCAGTCTGCGTCTGCGTAACCAGAACAATAACATGCCGCAAGCGCGTAACGAAGGCATTGCCGCTGCATCCGGTGACGTTATTGCCTTTATCGACGATGACTCAATGATACGCCCGACTTGGTTACTGGCATTGCTCAAAGCGTATCAGGATGAACGTGTGGGTGCAGCTGGTGGGCGGGTTATTCACCGACCAGAACCGTATTGTGATCAGCAGAGTGGCAATCCAGAACTAATCATACGGCCATCAGGTGTGGTTATCGCCAGAGATATCGATCGGCCAAGCGCCGGAAGACAAGAAGTCGATCATCTGATTGGCTGTAACATGTCATTTCGCCGCTTAGCACTGGAGCAAGTTGGCGGCTTTGATACCAACTATACGCTGACAAATTTACGGGAAGAGACCGATATGTGTGTACGCATCAAAAAAGCAGGCTGGCATATCATTTATGATCCGGCAATAGCTGTCGTACACGTATCGGCGCGCGCACGCCCCTTTTTCGGCGATTTTCCGTGCATCCAGTTCTCGAATGGGCGCAATATTACCTATTTCACAATCAAAAATTATGGTCTGAATCTACATACATTCTTGGGTCAAGCCCTGGATGTCTGGAGGTCAGTCCAACGTGCAGTGTTTCTCTCCTGCCTGTTCATCTTTGGGGTTGTAGCGCAGTTAGCGGGGCGTGTGGTTGGGTTGTATGCAGGTCTGGCTTGGCGCTTTAGTCGTAGACGACGAGTTGCGGCATCTCCTTGGATCGGCAGACGTACGAGGTCTGCTCATATACAGGCGCTATTGCCTGAAGGTGAGCCTATTGGTAGAGCATAAGTTATAGTGTCTTAGACGGATTGAAGGGAAGGAAGTGTTACGTATGAGAACATTTCTGTT
>VBJK01000341.1 GCA_005879655.1 Chloroflexota bacterium | reverse complement strand
ATATGGACTTTCCCGACGACCGGCGCGAAGAAGTTATTGAGTATGTGATGCATAAATATGGTCCAGGGTGCGTAGCCCAAATGGTCACTTTTAATACTATGGCCGCCAAAGCTGCCGTCAAAGATGTGGCGCGCGTTCTGGGCCAGCAAGATCTGGGTGATCGTATCACGCGGCTGATCCCCGTTGGGCCGCGTGTGACGCTGCAAGGCTCGTTGGACACAGGACGCGAACTGGGCGAACTGTATCGGGACAGTAAGCAAGCACAGGAGATTATCGATCAAGCGCTCAAGCTGGAAGGATCAGTACGCACAACAGGTGTCCATGCAGCTGGCATCCTGATCGGCAATGAGCCACTGGAAAACTTTGTACCCCTACAATTACGCGATCCGAGAGATGCCAGCAAAGGACGCGTAACCCAGTACGAACAGGCCCATCTAGAAGAGTTAGGATTGATAAAATTCGATTTTTTGGGCCTTTCCAATCTGACAATTCTCGAAAACACGATCAAATTTATCAAACAGGCGCGGGGTGAAGGTCTCGTCTTGGAAAAACTCCCACTCGATGTGGTCCCTGGGGATGAGGAACAAAATGCGAAGAGAGAGAAAGCCTTTGCTCTGCTTGCCTCCGGTGAAACGACCGGCATCTTTCAGTTGGAAGGGGCTAAGATGCGCGAGTACATCAAACAGCTCAAGCCAACGTGCATTGAGGATGTTATGGCCATGGTGGCGCTCTACCGGCCTGGTCCCATGGAGAGTATTCCCGACTTCATTCATGCGAAGCACGGTCGTAAGAAGATTACTTATCTCGATCCGCGCCTGGAGCAATGGCTCGCCGAGTCTTACGGGGTCATCGTTTACCAAGATCAAGTACTACTGATGGCATACCATCTTGCGGGCTTCTCCTGGGGCAAAGTCAACAAGTTCCGTAAAGCGCTCAGTAAAAAGATTATGCACGAGGTGGAGAGCTACCGCCACGACTTCAGCGCTGGTTGTGTCAAAAATGGCATGCAGCCGGATATCGCCGAGCAGCTTTTCACGCAGGTACTACCCTTCGGCGGATACGGCTTCAATAAGGCGCATGCCGCCAGCTATGCCGTGGTTGCCTATTACACGGCCTACCTCAAGGCGAACTATACCGCCGAGTTTATGGCGGCAACGATGACTACCGAGGTTGCCGACGCGAAAAAAATCGCTAATGCCATTGGTGAGTGCAAACGGATGGGCGTTGAGGTACGCGGTCCAGATGTCAATAAGAGTAATCTGGGCTTTACCGTTGAACAAGGTGGCGTGCGCTTCGGTCTACTGGCCATCAAAGGCGTTGGTGAAGGTCCGCTAGACGAGATTGTGCGTGTGCGCAACGAGGGTGGTCTCTTCAAATCGCTAGGCGACTTCTGTACTCGTACCGATCCCAAGTTTGTCGGCAAGGGCACCCTCGAAACGCTGACCAAGGCAGGAGCACTGGACTCGTTGGGCGACGGTAAACGCCATGTCTTACTGGAATCGATAGAACGAGCCATGCAGTTTGGCAAGAGCGAGCGTATGGCTAAGGAGCGTGGTCTGATCAGCCTCTTTGGCGATCTGGAGGTAGAGACTGCGCTGGCATTCTCCTTGAAGCAGGATGCAAAGGAGGTCCCACAGAAACGATTGCTGGAATGGGAGAAAGAGCTAATCGGACTCTATATTTCTGAACACCCACTAGTCCATATGGGTGATCTGCTCAAGGACAGGGCCACACACACTACCGCCGCTATCACAGAGGAAGCCGAGCGCCAAAAAGTCGTGCTCGGTGGTACCATTCGCGAGGCCCGACGGATCACTACGAAGAAGGGCGAGACGATGTGTGTTATCCAGTTGGAGGATATGTTCGGGACCGTCAAAGTGACCGTCTTCCCACGCATTTATGAACACACGGCAGAACTGTGGATCGAAAACGCGATGATCCTGGTAGAAGGCATTGTACAAGTACAACGCGATGAAGCAGGTATTATCTGTAACAAGGTAGAAGGTCTCAATACTACCGAAAAAGAGGTGAGCCGCAACCCCTATCACATCTGGCTCACACTCAACCTGAGTGGCTGTGACGAAAAAGCGATCGAGAGCGACATTACCAGGGTACAGGACATGTATCGCTACCTGCAAGAACGTCCTGGCCATGACCACTACGAGATTCTGGTAGCCAATGGTGAATGGCAGGTCCGTTTAACCCCCAGTGATAACACTATGCATTATAGCGAGGAGCTGCATAGTAGGCTGGAAGAATTGTTGGGGGAGGGCGCAGTGGAGGCGCATATACTCGGCTAGTTGTAGTATCCTAAGACGGATCGAGAGGTTAGAGCCAGCTTGAAACAGCTTTCTACGTCTCCTGACGCCGAAGATGCTAACCACTGACCTTTGACAGAGCTACCCCAATATTGTTATGCCTGGGAAAGGTAACTATTCCCATGCTCCACTCGTAGAATCTCTAGTAGCGAACAGACGAGTAGCAAATACATTATGCAAGAAAAGGCTTAAAAAATCGTGGGTTTCGAGTATATGGGGCCAATGCCAGACCCCTCTAATGGCGAGTACCATCGCCCCTCGGCGTTGCGAAAAGTCTCTATCATACGCAATCAGCAGGAGAAGTCTGCATCATTTGAAGAAGGAGAGACACAGCCACAACCTGTTAGAGCAGGGCCAGGCCAAGCGTTCTCACCGGGTGCAGCTGGCAATACATACCAGGAACCGGCCTTCCGCGAACACGTGACAGGCTCTCTGGTCGTGCCACCTTCCGAAGCACCGCAGTTCCGCCCGGTCTACCCGCCGCAGCAAGGCGCTCGTATCGCACCCTTGCCAGCAGCGCCGGGCCAGCCGTTGCCCGCAAGGCCAGTGCCAGCACCATTGCCTCCTTATTATGGGGCGCAACCAGTCGCTGCGGTTCAACAGTGGCGAGCGGGACAACAATCCTATGGTGGGCAGAACAGCTACGCCTATCCACCTGTCCCCAATGGTTACTATCATCCAGGAGGTCACTATGGCTATCCTGCGTATCCTCAGTACGGTTGGCAGCCCGCTAAGCCCAAACGCGATGCTTATCAGTTGACCATCTCTATCATTGCATTTATCGCGTCCCTGCTGATCCTGCTGGCTGGTCTTGCCAACCTGCTACTACTCATATTAGTTGCCGCCGTTGGACCTAACACAACCTTGGGGATA
>VBJK01000340.1 GCA_005879655.1 Chloroflexota bacterium | reverse complement strand
TCGATGTCTAAATCGGTATATTACACTGCTTCAGCTAGAAACAATACAATACAATACAGGGACATCAATTAATTACGTGCCATCAATAATCCCATCGAACTCAGTCTCGACTTCTACGCTCGAGAGGGCCTTGACGCTTGTCGAGATAATCAGTACTTGAACACTGCATCGTCGTCACCACCTTCTCAGTCTGTTCCACACGACCTCTATCCCTTTAGCCTTTCTCTCTCCAATCTTCAAAAGCAGACGAAGCGGCTCACCAATGCCGCCGCCGTCGCTCAGTCCTGTCAACAGACTAGTACGAGCGACGACTGTACAGACGAATCCCCTCACGTTTTCCTCACTGATGATACAGACAACGAGCCGGCGATTATGAATATAATTCATAAGTTCACGCTGAATAAAGCACAACAGCGCGTCTTTCGTATCATTGCAGATCATACTCTTGGAAGAAGCAAGGTCGGGCCGCAGTTGCGCCTGGGAGTGTTTGGAGAAGGTGGCACAGGAAAAAGTCGTTTGATTGCTGCTGTCCGTGCATGGTTTGCTATGCTCAATCGACAGAATGAGCTGGTCGTTACCGCCCCCACTGGCACGGCCGCTTTCAACGTCGCGGGCATTACTCTTCATAGCGCCGGCAATCTCCCAATTGGCAAACAGAGCAAGAAAAAAATAGGCAACAAGAGGAAAGATTGGACTGATCGTCAATACCTGATTGTCGACGAAGTCAGCATGGTGGACTGTAAAATGCTGGTCAATTTGAACATAAATTTGAAGGAAGCCAAGTCTCAGCCCAATGATTATTTCGGAGGGATTAATATCATATTTATGGGCGATTTTCTCCAGCTCGCTACTGTATCGCACCTCGATGTGTACGTCGACAAACCGTCCGAATGGGAGTATGGTCATCACCTATGGAGATCCATCAACCTCGTCGTCTTGCTCACAGAGCAAATGAGGCAATCAGACGATCCACCCTTTGCAGCCGCTCTTCAACGGATTCGCTTTCACGAACCGACACAGGAAGACATCGAGATGCTGAATAGTAGAATCGGCGCTTCTTTACAATGTCCTACTTCCTTCCCAATAGTCGTCCGTCGTCATAACTTGCGTGACGCTCTAAACAAGGAGAGACTGCAAGTAGCCTCCCAGGCGTCCGGTGTTCCTATTACTCATTGCCTCGCCAATATAACGAGCCGTACCAAAATGTCCCTATTGGAAGTTTACAATATCAAAGGAGGCCGGTCGAAACGACGAAAGTCAAAGGGGATGGAATCTTATCAGTCATTCCTGGAGCGCCTCTGATGATAACAGATAACATTGACATTCCATTGGGGCTTGTCAATGGCGCCATTGTCGAATTTTACGGTTTTGCGGACAGCGACGGAACACTGATTCGCGATGAGATTATTGTGACACCGCCTGCTTACATGTTGATCAAATTGAACCATGACGTCGGCGTTGAAATAGCTCTTCCTGGACTCCCTCCCTCTGTTATCGGCATCGAACCAATATCAATAACATACAAGGCCGGTCTTAGAAAAGCCGTGACATGCTCTCAGTTTCCCATCACGCTCGCCTATGCTATCACTGATTATAAATGTCAGGGACAAACGTTCACGTGGGTTGTTGTCGACCTAAAGAAGCCGCGTGGAGGCTATTCTCCTACATCCTCGCCATATGTTCAACTATCTCGAGCCAAAACTCTCGCTTGTTTATCCATCCTTCGTCCTTTTGATCCCGCCGAATTGCGATCTCCTCTTTCTAAAGACTTATTGGCGGAATTAGAATGGCAAGCGCAAAAGGCTAAGGAGACTGAAGATTTATACATATAATTATATATAGCCCTATCTCATGCAGTTTATTGCAGGCATCATTACATTAAAAGCGTCACATAAATAGCTTCGGGGCAACCTCGACCTCGGGCGAGCGTTTTCAAGTTCAATATATTTCTGTCGGAATATAAGGTTTAGGATCGCCGAATTGAGAAATAATGCTGTTATTCTTATAGAAGTCCCAATTGGGATGATAAGCGCA